>JADGDY010000023.1 GCA_016744655.1 Bacteroidales bacterium | reverse complement strand
CTATTATCACTGTACTACTATCACCACTCTCTCCCATAAATGTAATTGTATTCGTTTCTGAAACTCCTGATATATTATTTAATACCACTTGCTCATTATAAACTCCATCCCTTACCAAGAAAACTACGGGACAACTAATACCTGCTGTATTCAAGACATCAGCGACCTCTGTGAATGTTGTAAAATCTGGGTTATCTCCACCTATTGTCAAGGTGTCGCATATAGCACTAGAAACTCTTTTCACCAAAGTATCATTATAGGCATTCATATCACTTTGCCCATTTGGAGATTCTGACCAGATTTTCAAATCTACTACTCCTTGGAAATCATAATTACCTATTGCAATATTGTTTTCGGTATGTCCATGTGTGATATTACCTGTCCAATTTAATGGTGCTTGCTCCACTTCATTTACGGTCCATCTGATATTTACTGATGTTAGATTTTCATATCCGTAGTTTTTTAAAGAAACTTCTACAGAATGGCTGCCATTGTCAAAAGGCATTACAGGATTATCTAATGAAAAGACTCCAATATCTCTTTGTAGAGGACTGTATATTTTCACATTGTCTATGGCCCAAAAGCCTTCTCCATTTCCACTCCATAAAAAGCGTAGTTTGGCATTGGTAATGTTTCCTACTACTGAAGAAATATCTACTACAGCATTTGATTCTTCTTCAACATTGCTATCATAGGTGGCAATAGTAGTCCAATTGCTACCATTATAGGCTTGTATTTGTGCATTACCAGAAGTTCCTTTGAAATAAACATGGTCAAAAGATAGCATGATATAATTGCTAATGGAAGCATCGAAACTTGGGGTTTCCAAGACTACTTCTTCTACTTGACTATTGTTTGAAACAGCTCCCGCATCGAAAATGGCAAATGGAGCGTTCATGGGATATTCAATCGTTTGACTTCCTGAATTGTCAAATCGCCAAATATCGCTGGATTCTCCTTGAATGAGAATACTGGACCATTCCAGAGGAGGGTTGCTTCCGCTGGCAGAACTAAAATCCTCGTTTAAAATAATCATTTGGGCTTTTAATGGTCCAAAAGAAATGAGTAATAGAAAAATAGAAATGGTTAGTAATGCTTTGCGCTTTTGGTTTTGAGGTTTGAGGGTCATAATAAAATGTAGTTTATTTCGAATTTTTTCAATAACTGAATTGCTAAATTTACGAATTCCATTTGAATGACAACGTGCCAATGAGCTAGTGTATACTTTGAGTTTTCAAACGTGATATATTGTTAAGTAAATGTTAATAAAATAACTTTGATATCAGGTATTTCAAAATACTATTAAGTCAAATCTGGTTCCAAGTTAGTTTTTGATTATCAGTTATAATTATTGTTGTTATTCCTGGAAACTCTACTGCCTTATGAAAAATTCCATTAATCAAAATTTCAACAAGCCCACAGTAATCATGATTAATAAAGACTTGTCCAAATTGGTTTGAGAAGCCAGAATGTAAATTTCTCACCACTCTCCCGTTAACTTGTACCTCGATATAAACATTAGAATATTTATAGAGATCTTTATTTAAGATATTTATTATTGAAAAATACATAAAGTAATAATATGACACCTATTATCCCTAGATACGAATTTTGAATTGGTTACACAGATTGAAGACAACATAAAAGTAAATGGTTTTAGTTTATTTTTTTTAGTCATATGCCCTCTTTTTTAAAATCGGTTAATCATCCTTAATATCTAGTGATAGTTGTTGGTTTTTACAATTAGCAACAGATCGTTTCCTATAATACGATTGAAAATGGATATTGTACTTTTTAAGCTAAAAAAAATGATTCGAGATGCAGATCTCTTCTCTGTGATGTTTCTATTTTATAAGAAATCAAATGTTAACCAAAACGCTCCTAATGTCATTTTGCCAACACAATTGTAAACGCTGAATCAAAAACAAAGCCCTTGAAAGAATTAGAGAAATTAATGTAGAATTTTGAATCATAATAGGTATAATTCCGTATTAATCTTTTATGCAACGTACGGATGCCCCATAAGAGCGGTAAACAGTAATAGTACCGCTATAAGTACTATGAAAAAGTAGACTCACGGCAAAGTCACCAGGCGTTGTGCTTGCCCAGTATGCAGCACGCGTGCCTACATAATTTATGACACCATTTACATAGTTACGCTCCCCTGTTATCGTTAATTTTAGGGTAGAAGCAAAAGCCCCTGCAGAATTTTGAGAATCCCAGCTAGCATATTCAGCGTTCCACTCTGCTTCGGTAGGTATTCGATAGCCGCTTGGGCATGGATTATTTATCCCATTTTCACCCTGCCACAGATCATCATTCCCAGGAATTCGCCAGTCGGCAGCACCATATATAAACCTACTATGCCCAGGTTCATCACCATTAGATCGACTAGAAGTGATTGTTGAACTACGTTTCTCATGTCCATCAGTTAATCTACCCCACTGATATACATCCCCAAAAGCATCTTCATCAGTACTCGATGAGGCCACTTGTGATGCACCTAGGTTTCTATCCATCCATATCTTACCGGTTGACGGGTTATAAACATCGGTTTCACTTATATCTGATGGATTGTTGGTAGAAAAATTCACCCAATTACTCCCATCAAAATAATAAGGTCCTTTGGGATTACAATTGGTGCAATATACCATTAAGCCTTCGGCAGGGTTACTAATAGCATTCATTTGTACTTCTGTCATTCTGGGTGGCAAAAAACCTTTCTCGGTACTTTTTATGTCCAAAATGGCTGATGTATTAGCTTACGTCCCATCTATGTTGATGGCTATTTGTGCACTTATTGTTAAACTTGCCAATAATGAAAATAGGATAATTATGTTTTTTATTGGTTTCATTAATTTGTTTTTTTTCTGAAACAAAAAATAAATTTTTCAACCTTCTACATGTCTGATTATCTATTATTTATACATTTTAAGAGGCATGAATTTATTGATGTGTTTTTAGATTGCTGTTTATTTACCACTATTTTCAGTTACACTTACATTGTCAACTGCCCAATACCAGTTCCATCCTGGAGAATAATAATGAAACCTAATCCTAAAATGATCATTAATATGTTCACTGACATCAAAAGTTAAATGAGCTGGGGCATGCCATCCTCCATTGTCTTCTGATGAGTTATATACTGCAATCCATGAAACTCCATTATAAACACTAACTTCAGCATATTCATCATCTGAAAGGTTATTGTAAAATATATCAAACTTCACATATAATTCGCTCACCCCAGAAGCATCAATAAATGGCGAAACTAAATACTCATCCATGGTTGAGCCAGCTCCTAACTCATCAGAGTTAACAAAAGCAAAGGGTGTACCATCGAGGGAGTTACCGCTATAATCTGAAACCATTTGCCAGGTATCATTACTTGAACCTCCAACAACAAACTCCCATCTGTCAAACTGAGTCTGAGTATCGAAATTTTCAATAAATGGAAGAGGAAGAGGTTCACTAACCCAAGTAGGCACTCCTCCTCTTATCTGCAATGTTGCACCATGCCTACCAGCTTGTATATTCACCCATTCATTATTATCCCAATAAAGCATATCACCAGCTTGGCTACCAGAAGGTATGTTATTGTTACCAACCAAATTCCAGGCAGAACCATCATACTGGTATAGCCCAGCTATTCCATTAGTTTGGTATATCAATAAGCCTGAAGTAGGATTTGAAATGGCATCTCTTTGGCTTATTGTCATCCTTGGTGGTAAAAAGCCTTTCTCGGTACTTTTTACATCTAAAATGGCTGAGGCATTTGCATCGCTTCCATCTGTGTTGATGGCTACTTGGGCCTTAAGTCCTAATGTTGTTATGATTAGGAGGCTTATAATAATTTGTTTTATGCTTTTCATATTTCTTTTTTATTTTGTTCAAAGTTTATAAAGTAAAAAGTAATTCTACTTTTTACTATCGAGCTTCGTACTTCAGATTTCCACTTTCTTACTTTGTAACTCGATTATATTGTCCGTAGGCATAAGCCAAGCCCATACTTACTAAAATTCCTAATCCGCCTCCAATGGGAGCGCCTCCACCTACTGGTGTATTTCCATTTCCAGCATCATTTCCACCATTAGGTGGTGGTGGGGTTTGAGCATATGAGATAAATGTAAAAACGCTAAATATGATGGCTATAATTATTTTTTTCATCTGTTTATTTTTTAATAAGTTTTTGCTG
Organism: Bacteroidales bacterium; assembly: GCA_016744655.1. Lineage (GTDB taxonomy): Bacteria > Bacteroidota > Bacteroidia > Bacteroidales > UBA12170 > UBA12170. The sequence continues at coordinate 36,110 of JADGDY010000023.1, read as the reverse complement.
ATAACTGTTCTTTGAATCTTCTATTTTTAATAGATACATTCCCGTGCTTGACGAGAAAGGTATCTGAATTTGTTTTTGATCTGAATCCATAGAATAAAGCAATTGCCCAGATAATGAATATAGCGACAAATGATAGCTTTGCATATTTTCTGTGAGGATGTTTATATTTAGATAATCCTCCTGAAAATAGGCTAAAATCTTCTGAGTATCTATTTCTTCTATGCCTGTGATGTCTTTAAAATGGATTTTAAATTCTTTAATCTCGTTTTCACTGTATTGAAATACATATTCTGGTGTTGTTCTTAAGTCTTGATAAGTTTGTGCGGCAACATCCTCTAGATAAATAGGATATTCCTCGGGGATGGTATTCATTTCATGAGCAGAAATCCTAATTTCCTTACTTTCTCCCATTTGAACAAAAAACGGATGCACCTCATGCCCTGTTATTTGAGGGTAGGTATTGATAGACATTTTTTGATTATTGCAATGGGAGTATAAATTCGGCACCTTCATACTTGTGGAGGTAATACAAGTAACATCAAATAGTCTGTCGATTTGGTCTGTGGCATTTTCATTAAACCTAATGGCAGTTTGGTTGGTGATTCCCCCATTGTTGGCCTTAATGACCAACATGGTGTTCTCTTCTAATTCTGCTTCAGAAGCCTTATAAAACTTCTGGCTATCGATTGTTCTAGCGGCATTGGTTAATTGTAAAGTACCGGATCCAGTTGCTCTCACAAAAAAACCTTGGCCCGAGGCAATATACTGACTCGTTGTATTTGCTGCACCACCGCCACTAATATAATACCTATAATGAGAGCCTTCTCCATCTGTATATTCGGGATCGAAAACCCAAAAGGCAGCTCCTAAATTTGCAGGAATAGTCACCGCATCCCAATCCAAAGCAGAAGGATATGGATTTCCTATAAGGTTCCATCCTTCATCATCTTCATCATCAAAGTCAGTTTTGGTGAAACTAAAGGGCTTATTCCCTGTGTTTGTTGTACCTTCAAAGGTTTCTGTGCTTGGTGCTCCATCAACAGTCCAAAAAGCATAACCCTGCATGATTTCAAGCGGAGTATCGAGGGGTAATATTTCTGTATATAGGTTGGTGTTCTCACTATGACTTTGTAAATAATCGTTGATAAACATCCCAGAAACAGCTCCGGAAACAGAGGATGATATCAAATGCCATTTGCCTTGACTTAAGTATCGCTCTACTTTTGCTGTCCCACCGCTAGAATATGTGATATTACCTAAATCAATTAAGCAGGCGTCGCCTGTGGCATCAGATTCAATCTTTAAATCTCCAGAACCCATTTTTAGGGTAGTACCCGATTCAATCTTCATAAAAACGTTGGGCTGTAGTTTCATATCCTGTCCAAACAAGGACATGGATATTAGTATTGCCAAACAGCTTAAAAAAATATTTCTTCTCATATCATTAAAGTTTTACATAAATGTATTGTTATTGCTTATTTAAATCTAGTCGCAATAAACTAGCGTAGCTATTCCTTTTGTAATCGTTAATATTTTGTTAATAATCGTGATTCATCATTATTCAATTTTAGACACAAAATAGCAAATCATGATTTATTTATCATATATTGACGGTTATAAAACATCTATTCTTTTCAAGAATACGATTGAAAATGGATATTGTACTTTTATTGTGAAAGAAAAAATGAAATTATTTTAATTCGGAGAAATCTTGTCATTATACCTATTGGCTATTTCTCATTTTGATGCGCTTTAGTATCATTGTGTATTTAAATTCAGAATAGATCGATTTCCATATGCTAGACTGTAATGATAGATTTAGGCTAAAAAAATAGGGTGCATAAGTAGAGCTAATTATATTTTTAAAACTCTTTTACAATGATATATTTCTTCTGGTTTAGATACCCTATTAGCCACATTTATTCTTTAACACTTTTCAAAAAAAGTAGCAAAACCACCGCTGTATCAGAAAGTCTACTCCACAAATGGCTTTTCGGAAAAACAATAAGCTCCTACTTTTAGTGACATTCTTTGAATGCTCACTAACGAGCGTCGAACAGTATTGTTTTTATTTCCTTCAATCCTTTTGCTCCGCTTAACGACTTCCTGATAAGGCGGAATTAGACTTCCGTTGGAAGTCTTTATAAATTTTACGGGATTTGATTCAGAATCCTTGAATGGTTTCTATTTCATAACTATATAAACTGCATTTTGTATATCAACACATAATAATTAGACAAAGTTTCATACATATTCTGCTTCTAGAAATTAAATCAACCTAACTTAGCTCATCAAAATAGAATTTAGCCCTAATAATGATTAAAGATTCCTCGGTGCACAGCGGAATGACAGTTATTTTAGTAAGAAATACAGTACAATTGGTTTCATAAATCGTTTACTAAATATATAGTGGTTTTAATGCATTCGCGATAAGTTAAACCTTGTGAATGAAAATTAGTATTATAGGGCCTTATTATATACTCCAAAACGCATCATTCTTTACTAAAATGGAAGGCTTCCCTTCCTTCCATTTTTTTTACTCGATGTGAACATACGCTCTAGGAGCATACAATACCACCCATCTATTCCTATATTCATTCATAGCTTTGGAACACTTAACAAAGCACTGAAGGTGTGACATTTCATTAAGCCAGTATGAGAGACTGAAAGGAAAGAAATACTGGGGTAATGATGAACCCGAACTTTTTTGGCCGGCCAGAGTGTTTTACTGAAAAAATAATGCTTTTGCCGGCTTAAAGACATATCTTTATACAAAAGAATAGATAAAACAGAACCTTGACATGAATATCGGCGGAAAACATTTCCGCCTGAGCAGAATACCCTAGATATTCATCTTCTTGTTTGCCCTAAAGGGAGCAAAAAACATAAAGCTAGATTCAATCTTCTAAACCTTAAATATCATAGATTAAAAATAGCTTATCAATACCACTCATCTATTCCTATATTCATTCATAGCTTTGGAACACTTAACAAAGCACTGAAGGTGCGACATTTCATTAACCCAGTATGAGAGACTGAAAGGAAAGAAATACTGGGGTAATGATGAACCCGAACTTTTTTTGGCCGGCCAGAGTGTTTTACTGAAAAAATAATGCTTTTGCCGGCTTAAAGACATATCTCCAAACAAAAGAATATATAAAACAGAAGCTTGACATGAATATCGGCGGAAAACATTTCCTCCTGAGCAAAAAGGCTGGAATCCATTAGTCCTCATGATTACTAATGTTAGTCTTTATTTGGCTTTCATTTGAGCTTACAGCAGAGTGCATATATTTTGGTGTAAAACCTCAATATTCATTGCATATTCTAATTAAAAAAATACATTGTATAAACTAAAATTCATTCCTATATTAGATAATTAAAAGTACAATTTAAAACGCAGGTCGTTTATTGTATAGAAGCCCCCTTAAAATGAATTGGTCAAAATCGCATTTCTTGTTACTCCTGCTCATGGCATTTCTTTCAAATGCGCCATTTATAAAGGCTAATAATATAGTAGAAAACGACTTGAAGGATAAGGAAACCTTTTCAATAGAAGATATTGAGGAGCAAATTGAAAAAGCCAATTTCTATTATAAAAATAATGCTTTGTTTTTAGCGATAGAGGAGCTTATTTTTTTAGATCACCGAAGTTTTAAATACAGCAATGACTCCATTCAAATGCTCGTTGGGGAAGCTTACCAATTGTTGAATCATATATACCACGATATTGGCTATGTTCTCGATATTAAACATACTGCTGATTCCATGTTTTTTTATAAATCCTTAGCAAGCAATTATGATCCACAATTTAAAGTAGAGTATTTAATTTATTTATCGAGATACCATGCATTAGAGATGAAAACCAAACATTCTAATAATAACATGATCGAAGCTTTAGAGATTTTAGAAACATTGGACAATAGCATTGATATTGACATCAACTATTTCTATTTTAACTATTTAAACACAGCAAGAAATTATAGCACCCTTTTATTAAGAGAATCTCCAATATTTCCTTATCCGGAATACGACTCTATAGGAGGGCATCAAATTAATATGATTAATATCTGTGATAGTCTTATAAATACCTTGGATTACCAAAAAGAGAAGTGGTATAATATGGTATTCTATTATAGGGTAAGAAACAATTTACATCAAGACCTGAATATGCTCACCGCAAGGAAATACGACCAAAATAATGCGGCAAATACATACTTTCACAAGCAATACTCTCAGACTATAAATGCAATAAAAGGGATTAAACCCACTAAGGGTGTGCCTCAATATCAAATGTTGGCTGTTAAAGGCCTGCAGTACTCCTATTACAATGATTACTGCAAAGCTAATAAGTGTTATGCCGAAGCCTTGAAACACTTTTCCATCCAAATTGATGGTCATTATCATTTCAAATCGATATTAACCCCACTAATGGTAACTAAATGGTATTCTAACTCCTACCTAAACTGCACAAATGATTTAGACGAATATCATTTAGATTCCCTACTTCATTTAAACTTTCAAGCAGAACGTTTATATCATCATTTTTTAATCCATTATTTAGAGCCAGAAACGGAATATATTTCTACTGGGTATTATAAGTCACCTTATGATCAAATTCTTACCATCGCTAATCAATTATATAGCACTACGAATGAAGAAGAATATCTTGAAATCTATTGGCATTATGCCAATAAAACTCGGTACGAATCTTTGTATTATAAACTAATCGCTGAATCAGAAAAGACGCAATTAAAAGAAACAAAACGAGCTCTAGATAGTTTAAATACTACTATATTTATTTTGCAAGATAAATTGTATTTACACAGAAAGGGGCTTTTATCGTTTGATACCATCAAGATTAAAGCTGAAATAGAAAATACCAATAACAAATATGATGATTTTATTCAAGCCACATCACCAGCAATAAAGGCATTATTCGGACATCAACCCTTAGTTAGTATGGATAGTTATATGGAGTCGCTTGAAAAAGACGAAGCTGTCCTTTTATACACTAACCATAAGTTCCTAAATAAGGATACCAATTATGTTTTTGTTGTTAAGAAAGATTTTTGCAAAATCATCGGAATAGGTCAGGATAACGATAAAAGAGGGATGCTAAGCTATTTAAATGAAGACTTTATAAATGATCCAAAAACTTTCCAGGAGGTCTCTTATTATGTTTCCGGAAAATATTTTAGACCTTTATTAAAATACTTGAAAGGCATTAAGAGAATTAAAATTGCACCCAATTATAAAATAGATTTTTTACCTTTTGATATCTTAATTAAAGATACATTAAGTCACCCTCAATACAGGGATTTTGAATATTTTGGTATGGATTATAATTTCACCTATTTACCCAATATTTATGTGGAAAACATATTATTAAACAGAGTCCATAAAATAAGTGATTTTACATTGATTTTTTCTCCTGATTATAAGAACAAAATAATTGCTAAAAAACTACCGTTCAATAATCTATTAGGGCATAAGCTGGAGAGTAAGTCAAAATCTTTACTCATTAGCAACAGTGCTGATTTGAATCAACTGAATACTCATTCCAGTTTTAAATATATACATATAGCAGCACATGGGATTGTGGATTTTGACAGTAGATACCTTAGAGCCAGTTATAATACGAATAGTATTTATAAACTATATTTAAATGATACTTCGCTTAGTAAAGATTTTTTTAATAAACGAGCTCTAAATACAGATTTATCAGTGGTAGCATCCTGTAGAGCAGGATTCTCATTATTCGATTACAGTGATGGAAAGATTGGTATGATTAGATCTTTATATTTATCAGGATCGAATGCCGTCATTACAACTCCATGGCGATTAGATGACCAAAGTAGCGCAGAAATATTAGGTGATTTTTATGAAAGAATTGAATCTGGAGAACCCTATTCAGAAGCCCTTTGGAATGCGAAAAAGGATTTCTTAAGCAATGCAAAAGATCCTCAATTGTTCAATCCTATTTATTGGGCAGCTTTAAGCTATAATGGTGTAGATTCAAAAATCGAACAATCAAAAATAAAGAAGTCGGGAATTGGTTTAGTAGTATTGTTAGTAGGAGGAATGATAATTTATAGCTTTTTAAGAATCAAAAGAGATTGATGATAAAATAAATGATTTGAACTTTTGGAAATCGTATTTAGAGTATTTAATAAGTTTTCTTTATCATCAATATACCAATAGCACATGGCTTCCTGATAATTTGCCTTTTCAAAATAAGCAGAACTTGGTTTTATCATTTTGAAATATTCAATTGCTTTAATGTAACTATTATGTTCTTTATGAATGCAAGCTTTATAATAGAGGAGGGTATCGTTATTAGATTGCTTTTGAATTAAAACATCAATTTCTTGAAGGGCATTCTTATAATCTCCAAGCTTATAAAAATTAGTAAATACCGTATAATCAACTACTTTAAGTGCACCTAAATGAACAGGCAAACCAGCATCCTTAAAGTCATAATCATTAATATTTGGCCCCGATGTGAGTTGTATAAGCCCAGCTACTCCCAGCAAAATAACAATAGAAGCTACAATAGCTATTGATTTCCAAGAGTGCAGCATTCGTGTTTTACCCAAAGGCTTGTGCTTCATTTTTCGCTTCGAGTTTTGGAGCATATCATCCAAATCAACACCATCTTCTTTCATAAAGCGGTAGCCATCCACAGCATCTTTTAGCAGAGAATCTTTATCCATTGCCTTTTGAAAAGATGTCATCGCCTCTGTAGAAAGCTGTTGCTTTAGAAACTTATCGATGTTATCAATATTATAATAATCCATTCCTTTTGAGATATTGGTCCAACTATAAAACTACTGAAAATACTTTTTGTACTGGTTTTTTAACTTTTTTTTAGATACATGAATCAAATTACGCACTGTGAAATAGGATATGTCTAATTGCTTAGCTATTTCTGCATTTTTAAAGCCTTGTACGTGCAAGGCAATTACTTCAACTTCTCGTTGGCTTAATAACTGTTGTATAATCTCCTGTAATCGAGGCTCTAAAACATCTTGCTCATCAAAAAAATCTGATTCTTCATTTCTAGAAAAATGTTCTGTTAATAACCTCCTCTGGTTGGCTTTTTGCTTGTAATTATCCAAACTTTTATTCACTACCATTTTTCTAATGTAATAAACAAACTCAGAGTGAGAGTCTGGTAACAACTTCTTCCTCTGTTCAGCAGAAAAAAACAATAGCTTTTTATATACATCTGCTACTACATCCTCGGCATCATCTTTATTACGCATATATTTATATGCAATCATTAATAGTGTCGCATGATGTTCTTGATAGAAAGCATCAAAGAATTCATTTTTACCGTTTAAAAAAGTTGGATATAAGTAGGTCAAATTTTAATAATTGTTTGTCCAAATATAAGATAAAAACCGATAAAAAATCCTCTAATCCTGAATTTTAAATACAATATTTTCTTAAAAGCAAACTATGCAATTTTGATGAAAACTGTAAATTATATACATACAAACTAATGGTAGTAGAACCACAATCTCTTAACTAGAATTAATCTGATTTCAAAAGTTTCTTATTTGACTCTTTATTGTAATTCTTTCGAAAATCCATTAGCAAAAATCTCACTTTATACTTCTTCTTATTCATTAAACAATTGTTTTAATATGAGCTCGAATTTATACTTTTAAAAGACATAAAAACGGACAGGATTACTGTTCGCTTTAAAAAACATTTTACTCCAACTATTTAGTAATTGAAGAAATCAACAGAAAACAGGAAAGAAACATAGATAGATTAATTTTAGCGCCCATTCTTTCTTAGAACCATTCTAAACACTACGCAATCCCTTTATATTCAACATAAGCAAACCAATTTTATATCGTATTTATCACTAGATTTACGAGATAGTATCTAATACCAATTTCTAAGCAATCCTGCTTGACTTTTGACCAATGAAATTTAGATAGTAAATAATACTATCCATGCATTTCTTAACCTCAATTTGTAGCGGGAACTTTTAAAATTTAAACACTTTTGATATGCAAAATACCATTGAACAAATAAAATCCTTATCGGAAAAATACAGAGACTATACCGCTAAAAACCTTTCCGAGTTGGTGAAAATAAAATCTTTAAGTACACAAGAAAAAGAAGTTCAGCTAGAACTCAAACGCCAAATGGAGGAGGCGGGATTTGATGAAGTATGGATAGATGGCTTGGGCAATGTGATTGGTAGAATTGGTAATGGTAGAAAAGTACTAGCTATCGATGGGCATATGGATACCGTGGACAATGGTAATTTGAGTAATTGGGATTTTGACCCATTAGGTGGAGAAATCAAAGACGGATTTGTTCATGGGCGTGGAACTGTTGACCAAGAAGGTGGACCTGCTGCCTTTGTTACTTCTGGAAGGATTTTAAAAGAACTGGGCTTCGATAAAGACTTGACCATATACTTTGTAGGAAGCGTAATGGAAGAGGATTGTGATGGCTTATGCTGGAAATATTTGGTAGAAGAAGAGAAAATAAAACCCGACTTCGCCATTAGCACCGAACCTACTAATTTAAATATCTATCGTGGACATAGAGGAAGAATGGAAATGCATGTGAGTTTCTATGGAGTTTCTTCCCATGGCTCAGCTCCCGAAAGAGGCAAAAATGCCATTTATATGGCATCCAAAGTAGCCCTAGAAATTGAAAAGCTTAATGAACGATTGACTTATGACGAGTTCCTTGGAAAAGGCAGTGTGACCATCTCTGAATTTGTTTCGGAAAGTCCGTCACTATGTGCTGTTTCTGATTTTTCCAGATTACATCTTGACCGCCGCCTTACATGGGGAGAAACCAAAGAGTCTGCTGTAAAAGAAATAGAGGAGCTCTTAGAAGGATTAAATGCTAAAGTTGAAGTATTAGACTATTCGGAGGAGGCCTATACAGGATTAACCTACGGAATGGAGAAATACTATCCAACTTGGAAAATCCCAGAAGACCATCAAGTGGTTCAAACGGGTGTACAAGCATTCGAGGCGCTTTATGCCACAAAACCCAAAGTAGACAAGTGGACCTTCTCTACCAATGGAGTGGTGATAAATGGCATATACAAAATCCCTATGATAGGCTTTGGCCCAGGCAACGAAATTCTTGCCCACGCTCCAAACGAAAAAGTAGCTATTGATGATTTAGTTATAGCCTCTGCTTTCTATGCAGCATTTGCTTATCAGCTTTAATTCTTAACAAAAACAGGTTTCACGCAAAGAAATCGCAAAGAACGCATAAGAAAATTGATTAATCGGTAGTGAATCTTTACATGGAGCGGAATCAAAGTGTTGAACATTGAAGACCAGCTTTACCCTTTGCCCTTTTTGAACATTAAACTTAAAACATATGAACATATGAACATACAAGACAAAATTAAAACCCTAGCTCAATTAGATACTGACCTTTTTGGAAAAGATTTTTTACTGACCTGGGAAAAAAGTGATGATGAATTAGAAGCTATTTTAGAAATTGCAGCCATCTTAAAGCAAATGCGTGATGAGAATATCTCTCCAAGAGTATTTGACTCGGGATTGGCCGTTTCTATATTTAGAGACAACTCCACCCGAACTCGTTTTTCTTTTGCCTCTGCTGCTAACCTTCTCGGAATGGCAGTTCAAGATATGGATGAAACCAAATCACAAATTGCCCATGGCGAAACAGTGAGAGAAACCGCAAATATGATTTCTTTCCTTACGGATGCCATTGGAATTAGAGATGATATGTACCTTGGTGAAGGAAACAAATATATGCGTGAGGTTGCCGAAGCATTAGATGAAGGCTATGAGAAAAAAGTACTTCCAAATCGACCTGGGATTGTAAATCTCCAATGTGATATGGACCACCCAACCCAATCCATGGCCGATTTACTTCACCTTAAAAACGAATTTGGTTCTTTAGAGAATTTAAAAGGAAAGAAAATAGTGATGAGTTGGGCCTACTCCCCTAGTTACGGAAAACCCATGTCGGTACCTCAAGGAATTATTGCTTTAATGACACGCTATGGAATGGATGTGGAATTGGCTTATCCTGAAGGTTATGATTTAATTCCTGAGATTATGGATACAGCTAAAGAAAATGCGGAGAAAAATGGTGGTTCTTTTAAGGTAAGTCATGATATGGCCGAAGCGATGAAAGATGCAGATATTGTATATCCAAAGAGTTGGGCACCTTTCCATATTATGCAGGAGCGCACCGAGCTTTTGAAAAACAAGGACTCTGAAGGACTAAAAGAATTAGAGCAAAAAGCATTGGAGAATAATGCGAAGTTCAAAGATTGGGAATACACCGAAGAAATGCGCAAAACCACAAAAGATGGGGATGCTTTATATATGCATTGTCTTCCAGCAGATATTTCTGATATTTCTTGTAAAGAAGGAGAGGTAGAAGCAGAAGTATTCGAGAAATATAGAATCAAAACCTATCATGAAGCTGGTTTTAAACCTTATATTATTGCTGCTATGATGTTTGCTAATAAGTTTGAAAACCCAGTGGCTGTACTTCAGAGTATTTTAGAGGAAGGTACAAAGCGAGTGAAGTTTTAGAATTTGTTATTAACCGCAAAGGCGGAGAGACGCAGAGAACAAAAACACCTTGCGTTTTAGCGTCTGCGGTTCTATTTAGCATCAAAATAAACCCACTAAAATGAACAAAGAACAATACAATTATTTAAGCAAACAGATCCTTGATTCGTCAATTGAAGTTCATAGAACAATGGGACCTGGTTTGTTGGAATCTGTTTATGAAGAATGCCTATTGGAAGAGTTAAGATCAAGAGGTATATTTTGTGAACAACAGGTTTATCTTCCATTGATATACAAAGGGAAAGAACTAAACAAGGATTTCAGATTAGATATATTAGTTGAAAATAAAATTATAATCGAAATAAAAGCTGTTGAATATCTACAAGCAGTTCATAATGCACAAATAATCTCATACCTAAAACTTGCAGATAAAAAGCTAGGTTTTCTAATCAACTTCAATGTCTCTCTTTTAAAAGAAGGATTCAAAAGGTTTGTGAATGGATTTTGAATTAACAGCAAAGGCGTAGAGACGCAGAGAACTTTAATCTTAGCGCCTTAGCGTCTCAGCGGTTAGTTTCCCGTTTTCCAAAACAACTCGTCCAGCTAACATCACTAATTCAGCTGAGTCCTTTCTGGTGAAGCCTTCATTGATATTCAGATTACAATTCATATGATGGGTTTTACTAGAGATGGTCTCCTCAGAACCGGGATTCCATATGATTAAGTCGGCTTCTGAACCTACAGCTATTTGGCCTTTTTGAGGAAAGAGGCCAAAGGTTTTGGCTGCATTGGTTGAAGTGATGGCTACGTATTCTTGTAGTGTGATTCTATTTTCTAAGACTCCATGTTTATAGATAAGGTTTAACCTTTGCTCCACTCCTCCTGTGCCATTAGGGATTTTTCTAAAATCATCTTTTCCCAATGCTTTTTGTTCTTTAGTAAATGGACAATGGTCGGTTCCAATTGTAGTTACCACTCCGGACTTAATTGCTGACCATAAGGCTTCTTGGTCTTCTTTTTTTCTTAGAGGAGGGCTCATTACATAATTTGCTGCTGTTTCAAAATCCTCTTCATAAATAGAATCGTCGAGGAGTAAATATTGTGGACAAGTTTCCGCTATCACTTTCTGCCCTTTCTTCTGTGCCTCTTCAATATGATACAGAGATTCCTTGGCAGAGACGTGAACAATATAGATAGGGCAATGGGCTTGTTCGGCTAATTCTATGGCTCGTTTTACTGCTTGTGCTTCCCATTTTGCTGGACGAGATAAAGAATGGTACTTGGGACTTCTTTTATTTTCAGCATAAAGTTGATTTCTAGCCTCCTCTATTTTATCTCCCATTTCACAATGCAGTGTCACCATTCCGCCATATTTAGCTACTGCTTTCATCACCTTCAAAAGCACATCGTCGTTTAAGCCAATACTTTCTTTATAGGCCATATAAACTTTAAAACTTTTGTATCCATCTTTGATACATTGTGCTATTTCTTGCTCCATGGTATCTCGCCATTCTATTGGGCTTACATGGAAATAGCAATCTATTACTCTGTTTTTTGCTTCCTCTTTGCGTTCTTTTATTGCGTCTTGAAGTATTTGTCCTTTTTTGGGGGTGACAAAATCTATGATGGTGGTTGTTCCTCCTCTTAATGCTGCTTTGCTTCCTGATTCAAAGTCGTCGGCGGAATATCCGGCTGGTGTTGGTAAGTGCATGTGCACATGAGGGTCTATTCCTCCTGGAAATACATAGTTTCCTTCTGCGTATATGATTTTAGCGTTTTCAGATTGGGGGATTAGGTCTTTTCCGATTTCTAAAATTTTTCCGTTTTTGCAGAGGATGTCGGCGGATTTTGTGAAACCTGCGTTTATGATATTTGCGTTTTTTATTAGTATTTCCATTATTTGATTATAATTTGACAAACCCTATTTGGGGTAATTCATTTTTTCAATTTCACTCTGCGCAGATGAACTAATGACTCTTTCCTGATTACTTTAGACTGCTTGGAAAAAGCTTGGATTATTTATCACCCAGCACTTTGTGCTGGGCTATAAATATTTCGCTGCTCTGCAGCTTTTTATTAATCCATTTAAAAGAGGCTCCTTCATAATCTACAAATATGTCATTATTAAAAAAGATAAATATTCTGTTTCACAAAATCTAAATTGAATCAAGCTAGACGTTCTAACCACTTTTTTTTGATTACTTTAAACTACCTTACAAACAATCGTTTATTTATCACCAAGCACTTCGCGCTGGGCTATAAATATCGTGCTGCTCTGCAGCTTATAAAAAACCGAATTATCATTTCTATGCTATAATATTTTCCAGAGTCTGTTGGCTTGTTCTTTTGTGAATTTCCAAACTTCTTCTTCATTAATGGTTTGGAGGATTCTATCTTTTATTATTAGTTTTCCATTTGAGATTACATCAGTAATCATGTTTGATGACCAGCCAAAGAGAAAATGGCCAAAAAAATTATCCTGATTGAATTCTGTTGGTGTTGGATAATCCAGAATGACTAAGTTATTCTCTCCATCTCCTTTGAAATTATTTATCTTTAGGTATTCATGAACTTTTCTAAATCGCTCATAGGCTGAAACAAAATCGATATTGTCTTTTGCTTGACCAGAAAAGAATGCTGCTTGCGCCGAACGAATCATTTCACTGTGCATTCCATCTGTTCCTAACATGATTCTATCTCCTAAGTTCTCGCCATTGAAAAGCCCCACATTATTATTCAAATTGCTTTCCATGTTTTGAACTACGAATGCTTTTCCCTTTTTTATGAGTTCTCGTTCTTTCTCATCAATGTGCAAACAATGTCCTAGGATAGATTTTGAGGATTCTAATACACCAAACTCGTTCAACCTTTCAACCACGCGTTTACCATGTTTTTGCAAACACTGCTCTTGGTCGTAATAATCTTCGGCAGTATGGATATGGATTCCTGAGTCTTTCTTCCTCATTGAATCGGCAGCTCGTTTCATGGTTTCATCACCTACTGTGAATGAAGCATGCAATCCCACCAAAGCCTGATGTTGATTAAGGTAGTCCTCTGTTTCTTCAATACCCTCCTCTGCTATTTTAATTCCGTCCCTATCCGATATCTCATAACAAAGCAAATGGTCCACACCCACTTTCTCGAATGCTTTTGCCATCAATTCCATTGAGCCTTTTATATGATTTGGAGAAGCATGATGGTCAATTACAAAAGTTGAACCGGCTTTTGCACAAGCTATTGCTGTGGCTAAGGCACTGGCTTCAATCATATCTTTATCGAGAGATTTATCTAAATTCCACCAGATATATTTTAGAATTTCCAAGAAATTATTGGGGGATTGTTTGGGAGCTGGCATTCCTCTCGATAAGGCTGAGTAAGCATGATGATGCCCTACGGCAAAAGATTTAGTGACGTACTTCCCTTTGCAATCGATAATTTGGTCATCTTCAGAAATAGTAATCTTATCAAAATCACAATAGAATTCAATGCTTTCATTTATTCCTTGATTTACTTTTATATGGGTCTCTGAGAATTCTAGTGTTTCCCAGTTGATGTATTTTGTGTTTTTTAGGATTATTGGCATATTTATGTTTTTTTACCACGAAGTACTCGAAGTGCAACACTAAGGGCACAATGTTTTTTAAGCTTTGTTTCCTTTGAGTTGTCCTTACTTTACCTTTGTGGTTATGTTTTAATCTTTCAATTCTGATACAGCCACTTCGACAAGCTCAGTGACCGCTATTACTTATCATTACTTATTCAACGGTAGTCTATACCTACGAACTCCATCGAAGCTATAAAAAGCATTGGCCACTGCGGCGGCGGTTGGAACCAGTCCAATTTCGCCTATTCCTTTAGCGCCATAGGGTCCAACCGGGTCTTTTACTTCCACTCCTTTCACTATGATTTCTGGGGTTTCGTGGGCTCGCAAAACTCCTAATTGTCTCATTTTGTCTGAAACGAGAAATCCATCTTTCATGGGCAAATCTTCCGTTAAGGCATAACCTAAACCCATGTGGACTCCACCTTCTATTTGTCCTTCAAACAACATCGGATTCATAATTTTACCCGCATCATGGGCCGCGACAATTTTATCAATTTTACCCTCCTCATTTAATACACATAATTGGGCAGCATATCCATAAGAATAATGAATAATTGGGTTTTCAACCTCTGCTCCAGGTTTGCTGGTCCAATCGCAAACAAAAGCTCCGCGATAGGTTTTTCCCACCAATTGGAGGAGGGTGTTTGTATTTAAATCCTTCTTAAAATTTTGAGCCGCGTTTATTACTGCCAATCCCACCAAAGCAGTGGCACGAGAAGAGGTAGTCATACCCGTTTTTATCTGAGCTTCGGTATCAACTTTTACTTCTATTTTTGAAGGAGAAATTCCAGTTTCCTCACATAAAGTTTGGAGCGCCATATTATGAACTCCTTGACCCATCTCTGTCCAGCCATGCTGCAGTAATATTTTATCTTCAGAAATAATTTCGATAATCACCTTAGATTCATCTTGCATTCCATTACCCACTCCTGAGTTTTTAATGGCACATGCTAAACCCACATGCTTATTCTGATAAAAATCATCTTTTAATGCTTCTAAACATTGTCGAATTCCAACACCTTGCAATTGCTGTCCGGTAGAAGTCGTTAATCCATCCACCAATGCATTATCATAGCGGAATTTCCATCTGTCGAAATTCCCTTGCTCACAGATATCATCAATACAACTCTCTAGCGCAAAAGCCACTTGATTGGCACCAAATCCACGCATGGCGCCACAAGGCATATTGTTGGTATAGACGGTCTTGGCTTCGATGTCTATTTGAGGAATAAAATATCCTCCCGAAGCATGACCTGCCACTCTTTCCATCACTTTCATACCAACTGAAGCATAAGCACCAGTATCGCCAACAGCCTTTAGCTTCAGGGCAGTTAGTTTTCCATTTTTATCTGCTGCTACAGAAATATCCATAAAAACAGGATGGCGCTTTGGATGTAATCTAATAGATTCTTCTCTTCGGAGGGTTATTTTTACAGGGCAATTCATGAGGAAAGAAAACAAAGCGGTATGACCTTGAATACTCAAGTCTTCTTTGCCTCCAAAACCTCCTCCGTTGGGAACTAGAACTACTCTTACTTGTTCTTCTTGTAATCCGAGAATCATGGCCACTTGTCTGCGGTCTTCGTAAACTCCTTGGCTTTGGCTAAACAACTCTATTCCACCTTTACCATCGGGCCTTGCTACCGCAGCTTCTTTTTCTAAAAATGCATGCTCAATTCTTTGAGTTTCATAATGCCCAGAACTTACAAAATCAGACTCCTCAATGGCTTTATCTGCCTCACCTATGGCAAATTGGCAAGTATCAAAATGATTGGGTCGCTCTTGATGAACGGCATCACCGTTGATGGCTTTAAAAACATCTGTAACTGGCTCCAGAACTTCATAATCTACTTTTATTAAAGCCACTGCTTCTCTTGCAATTTTATCAGAATCTGCAATTACTCCCGCTATGACATCGCCAATAAAATGAGTTGTTTTGCCTTCCTCAATCATCACTGACCAATCCTGAATAATTAAGCCGACAATTTTCTCACCTGGAATATCTTTTGCTAAAACAACGCGATGTACTCCGGGATATTTTTGTGCTTCTGAAATATCAATCTTTAAAACCTTTGCTTTAGGATGGTCAGAGAATTTTAATGCTGCAAGAAGCATATCATCAAAGAAAATATCATCTACAAAATCTCGTTCACCAATAGCAGTCTCGTAGGCTTCATATTTGGGTTCTGCTTCACCAATTTTTCCTGAGGTGTGATTTATTTCCAAAGACTTATTCTCACAAATATGCTCCCCTGCATGCTGAATGGCCTCCTCTATTTTTTTATATCCAGTACATCGGCAAAGATGGGGCTTGATTGCTTTTTGAATTTCTTCTATACTGGGATTGGGATTGTTTTGCAATAACACTTTTGTACGAGCAATAAAACCAGGAGAGCAAAATCCGCATTGCACAGCACCCTTATTTACGAAGGCTTTTGCTATGGTATCTTTTACATATTCAGGAAATCCTTCTGGAGTGAATACTTCTGCACCTTCCAACCTTTGCATTTTTGTGACACAGGACAAAACGGCTTTTCCATTAAGTTCTACAGTACATGCACCACAGGCGGCCTGCCCAGAACATCCATCTTTAGCAGCGGTTAGATGCTGGTCTAATCGCAAATAGGATAATAAAGATTCATTTACATCACCTTTATATTGATGCTTTTCGCCATTTAATGTGAATATAATCATGACATTAATTTTTTAAGTTCTTCTATTGATGGATGAATCGATTTGGGCATATCGATGATTTGGCTGATGGCTTTTAAATCCTTTAGTCCACTTCCGGTCAACAAGACTATAACAGAGGAATCCTTAGGAATTAAACTTTGGGATTGCCATTTTTCGAACCCTGCAAAAGCAGCAGAAGCCGCAGGTTCAGCAAATAATCCTGTTTCTTTAGATAAGTTGAAGGAGGCTTTTAGAATTTCATCATCACTTACTGTAAGCCATTTCCCATTATAGTTTTGAATAAATTGTTGAGTCATATTGAAATTACGTGGAATGTCAACGGAAATAGAATCAGCTACCGTATTACTTTCCTCAACATGGAATGTTTTACAACCAATATTCCTCACTAGGTTATCACTATTTTCAGCTTGGACAGCAATAATTATTGGCATTTTCTTGATGATTCCTAGTTTCAACAAATCCTCAAATCCTTTATAAACACCACTGATAATCACACCATCGCCTACCGGAACAAAGATAAAGTTTGGAATCTCATTTTCCATTTGTTCAAATAACTCATAGGATACCGTTTTCTTTCCTTCGGTAGTTAGCGGATTAAAAGCAGTATTGCGATTATACCATCCAAATTCCTCCGTTGCTTTCATGCTGAAATCGAAGGCATCGTCGTAAGTTCCTTTTACCGGGACTATTTGCGCACCGTACATTAAAATCTGACTGAGCTTAGCTATCGGCGCCGACTCCGGAACCATAATTATAGCTTTTTGATTTTGTGCAGCACAGATTCCAGCCAAAGAAGAACCTGCATTTCCTGTAGATGCAGCTACAATGGTTTCGTAGCCTTGCTCTTTTGCATAAGCAGAAACAATGGCAGAAGCCCTATCTTTAAAAGAATATGTTGGGTTTTGGGAATCATCTTTTAAGTATAATTGAAAACCAAGTTTTTCATTGCCTAAATTTTCAATCTTATAAAATGGAGTTTGCCCTACTCTTAGATTTGGTAAATTTTTCAAGCTTTTAATAGGCAATAAATCTAGGAATTGATTTTGTTTTAAATCCTCAAAACTTATTCCATTTCCTTTCATTTCAATGTAGTTGTAGATGGCCTTTAAAACTCCTTGGGGTGGTTGGTCTGAAGGGGCATCTTTACTACACATTGGGCAAAGGTATTTTGTTTCGGATTCCTTATAGGTTTTTCCGCAGTCGGTGCATTGGTAGTGGAACTTATTTTTGTTCATTTGGTATTGATTTTATTAGTTGAACATTTATGCTTATTCCTAATCGTTTATTATTATGCAAAGGCACTAAGACATAAAGAGTAATTTACAGAAATCAATCTCACGCTAAGACGCAGAGGCGCAAAGAGATTTGTGTAATGATTTTGACATAGCTTATTTTGTTTTTAAATTAAGCCTTCAACCATATTCCTAATGGCTTATAATCGCAGGCTGACTTCTATTTCTTTTTCAAACTACGAGGAACTGCTCTAAATAAAACTCCTATTTATAACCCAGCACTTTGTGCTGGGCTATAAATATTACGCTCCTCTGGAGCTTTGTATCTTTTTACTTACAGTATTAAATTCTAAACAATAGCTTTAAAGGATATGTAGTTCATTAACAACCGCAAAACATCCGAAAGCAAACCTGTAAAATTCGGCTTTATTTTAATACTTCTCATCATTTATTCTTTCTAAGAACCCACCAACATATACAATATTCGGATTAAAGTCTGCTCCGGTATAAATTTTATTCTCATTAATAATAATCCATTTTTCATTTTTTAGAAAAAAACGCTCATTGTCAGACATATTAATATCATTTTCAGAATTCAGTACTATGGTATCTTTATTAATTAGATATTTCCCATGAAGTTGATAACTCATTATATCCCATGATTTATAAAAATCAAATGTGGAATCTGATTTAAAAATCACTTTTGTATATGTACCAACATATTTTTTGTGAAAAGTCCCTGTCAATTTTAAATTACCGTCTTGACTGACTCCATTCAACCCAACCAGGATTAGTATTATACCTATTATTATTTTCAATTTATTGAGATGTATTTTATCAATTCAAAACTAACTACTAGTACCCTGCTAAAGCGGATTTGCAATCCGCTTTATAGAAGCCATCGGATTACAAATCCGAATAAGCAGTCTAACTTTATTTGTATTCCTTAGCTACTCCAGTCCTTTCATTAAACTCTTCAATCTTCTGGTCCCATTCATCTACTTTAGCATAACGAGATTTCCAGTAATTCTCATCGTACCATTGGGCATTCAGCTCCTCTACTGTTTTTCCTTGCTGCTCTATCCATGTGAAATATTTGAGATTATGCATGCGCTTTTTCTCGTAATAATTCATTTCTATCATATGGTCGATATTAAGGCCTAGCATATCTGCTTCAAAACTAATTGCTGCATCTCTATTGGTGAATTCTCCCTTAAGTTCTCTTTCTTCAGCTAGACGCGATTGGTACATTTCCATGGAATCTGTGGCCACTGAAAATACCACATCATTCTCTGTCATCTCGTAATACTTCGCCAGCTTAATAGAACCCATCAGGTTGGCAATAGATGAAATTCCGAGATGATGTAGATGGTCAACCACATTTGGGTCAATTTTCAATTCACTTTTTAAATAGTCCTGTCCTGCTTCTTCGTTGAATAAACGCATGAGTCTGATGTTAGGATTATCATCGATTCCGGCTACCATATCCATATTTCTGATATTATGAATCCATGGGACATGTTTATCACCAATACCCTCGATGCGGTGTTCTCCGTATCCATTCTCAAGTAATGTTGGGCATTGTAGCGCTTCTCCAGCACAAACCTTTAGATTTGGATATAATTCTCTTAGATAATCGGCACTACCTAAAGTACCAGCAGAACCTTGAGTTAAGAACATCCCCGCAAAACGGTCTCCCTCATTTTTCACTTGATTAAAAACCTCCTCCATAGCGTGGCCTGTTACCGCATAATGCCATAATGGGTTTCCTATTTCTTCAAATTGATTGAGGTTAACGATACTATCTCCTCTTTCGGCTTGCAACTCTTTTACCTTGTCATAAATCTCTTTTACATTACTCTCAGTTCCTGGAGTTGCAAAAACCTCAGCACCTACTTTATGCAACCAATCGAAACGCTCTTTCGACATGCCTTCTGGCAAAACAGCAATAGATTCACAGCCCAAAAGATAAGAATCATAAGCTCCACCTCTACAGTAATTTCCGGTGGATGGCCAGAGTGCTTTTTGTCGAGTTGGGTCGAAGCGACCATCGATTAGTTTTTCTACCAAAGGTCCGAAAGTAGCACCTACTTTATGTGCTCCAGTAGGGAAATATTTCCCTATTAAAAGAATCACTCTTGCCTTTGTTCCGGTGAGCTCTGATGGTAATTCCAAGAAATTCACATCTCCGAATCCTCCACCAGTCTTCACAGGCTCATTTTTCCAGTTGATACGAAATAAGTTTAATGAGTTTAAATCCCACAATCCTATATTTTTCAGCTTGTCCTTGATTTTTTCTGGAATCAGGTCTGGATTGCGCATTTGTTTATAAGTAGGTAAGATGATATGCCTTTCGCGACATCTCTGAATAGTGTTTTTTAATACAGATTCGTTTGTGCTCATAATTTCGTATTTTTTTTGAGTACGCTCTAAAAAGTATCTTTATCACTCAAGCCTACGTTGTCAGAAATTTTTAAAACCCTCATTAACAACAGTTAAAACAGCTCTAAAAATTACCTCCGTCTCGATTTGAGCGAAAATCTAAATTTTATACTCGACTCATGTTACATTTTTATTTTCTTAAAAATTCTCTGGCTCCTTGCATCAATAGACTCATTTGAGCTGCAATAGACAAGTCGATGCCAAAGTTTGATTTCTCTTTTAGTTCAATTTCAATAGGCTGAAAGTTTTTATCTAATGTTAAACGATATTTTTGTGTTTCAAATTGCAAGGATTCCTGCTTATATGATAAGCTGTACTTTGTTTTTTCTTTATAGAACAATAGTTCTGTGGAACTCTGGTTGATGCTTAGATAGCAACCATCTTTTTCTTTCTCAAATTCCTCTAATGATAAATATAAGTGAGGTTTTTCTTGATATGGTGCTCCCGATGAAGGGCAGAATGTATTACAATTCCCACATTGATTACACCATTCGGCAATATGAAGAATTTGTTGTTTTTGATTGATTTGGAAAGAATAAGCTTCTTCTTTCTGGGCTATTCCATTCACCACCTTTATATTTCGAAGCTGATGATTCTGAGGAGTCACTGCATAGGCATGAAAAGCTAAATTTGGACAAACGGTTGTACAAATATTACATACCTCATCGCAAAGGAGACAACGAGCAGCTTCTTCCATGGCTTGCTCTTTAGTCAGAGTAGTAGAGACAAGTTTAAAGTTTTTACGGTCGTCAAGTTCAGTTTCTATAGGAATTTGAGCTGCCATCCTTTGAGATTTCTTAAGCATTAAATCTTTAACAGGCTTCTGCTTTCTCTCTTCTTGATGAGTAGACACATACTCCAAACCTAGATTCTCAAGTATTTCTTTGGCAGCTTTTCTTCCATCGCCAATGGCATTAATGGCTGTTGAAGCTCCCCTTAATGCATCTCCACCAATATAAACTTGAGAAAGGTGAGTTTGATAATATCCTTGTTTAATTCTTAATTCATCAGATGTTGCAAAATCTATATCTAAATCCTGACCAATAGCCGGAATGATAGTATCTGCTGGAATTTCATAATCGGAGTTTGCTATTTCACTTATAGAAGCTCTCCCCGACTCGTCTTTCTTCCCCAATTCCATTTTACGGCATTGTAAAGACTTAACTTTTCCATTTCCAGCAATGATTTTAATAGGTGCAGCCAGTTGAACAATTTCAACGCCCTCCTCTAAAACGGCTTTTATCTCGCCTAAATCGGCAGGCATTTGCTTAATGGTTCTACGATAGGCTATGGTTACTTTTCCGTTTTTGCCTACCATTCTATAAGCTGTTCTAGCAGCATCCATTGCGGTATTTCCACCTCCAATAATGACTACATTTTTGCCTAAACCACTGGGCTTATTTTCTTTTACTTTGAAGAGAAAATCCAAAGGGTCTAAAACACCATCGACATCAATTCCATCAATATTTAATGCTTTTGAGACTTGCGCTCCAGCTCCTATAAATATGGCATCATTATCTTTTTGTAATTGATTAAACTCTTGTTTTTTAATGCTGTGATTATAATGAACTTTCACTCCAACATCAATAATCCTTTGCATATCGAAACCGATGGCTTCATCAGTAAGACGGAATGATGGAATTGCACCGGAAGCCATTCCTCCACCCTGCTCTTTAGACTCGTAAATATTGACTTCCACTCCAGCAATGGCCAAATAATAAGCACAAGACAATCCTGCTGGACCTGCTCCAATAATGGCTGCTTTTTTATTATTAATGGATATATTTTCTTGAAGACCTCCTCCGTTTTTCTTGGAATCTTCTGCGATAAATCTTTTTATTTCGCGAATGAGAAGAGGACTATCATAATTGATTCGTGTACATTTGGTTTGACATAAATGGTCGCAAACCATACCTGTTGTCAATGGAAATGGATTTGTAGCTTTTATAATTTCTGCAGCTTTAGTAAAATCCTCATTTGCTGTATGGTACATATAATCTGGAATCCCTTGATTGGTCGGACAAGTATCTACGCATGGTGCGTGGGCACAGTCGAAATAGTTTAAACTCCTTTTGGTTTTTATACTGGGGTCGTGAAATCCCTTTTTCTTATAGGCAGAATTTGTTTTCAATTCCTCAATATAATTCTCCAAGAATTTAAATGAGGAGTCTGCTTTTTCAAGCTTTGAAATGTTTTGAACATATTGTTGCAATCTGGAATATCCACCAGGTTTTAGCAAGTCACTACATACGGTAACTGGAGATAATCCACAATTGAGAACATCGGCTATATTAAAAGCATCGGCACCACCAGAAAATGAAATATCCAATTCATTATTGAATTCCTTTTGTAGCTTATAAGCCACATTCATAGAGATTTGATGCAAGGATTTGCCGCTCATATACATCATCTCCTCATTCGATGGAAATACTTCTTTATGGTTAACACTCTCTAAGGTATTGGTGAGCTTTAGGCTAAAATAAACATTTTCCTTCTTGGCTTTTGCCTTCAAATTATTGATGATTCCAAGCGCATCTTCATATTTTAAATCGTGCTCAAAAGCAATGTCTGGTACTTGAGTTTCAAATCCAGAAGCATCCATTATTTCATGTAGCTTTTCTTTTCCTAATAGTGTAGGATTTAGCTTGATGGCAGTATGAATTTTCTTTTCGGTGATGAGGTATTCTCCAATTTTTTCAATTTCATCGGATGGACAACCGTGCATGGTTGATAGTGTAATATTATTAGAAAGCTGAGGATTGATAGACAGATTCACCACATTAGGATAAATGTGTTTGATGTTTTCTATTTTCTCGAATAATTCCTCGGAGGCATCATCCATCTTGTCAAAAAACCACTGCACATTATCTTTGAGGATGCCTTCGTAATTATACCCCACACTCATATTGAAAATTACTCCGGGCTCTATGGAATCCATCCATCCGAACTTATCTCTTAGAATATGAATGATAATCCAAGCATTTAGATATTGCTCAAAGGATTGATGGATTTTTAACTCTTGTGACCATTCACAATTATAACCTTCGTCTTGCATATCGATACAAGGCTTTGAAACCTCTAGCTCATCAAGTGTTTGAATGGTTTTTAACTCAATAAAACGAGCGCCAGTCAACCAAGCAGCAATAATATTCTGTGCCATTTGGGAATGTGGACCTGCAGCCACCCCTATTGGAGTTTCCAATAATTCATCGAATCTTGTAGTGTGAATTTCTTCATTTTCTAGAGGCTTATAAAATTGTTCCTCATGAATTCCGAAAATAGATTTTGTGTCATTATATTGCTTCAAAATGATTTCTAAAAGCGAAGCTAATGGAATGCTGGAAAAATAATCTGTCATATGCTATAAATATTGACCCGTAAATTTAATAAAAAGTCTTGGATATCCTTTATTTACACTATTTTTGAAATCTTATTTAGATTATGTCTAGAAAGAATAACATTTGGTTTTTCCATTCCATTAATTTGGCAAAATTATGTCAGCAACAATTTTCAACATTTTTTACCCTTCAGCTGACGCTTCCTTACAGCATCGTTCCGGTAAAGGGTGAATGATGAAAATTGGCTTTTTTGCTCCCTTTAGGGTTGGGGCAAACAAAAAAGAATCGTTAGTTAATATTTTATAATTTAATTCTAATGCAAAAACAAGGTTCGGTAATTATTTTAGCGGCAGGCTATTCATCAAGGATGGGTTCTCCTAAGTTTGCGCTGAGTCTCGACTCACAAACCAACTTTCTCGAAAACATCATACAGCAGTATTTCAAAATAGGGACTCAGAATATTATTATAGTAATCAATTCCGAAGGGGAAAAGTATCTGGAGCGACATCCTCTAAAGATTTCAGAACCAATACAATTCATTATCAACAAGCATCCTGAACTTGAACGATTTCATTCCATAAAACTAGGCCTATCAGCTATTAAGAAAACTTCGTATGCTTTTATTCACCCAACGGATTTACCAGTAGTAAAACCAGAAACCTTGGAGATGATTTATAAAAATAAGGAGGAGGCTAATTTTGTAAAACCTGTTTTTCAGAATAATGGAGGGCATCCTATTTTATTGTCTCCTCTGCTTATTGACAAAATAGTAAAGGAGAAAAGTGAGCAATGGAAGTTGAATGAGTTTCTTAAAGCTTACTCTAGTTTCTCGGTTGAGGTTGATGATGCTGGTGTTCTTGATAATATTAATACTTGGGAAGAGTATATGAGGTTTATTGAGAGAAATTCTAGTTGAAAAGAGGAAAACGGATGATGCGGATTTAGCGAATTCGCACTGATTAATACTGAATATCAAAAAATTAATCTACTCATCCATATAATCCAAAATCAAAGATTGGTTTAGCTTTAGCAATTCTAAAATCATTTCTTTCATCACTTTGGGGTATTGTTGTTCTCGGGTGTCTGTATTACAGAAACAGGAATAGGCGGCGGATTCCTCCACATAATTATTGAGGGATAAATCGACTTCATTGATTTGAACTTCTAGATACTCTTCATACAATCCTAAGTCCTCTGAGATTTTCACTCCTGCACTAAGAATTTTGAAGGTTTTGACTTCGAGTTCAAGCTTTTGGATTAATGGAATAAAAAGATTTTTGTTGAGCTCTAGTTCAAATTCTTTTGTGAGGACTATGCCTTTGAGCTTATTTGTAATTTTAGTTTTCATGGGGAATTATTGAAACGCAAAATTAAGGATAAAAAACATACATTTGCGCTCATGATATATCTATTGCTCAGTATCCTATCTTCTACTACAATTGCCGTTATTTTCAAACTAATGGACAATAAAAATGTGTCTTTATTACCGGTTATTGTATTGAATTATTTTTCGGCACTTACTGCTGGTTTATTACTTTTCAAAGGAGAACTGAGCTTATCCTATATTTTAAATAGTCCTTGGATTTACATCTCCTTTGTAATAGGTAGTTTATTGATTATTGGCTTTTACCTCATTGGATATACCACTCAAAAAGCGGGAATTGCCATTGCTACCATAGCCAATAAAATGTCGGTGATTATTCCTATTCTATTTTCCATTTTATACTTTGCAGAGGAGACCAGTATTTTAAAAACTGTTGGAATTGTTTTGGCTGTAGTCTCCGTGGTCCTGGCTGTTTTAAAGAAGAACAAGTCGGATGAGCAAAAGAAGTTTTCTCTTCTCCCCTTATTAATGTTTTTGGTGATTGGGGTGATAGATTCTGCAGTAAAATTAGCACAACACAGCTATGTGAGTGATGAAGATGTGAGTCTTTTTACTTCATTTAGTTTTGGTTTGGCTGGAATTATTGGAGTGATTATTTTGACTATAAATAATAAAGAGTGGAAGAGTTTTGGAAATCCATTGGTATGGGTTTTTGGAGTTTTAATTGGCTTAGCCAATTTTGGAAGTATGTATTTCTTGATACTTTCGTTGAATCATAGTGGTTTTGATAGTTCTATTGTTTATGGGCTTAATAATATGGGTATCATTATGGCTTCAATTGCCATTGCTATAATGTTCTTTAAAGAAAAGCTGAGTCGTGTGAATATTATTGGAGTAGTGTTGGCTTTAGTTTCTGTTGCTATTTTGACTCTTCTTGTTTAATTAGGCTCCACTAATTCTCGCTAATTTGGCTAATTTCCATGGATTTTTTATTTCCATGCAAAGTCCGCTAAGAAAAAAAAATAATCTAAGAATCACAGTGGGCAGCAAAACGGCTTACCACTTATAAAACAAGGATTTAAAGAAAACCAAACCTTATAGAATTGGACTAATTGACACCTATTTAAAATTCCACGCAAAGAATATTTAATGTTGTTGATGCCATTCACTAATTATATTCCGCAATTACAAATAAAAAAGTTTTACTCCAGCCCTACATTAAAATCTACCTCTTTTAATCTAACATTCAAGGAATAGCTTTTAATTCTTGACATATCGATATCAAAATAATAATAGCATTTGACATTATCTTCAATATTCAAATATATTAAATACAAACTATCATCAAATCTTCCATACAAAACTACTTCTGAAGGACTTAACCACTCAGCATCCTCTATTTGAGAAGGGAACCCATGGAATAGAACTCTAGATACATCTTTCGTTTCTCTATTAACCAGATTTACTTCTTGGTCAATACTTCCACCATAAGAATACAATACACCATCCTTTGACTTTCTCAAATCATACTTGTAGGAATCTAAATCAATATACCATATTGAATCTTCTGAGTTAATTAGATAAGAGGAATTATTTTTATTAAAATTCGAATCAAAATCACCAAAGATATTTCCTTTGATGAATTTATAAGTCTTGCATTCATCTAAAGCAAAACCCTTTATAGATAAAGTCGGGATAATATCAGAATAGAATTCAAACCAAGATGAGTTCGTAATTTTCACCAAATCTAAATCTGGAACAGTTCTTTCAATTTGCTGTTCCTGTGCAAATGTGCAACAAGAAACCAAAAACATTAGGCTTAATAAAAAGATTTTTATCTTAATCATTCCCCGAGCCTCCCAGCAATAAAACCAGTAGTCCATGCACCTTGGAAATTATAGCCTCCAGTGATGGCATCTATATCTAAGACTTCACCAGCGAAATATAAGTTTTTAACTACTTTACTTTGCATGGTTTTGAAATCTATGTCTTCTAAACTCACACCTCCACAGGTAACGAACTCATCGCGGAAGGTAGTCTTTCCTTTTACCGAATAAATATCGTTGGTGAGGATGGTCACCAATTTATTGATGCCTTTCCTGGAAAGGTCTCCCCACTTTTTCTTCTCGTCTAACTCGCATTTTTCTACCAAATACAACCACAATCTTTCTGGCAAGAGATAAGGACGGTAATTGGCCAAAATCTTCTTAGGATGCTCCTCTAGGATTTTATCGAGTTCTTGTTTTACATTTTCATTATTAATTTCATGGACCCAATTAACCTGAACTTTGAAATCATAATCTTGCTCACTTAAATATCGAGCACCAAAAGATGAAAGTACCAATATAGCTGGCCCACTCATTCCCCAATGTGTGATAAGTAATGGTCCTTCGGCTTTCATCTTGGTTCCTTGAATATTAGTCATGGCATTTTCCACCACAATTCCCATCAACTTAGTAATGGATTCTTTGGGCATATTAAAAGTAAACAATGAAGGAATAGGGCTTTCTATTTTATGCCCTAAACTGGCAAGCCAATCTAATCCTTTACGTTGGGGTGAACCACCAGTAGTCGCAATTACTTTATCAAAAACTTGTGAATCTTGTCTATCATCAGAAAAATTGATTTTTATTATCTCCTCAACTTGCTTAATGGACTCAACAGCTGCACCAAACTTAATGGTCACTCCTAATCTTTTAACTTCGTTGAGGAAACAATCGATGATGACTTGAGAATCTTGTGCCACAGGGAAAACACATCTGTCTTCTTGAATAAGCGTTTCTACTCCCCTGTCTAACAACCATTTTTGCATGGTTTTATTATTAAATATTGGGAAGAGTTTCTTTAGCTTTTTCCCTCCTCTGGGATAAGCTTTCACTAGCTCAGCAATGGAATCAACACCATTGGTGACATTACATCTACCTCCTCCTGAAATCTTTAATTTAGATAAAACCTTTTGTGATTTCTCAAAAACTATAACTTCAGCTTTTGGATGATTTTCTTTGGCTTGTATTGCAGAAAACATTCCTGCTGCTCCTCCTCCTATAATGGCTACTTTCATTATTCTGATTCTATAAATATTACTTCTTTAATAAGTACAAATCTAGTGTTTATTTTTTCGACCAGATTCTAAGATTTAAAACCAAGTCCTCAACAATATCTGTAAAAAGCAATACTGGTTCTATTGATTTTTCCACATAAGCAAAATCAATAGGTTTTGAAATGGATGGTTCAAACAAATCTTTGATATATGGAATGCTACAATACATTCTGTTTTTCACAAAAGAGATGGACATATCCTTACCTATTTTGTTACCATATTCTAGCATCCGTTCCATCATAATAGGCGTGAGTATATACCGTGCTTCAGTTT
Source organism: Bacteroidales bacterium (assembly GCA_016744655.1). Classification (GTDB taxonomy): domain Bacteria; phylum Bacteroidota; class Bacteroidia; order Bacteroidales; family UBA12170; genus UBA12170. Next base: position 7,556 of record JADGDY010000023.1, on the reverse strand, counting down.
GATTGTTAGCTAAGGTTTGGAATTTTTCCTCAAATTTTGGATTCTCCAAATTCACTTCGTGTATATCATTAAGCATTAACTTTTTAACTCTCTTTAGAATAGTAGAAGACTTCCTAGCGATAACAAAGGTTTCAGATTTAAAATATTTATTAAATGATGAGGTAATAAATATCCCATCAAAAATATGTAAGTCTTGATTTCTATAAACTTGAGTCTCGCAAAACATCATTTTCACTTTACCAATGGTAAATCGCATAAAATCTTCACCATAAATTCTATCTACATTTTTGTGGAACAATTTACTTTCAATGAGAATTACTTTGGCAATCTTCTGTCTTGAAATATATTCAAAATCATCGAAATAAAATCCTATTGCTCTTTGTAGGACATGTTTTTTGTATCGATATTTCAAATACTTATTCATATTTACATACTTTCTATATACCGAACTTAAAAGTGAAAGGCTTGGCAAAGCAGCAAAAAATATGATTACGCCATGATTAGTGGATAATGACCATATAATCAAGAGGGTTAACGCAAGAGAAATCATTAACATTATTCTCATCGATCTTCTTCCTTGTAATCTATAATCCTCTAGAAAAGATGCTGCTTTATTCAATTCTGTTCGATAAAAGGCTTTAAATTCATCTTGAGATTTCATAGGAAAAATTATTTTATTTGAATGTGGATATGATCATCATGTCTTACAGATTTGCAACCCAGGAACCTAATTCTATTATCAGATATCTGTAATCTATTTATTATTACTAATCTCATCTATAAGTTTATCAATTCTTAGTTTTCGCTCTTTGTCAGCTTTACCTTTGGTTTTATATTGATACAAATTGATAATGAAAATTACACTTAGGGCAAAAAGAGCAATAAGATTCATTAATTCGGGTTCTAGTTCACTATTTGAATAATCAATAAAAGGAAAAAAATAATCTGTAACAATTGTAACTAGAAGTATTGGTATGATAATTAATGACATTAACGCGTATTGCTTTTCGTATTTAAACCCGAAAACTAACCAACTCTTATCATTCTCACTAATAAGCTGTTTAAGCTCTTCTTTTTTATCCATCAAAGTTAAATAGTATTTGAATTACTGCAATAAAAATGCTTTCAACAAACCAGTTACATTATGGGCATTCTTATGGAAAACATCAAGTACAGATTGGCCATCCACAGGAGCTTCATCATTTCTCCAGCAATCATAATCAGTACTCATGGCAATGGCTGCATATGGGATTTTTAACTCGTTGGCCAAAATCACTTCGGGTGCAGTACTCATATTGATTAAATCTGCTCCCCAAGCTCTAAACATATGACTTTCCGCACGACTCGAAAACCGTGGTCCTTCAATGGTGATAATCGTTTTATCTAAGTGATATTTTAATTCTGCAGCCTCAGCTAATTTGGCCAATTGTTGGTTTAATTCCCCATTAAAGGGATCTGCAAATGGTGTATGATGAAATCCACCATCACTAAAATCATCGAAGAAAGTATTGGCTCGAAAACGTGTGAAATCGATAACTTGATTTGGAAATACCAAATCACCTGGTTCAATTTCTTGTCTTAAACTACCGCAAGCTGTCGCCGCAATTATAGCTTCACAACCATAATCTTTTATGGCTTTTATATGAGCTCTATTGTTCACATGAGTTGGAGTTACATCATGCTTAAAACCATGGCGAGAAAAGATAAACACCTCTTTTTCTCCCATTTGCCCATGTATAACTGGGGAACTGCATTCTCCATAAGGAGTTTTAGGATTCAACATTTCTGAATGATCGAAAAGATCAAGTTTTTCTAATCCGGAACCTCCTATTATGGCTATTTTATTCAATTTCATTGTGTTCTATTTTTGTTCTCAAATGTAAGGGATTTATTAGAATTGCCAATGTTTTTCTGCTTATATAAGACATATATAAAAGCTGTTCTCAATGAAAGGGAGCAAAAATTCAATAATCATATTTCAAAATCTATGTTTTCAAAAAAGTAAGATTAAGTATTGGTCATAATTCTATAACATTCAAAAATAAATCTCTGGAACTACCTTTGTTTTACACATATATTTTTTTTTGGGAAAAACCAATCATCATATTCATAATAGATGTAATTTTACCATCGTTTCATTTAAACTACAAATCATTATGAAAAAATTATTCCTAGGTATTTTATTTGCATTACCTATGTTCATCTTTGGACAAACATCTAACGAGAAATCCGTTAGTAAAAACATGCAAGATTTAAAGTGGGGTACAGAATCACACGTTGTCATTTGTTCAAATTTCGCAGTATCCCCTCCTGTAAGAGACTTATTACAAGAAAGTTCAACTTTAAAAAGAAAAGAGAAAAAAAACAAGTCGGCTCCTGATAAGCGAGATATGCCAGTTCAAACATTCCTATATAATGCACAAGAGGATGGCGATGCTTATGGAAATACTCCATCAATGATACAGTCGAAGTTTGGTACTGAAATAGGACATGCCAAAAACAAATCTACTGAGCAAAATTGGGCTGGTCAATCACCTTCTGTAAGTTTTAGACCTTTTGACCCGACTGGAGCTGCAGGTCCTGATCATTATATTCAAATGATTAATGGAGATACATATGAAATCTGGAATAAAAACGGAACATCTCTAGGAGCTGCTACCATAAGTGCTTTATGGCCATCAGGTAAAGGTGATGGTGACCCCATTGTATTGTATGACAAAGCCGCCGATCGTTGGTTTATGAGTCAATTTGGGGGTAGTGGTGATAATGGTATTTATATTGCTGTATCTTCCACTTCTGACCCATTAGGGACATGGAATACCTATGAATTTTTATCTCCTGATTTTCCTGATTATCTAAAATTCTCAGCATGGCAAGATGGTTACTATATGACTGCCAATTATAGTCAAAAGATTTTTGCATTTAACAGAGATAAAATATTGGCAGGAGACCCTTCAGCAGAAGCAGTCTACCAATCATTCTCACCTCCTCAAGGTGGTGGTTTTTTTGTGCCTCTTCCTGCTGACGCATCAGATGGAGTATTGCCTGGAAACGGAACTCCTTGTCCTATTTTTTCATATTCTGACAATGCCTGGGGTGGTGGAAATATTGATGCAGTAAATATTTTTAATGCAAGCGTAAATTGGAATACACAAATAATGACAGTGAGTTCTGGTGGCGTTATCCCTACGAATGCTTTCGATGCATCTTATGATAGCAACTGGGATGATATTTCTCAACCTGGTACTTCTCAAAAATTAGATGGTATTGGTGGAGCTATGCTATTTAGGGCCCAATGGAAAACTTGGTCTGGTTATAATACTGTAGTACTAAACTGGGGAGTGCAAATTACCTCTTCACAAAGGGGGATCTATTGGGTTGAATTAAGGCAAAACCAGTCTACAGATGTTTGGTCAATCTACCAACAAGGTGTGTATGCTCCTGGAACAGATTCCTATTGGCTTGGTAGTATCGCCATGAACGATAATGGTGACATTGGACTCTCCTACGCAAAAGCAAGTCCCAATACCTATATGACTCTTGCCTACACTGGAAGATATGTTACCGATCCACTAGGAACAATGCCTATGTCTGAGGTAATAGTTATGAATGGTACTGGTTCTCAAACCTCTATGAATCGTGTTGGTGATTATTCTCAAACATGTTTAGATCCAGATGGTGAAACTTTCTGGCATACAGGAGAGTATTTGGCATCTGGTGGAAGCCCAAGAACAAGAATTTATTCTTATAAATTTGTCCCCAATAATTTCCCTACTATTTCAACAACCAACATTAGTGCCATCACACAAACCTCTGCTGTTTCTGGAGGAGATGTTACTCATAATGGTGGAGCTTCTGTAACAGAGCGTGGAATAGTTTGGGGCCTTAATGCAAATCCAACTTTGTCTGATAATGTGATAACTGATGCAGGAACGGGACTAGGTAGTTTTACATCAAATATAACAGGCTTATCAGCAGCAACTACTTACCATGTGAGAGCTTATGCTACAAATGCAAATGGAACTAGCTATGGAATTGACAAACCATTTTCTACTTCATGTGGTGAAATAACTGTTTTTCCTTTTGTTGAAGGATTTGAAGGGGAAACCTTTCCTCCAAACTGCTGGACTTCCTTTATAGGAACCAATGGCATAGGAACCAACCAAGATTGGAAAACAAGTACAACATCACACAATGGTACAAAGGCTGCTTATGTGAAATACGAAAATGTAGCTGGTGGCAATGCTGAAGATTGGCTTGTTAGTCCAGCTCTGGTATTACCAACAACTACAGCTAGTATAAGCTATTATGAAAGACAACAATTTGACAATGACTATGATTCGGAATATACAATAAAGATATCAACTACTAGTCAAACAAATATTGCTTCCTTTACCGACATCCTCACCTATGGCGAATCTGATTTTGACCAAAACTATACTCAAAGAACGATTGATTTAATCGATTATGTAGGACAAACAATATACATTGCCTTTGTGATGACGAATGACAATGGGGATGATTGGTATGTTGATGATATAAACATTGACGGAACTAGTGTTGGAGGCACTGCTCCTGTAGCCAATTTCTCCGCTAATACAACTAATATATGTGAAGGATCAAATATAAACTTCACAGATGTGTCAACTAACACACCTACATTTTGGTCTTGGAACTTTGGAGACGGAACAACAGCAGTTACTACGCAAAACCCTTCTCATACCTACACCAATCCTGGCACATATACTGTTATTTTAACAGCAGGAAACTCATTTGGACAAGATATTGAAACTAAATCGAATTATATTACAGTAGCTTCCCAAGCCAATGCAGGAACTAATGGAACTCTCACAGTCTGCGAAGGAACAATTCCAACTGAAGCACAACTATTTGCTCAATTAGATGGCTCTCCTGACACCGGTGGAACATGGTCAAATTCAGGATTAGTTTATACTTACACAGTAAATGCTGTTCCTCCTTGTGCTGATGCTACTGCAACAGTAACTGTTTCTGAGCAAGAGGCTCCTAATGCTGGAACCAATGGCACCCTCAGCATTTGTGAGGGCACTACACCTACAAACAATGAATTAAATGCTCAATTAGGAGGCTCACCTGATGCTGGTGGAACATGGACAAACTCAGGATTAATTTATACTTACACTGTCACAGCTGTAAGTCCTTGTACTGAGGACGCAACAGCAACAGTGACAATTACAGAACAAACTTCCCCTAATGCAGGAACAAATGGTAGTCTTAGCATCTGTGAAGGAACTACACCAACAAATGAAGAATTATTTGCTCAGTTGGGAGGCTCTCCTGATACAGGTGGAACTTGGACAAACTCAGGGTTAGTTTATACTTACACGATAACAGCTATTGCCCCATGTGATGATGCTACAGCAACAGTTACTATTACAGAACAAACGGAATCGAATGCAGGTTCCAATGGGACTCTCACAGTTTGTGAGGGAACTGTACCAACAAATGAAGAATTATTTGCTCAGTTGGGAGGTTCTCCTGATACTGGTGGAACATGGACAAACTCAGGATTAATTTACACTTACACTATTACTGCCATAAGCCCTTGTACTGAGGATGCTACAGCAACAGTTACCGTTTCTGAACAAGCTGCTCCTAATGCTGGAACAAATGGGGCTCTTAGTATTTGTGAAGGAATGACGCCAAGCAATGAAGAATTATTTGCGCAACTAGGCGGTTCTCCAGATACTGGTGGAACATGGACTAGTTCTGGATTAATTTATACTTACACTGTAACAGCCATTTCACCATGTGTTGATGCTACAGCTACTGTTACCGTAACAGAACAAGCTGCTCCTAATGCAGGAAGCAATGGTAACCTTAATATTTGTGAAGGAACAACACCTAGCAATGAAGAATTATTTGCTCAGTTGGGAGGTTCTCCAGATTCAGGTGGAACATGGACAAATTCTGGATTAATCTATACTTACACTGTTGGAGCTGTAAATCCTTGTACTGAGGATGCCACAGCAACAGTTACCGTTTCTGAACAAGCTGCTCCTGATGCTGGAAGCAATGGTAACCTCAGTATTTGCGAAGGAACAACACCTAGCAATGATGAGTTATTTGCACAACTAGGTGGTTCTCCAGATGCTGGTGGAACATGGACGAATTCGGGATTAATCTATACTTACACAGTTACAGCAATTGCACCGTGTGCTGATGCAACAGCTACTGTTACCATTACAGAACAAGCTGCTCCTAATGCAGGAAGCAATGGTACCCTAAATATTTGCGAAGGAACAACACCTAGCAATGAAGAATTATTTGCTCAGCTCGGTGGTTCTCCTGAAGCAGGTGGAACATGGACAAATTCTGGATTAATCTATACTTACACTGTTGGAGCTGTAAACCCTTGTACTGAGGATGCCACAGCAACAGTTACCGTTTCTGAACAAGCTGCTCCTAATGCTGGAACGGATGGAACTCTTAGCATTTGCGAAGGGATGGCTCCAAGCAATGATGAGTTATTTGCCCAGTTGGGTGGTTCTCCAGATGCAGGTGGAACATGGACAAATTCTGGATTAATCTATACTTACACTGTTGGAGCTGTAAATCCTTGTACTGAGGATGCCACAGCAACAATTACCGTTTCTGAACAAACTGCTCCTGATGCTGGAAGCGATGGTACACTTACTCTGTGTGAAGGAACTTCACCTACAAATGAAGAATTATTTGCACAACTAGGTGGTTCTCCAGATGTTGGTGGAACATGGACCAATTCTGGATTTATTTATACCTACACTGTAACAGCTATTGCCCCATGTACTGAAGATGCAACAGCCACAGTGAATATTACAGAGACTCCATTACCTACTGCAGGTTTCTCAATTGACGCCTCAGGAATGCCAGTAATTGATTTCACAAACACCTCTACTGATGCTGATAACTATACATGGAACTTTGGGGATGGCTCTCCCGAAGAAACCTCAACAAATGCCTCTCATGAGTATTTAAATAATGGGACCTATACTGTGGTTCTAAGTGCAGGTAATGATTGTGGAAACGAAACTGAAGAACAAACAGTAATTGTAACTTCTGTGGATATTGCTTCATTTGGAAAAGAAAGCATTAAAGTATTCCCTAATCCTGCTGAGTCAGTTCTGAATGTTATTCTACCTGTTGAAAATGTAACTTTACAATTGGTTAGCCTAGAAGGTAAAACATTAAAAACTGTTGAAACCAAAAGCAATAAGAAAATTAAAATCAATATTGAAGATTATGCTTTAGGAGTTTATAATCTTATTATTACCACTGAAAACGAAGAACAAATTGTTGTTAAAGTGGTTAAGAAATAGATCGAACTAATATCAAATATAAAAAAGTCTATACAGTTTTGTATGGACTTTTTTGCTTTTGATCATCCTCTTAATACTAATGAAGGAAAAAGAATAATTTATACCAATTAGAATAATTAATGAGCGTTAAAAGGTTTGCAAATATTGACATTATGAGTAATTGATTTTACAATTTTAGGATTAATTTTATCAATGATAAATTTATGCAGCCAGTTTTTT
>JADGDY010000203.1 GCA_016744655.1 Bacteroidales bacterium | reverse complement strand
TGCTAACCTTGAGAACAATGAAGATGAAGGAGGAACCAATCCATTATCAGTAGTTGATTTGGCCATCAATAAAACTGTAAATAACTCTACACCTATTGTAGGAGATGAAATTGTATTTACACTTTATGTTATCAATAATGGACCTTCAACAGCAACCAATGTCGAGGTGATAGAGAATCTTCCGAGTGGATACACTTATGTTTCAGATGATGGAGCCGGTGCTTTTAACTCGTCAACTGGTCTGTGGACCATTGGAGAATTAGTAAATGAAGCCTCCTCAGAATTAAATATTACTTGTTTGGTTAACTCAAGTGGTAATTATTTAAATACTGCTTTTGTTTCTGGTGAACAGGGAGAAACTACATTAGAGAATAATGAAGATGAAGAGGGTATTAATCCAACATCTATTACTGATTTGGCTATCGATAAAACTGTAAGTAATTCAAGTCCAAACATAGGAGATGAAATTGTATTTACACTTTATGTCATCAATAATGGACCTTCAGCAGCAACAAATGTTGAGGTGATAGAGAATCTTCCAAGTGGATATTCTTATGTTTCGGATGATGGAGCAGGTGCTTTTAACTCGTCAACAGGCCTTTGGACAATTGGAGAATTAACAAATGGAGCCTCCTCAGAATTGAATATTATTTGCTTGGTAAATCCAAGTGGTGAATATCTAAATACTGCTTCTGTTTCAGGAAATGAAGAGGATTCTAATCTTGAAAATAATGAAGATGATGCAACAATAGACCCAGTTTCAATATCTCAAATTGACTTGGCCATTGAAAAGATTGTAGATATACTAATTCCAAATATTGGTGATGAAATTATATTTACAATTCAAGTTATCAATAATGGCCCAGATGATGCTACAGGAGTTGTGGTAACTGAGAATATTCCTAGCGGATATACATATGTATCAGATGATTGTTCAGGAACCTACAATCCAGCATCAGGACTTTGGACAATAGGAGAATTATCTAATGAGGAGTCTGCAGAATTGAATATTTCCTGTACAGTAAATGAAAGTGGTGATTATGTTAATATCGCCACAGTTATTGGGAATGAAGATGATTCAAACCTAGAAAATAATGAAGATGAAGCTGAAACCAATCCTGTAACAACCGTTTTAACAGATTTAGCAATTGAGAAATTAGTTAATGACGATACCCCATTTATTGGCGATGAAGTAATATTCACACTAAATGTAGTAAATAATGGACCTGACCAAGCAACTGGAGTTGTGGTCACAGAAAATCTTCCAAACGGTTATACTTATGTTTCTGATGACGGAAATGGTTCTTATGTAGCTAGTTCAGGACTGTGGACAATAGGAGAACTGAGTAATGGTGAAAGCATTAGCTTAAGCATTAATTGTACTGTGAACGAAACTGGAAATTATGAAAATACAGCAACAGTAACAGGCAATGAGGATGATAATAATGTGAGTAATAACACGGGAACGACATCAGTAGACCCTGAAATTGAGGATGAGGAAATTCTTATTGATTTAGCCATAGAGAAAACAGCAAGTAATATGGAACCATATTTCGGAAGTGAAATCACATTCATTCTTGAAGTTATAAACTATGGACCATCCTCAGCTACTAATGTGGTGGTGATTGATGAATTGCCTTCAGGTTATGAATACGTTTCTGATAATAGTGATGGGAATTATAATTCTGTTACTGGGATTTGGTTAGTTGGTGATTTGGATGTTGACGGGCAAGTTTCTCTTGATATAGTGGTGAGTATATTAGAAAGTGGGGACTATGAAAATATAGCCTCTGTTTCAGGAAATGAAATCGATACAGATTTATCAAATAATGAAGATGATGTTCTACCTGATGTTACAGAAATACCATTAGAAATACCAAATGGATTTTCACCTAACGACGATGGAATCAACGATTACTTTGTGATTCAAGGAATAGAAAATTTCCCAGATGCCATCATCACTATTTTTAATAGATGGGGAAACAAGGTTTATGAAGCCGAAGGAGGATATGATAACTCTTGGAGTGGAAAGAACCATTTTGGAATTACTGTTGGTGGAGATAAGTTAGCTGTAGGGACCTACTTTTATGTGGTTGACTTACATGATGGTAGCACACCAATTAGAGGATATATTTATTTAAGCAGATAATTTAAATTGAAAAAAGACCGATTCAATATGTTGATTTTCAATATTAAAAATATAGATATGAAAAAGATATTAATATTAGGAGTTTTACTCTTGTTACTCATCGATGTGAATGCACAGCAAGAAGCAATGTATACACATTACTCATTCAATACTTTATCCATAAACCCTGCTTATGCTGGAACACGTGATGCTTTAACAATGACAGGTTTACATCGTTCTCAGTGGGTGGGCTTTCCTGGAGCACCCAAAACCCAGACTTTCACTGCACACTCACCAGTGTTTCATGAAAATATAGGTTTAGGATTAACGGTTGTAAATGATGTGATTGGGCCAACTCATCAAACTTCGTTTAGCGTGGATTATGCTTTTCGAATTAGAGTAGGAAAAAATGCTAAGCTTTCATTTGGTTTGAAAAGTGGATTAGGCTTTTTATCCAATGATTTAGGTAGGTTAACAACCACAGAGAGTAACGACCCTGCATTCCAATCTGATTATACAAGTGCCTTGCTTCCTATTTTTGGTTTTGGTATGTATTATTACACGCCAAAGTTTTATGCCGGTGTATCTATTCCTCGTTTGATAAAAAATGACTTTTTTACCAATACGACCTATGGAGGTGTTGAAGGAAATGAAAGACATTATTTCTTTATAGCAGGAGCTATTTTCTCACTGACGAGTACAGGAAGTCTGAAATTAAAACCCACCACTTATATTAAAGTATCTGAAGGAGCACCAATTGAAATGGATTTAACAGCCTTGTTTTATATAAATGATGTGATTTGGGTAGGACCCATGTTTAGAACTGGTGATGCGGTTGGTGGACTTGCTGGAATAAATATTACAAAACAGCTTGCCATAGGTTATTCGTTCGATTGGTCTTATGCAAATACAACTTCTAAGTATAATGATGGCTCTCATGAGATTATGTTACGATACGATTTTATCTTTAAGGATAAAGGGAAAGTTAGATCACCAAGGTATTTTTAATAAACGTTGGATGATAAAATCATAAGGATTGTAATAAGAACAAAGAAATTAAAATATAAAATATCATGGTAAAAAGGATTTATTTAAGTATAGCATTTTTAGGAATCATATTGGTTTCTATTGCACAAGATACTGACCATATAAAATTGAAGAAAGCAAACGATTATTTCCATAATTTTTCTTTTAGTAATGCCATTGAAAAATATGAGGAGTCTGGGGATAGAAGTCTCAATACCTTACGAAACTTAGCCATTAGCTATTCTAAAATTGAGGATTATAAAAAAGCTGAAGAACTGTATGCTGAAATTGTAAATATAGATAGTTCTAGTGTTGAGGATATGTTTCTTTATGCATCTATATTAGAAATAAATCAGGAATATGGTGATGCAAAAAACTGGATGGAATTGTTTTCAATGCAATCCTCAAAAGACAAGAGGGGAATTAGCTTTTTAGAGCATAGCGACTATTCTTATTTCCTAGAAGATAAAGGACAATTCACTATTGAACACCTTCCGTTTAATACCAAACATCAGGAATTTGGTGCGATATATTTTCAAGAATCCATTTTGTTTACTTCCACACGAAAAAAGATGCAAAGTATTCAAAGAGAGTGGAATTGGAATGAATTACCCTATTTAAGTTTATATGAGGTAGCTAAAAAAGAAGAGGATGGAAAGAAATGGACAGATGTTTCAAATTTTTCAAGAAAGCTAGATAAGAAGTTTCATGATGGACCTGTGGCATTTAATACACAGCAAACACAAATGTACATAACGAGAAACAATTATGGTGAGAAAAGTGCAGATGGTTCTGTGAAACTAAAACTATTTAGGTCAGAATTAAATGCTGATGGTAATTGGTCAGATTTAGAACCTTTTCCATATAATTCACCAGAGTATTCCGTTGGTCATGCCAGTCTCACAGAAGATGGTAAATGCTTGTACTTTGCATCTGATATGCCAGGCGGATTTGGTGCTGTAGATATTTATAAAGTAGAAGTCAATGAGGATGGAACTTATGGAGAGCCCATTAATTTAGGAGAGCAAGTAAACACTGAAGCCAACGAAATGTTTCCTTTTATCCACAGAAGTAATATATTGTTTTTTGCATCCGATGGATTATCAGGCTTAGGTGGGCTCGATTTGTTTTATGGGCATATTGGTGAAAATGGATTTAAATGTGGAGTTGAAAACTTAGGCTTTCCTATTAATACTAATAAAGATGATTTTGCCTTTATTTTGGATAGCCTCGGCACATCTGGCTATTTTTCTTCAAATAGAGATGGAGGAAACGGAGATGATGATATTTACGCTTTTGAGTTAGTATATCCTTTCCTTTGTCAAAAGATTTTAAAAGGAACTACCTTAAGTCAATTTGGAGATACCATCCCTGATGCTTTAGTAAGCTTGTTTTCAGAGGATGGTATATTAATTGAATCTGTGCAATCCGATAGTATTGGAGCTTACCTATTTATGGTGGAGGCTGACAAGTTTTATAGTTTGACGGGTCAGAAGCCAAGTTATTTTAATGGTAAAAACAAAGCAGATACATACACAGAAGAGGATGTTATCATTGTTGATTTGATATTACGAAAAGACATTAAGGTTTTGGCGGAGATAGTTCAAATCAATCCAATATTCTTCGATTTCGACAAGTTTTATATTAGGCCAGATGCTGCTGTTGAGTTAGACAAGATAGTAGAGGTGATGAACAAGTATGATAGTTTAGTAGTTGAGCTTGGTTCTCATACCGATTGTAGGGGAACAATGGCTTATAATGAATGGCTATCGGATAAAAGAGCAAAAGCTTCGGCTAAATATATTAAAGAAAGAATTACCAATCCAGAGCGAATTTATGGAAAAGGCTATGGAGAGTACAAACTATTAAATGGCTGTGAGTGTGAGGGTAATGTAAAAGTAGATTGTAGCGAAGAAGCTCATCAACTCAACAGAAGAACAGAGTTTAGGGTTATTAAGACCGGAACAGAACAGGTTAAAGTGGAAAGCAATAGTCCCGATTCCTTTGAACCGATAGAAAAAGAAAAATAATGGGTGTTAAATGATGAGGTAAATGAAAAAAGCATGAAGACTTCCTCATGCTTTTTGTTTTTATATTTAACTAGTTTTATCTTTTCCCGAAGTATTGTTTCCCGGCATAAAGACCAGCAGCAGCTATCATAATAGCAAGGCCACCACCAAGTGAAGCACCACCACCCACAGGCGTTCCACCACCGCTAGCTGTAGTTCCATTATTAGGTGGAGGAGGGGTTTGAGCAAAAGCTAAACTTACTCCAAAAACAAAAACTAAAATGCTGATATACTTGATAATATTTTTCATAATTGTTGGTTTTATTAATCAAATGAGATGTTATCGCTAACAGCTATGACATCTCATTTTCGTTCTTATTTTAAAATTACTTTTTTAGTTATACTTTGTCCTTCTCCAATTATTCGAACCAAATAAGCTCCAATATAGCCGTTCATATCAATACTTTGAATACCCGATTGACTCAAGTTTCCAGAATATACCACTCGTCCAGCTAAATCAAATATGGCTATTGAATTAAACTCATTAGAGGAGGTTTGACGGATATAAACTTGTCCATCGTGACTATATACTTGTGCTTCTTGTGCAACGAGTTCTTCAGTTGCGGTAGCCTTAAGATGGAGTATGAAACGCTCCTCTGAATCGTTGGTATTCCATTCAAATACATAAGGATTTTCATTTAAGTTATGAAATAAATTGGTTTTAGTATCCTCTATTTCTGCTATTGCAATTCCATCTATTTCTACTTTTTCAATGGAGTATTGTCCATTTTGGTTGTTCTGATAACCTAACTGAATTAGTTCAGTTTCTGGACGACAATCAATAGCTAATTTAGTATCATAATATTTGGAATATAGCTGAGAATTAGACTCTCCTAATGAAACAATTTTGTAAGCATCATATATAAAATCAAAACCATCTGATGCTTCACCCATTAGTTTAATATATAGTTTGTCTTGTTGGTTGGTACTAAGAATAATTCCATTTTCAATTTCAGAGTTTGAAGATTTGTAGAATGATCCTGCTCCAGTATGAGTTCTCGCATCATTATCGATTGTGAAGGTTTGGTTACTTGTAGATTGGATAAAAAATCCTTGCATTGGAGCAATATATTGTGCATCACCAACACCACCGTTCCATTCAATATAATCACCCATATAAGCTTCACCACCATCAAGGCTTGGATCCCATACATAAATAGCTCCATATGTTTCATGGAGTTGATCCCAGTCAATAGCAGAAGGATATGGGTTTCCGATAAGATTCATTCCATCATTATCACCGGTATTATCATGATAAGTTAACGAATAGGTTTGCTCACCAGTATTTGGAGTGCCTGTGAAACTGAAATTAACTTTGCTATTAGGAATATCAAAAAGGCTATATCCTTTTACAGGATTCATGGCAATATCAAGTTCAGTCACTTGTTCCCAAGTAGCACTGGTTTCGTTCCATGATTGAAGGAAATAATTTGTGAAATCAGTAGTTGTTGTATTATTATTAGGAGCAGAAATTAAGTGCCATTTGCTATCACCCGCTATGATTTTATTAATGATAAAAGAGCCATTGATATATTCATTTCCTAGCGGAAGGAAAGAAGCTCCATCGCTCATAGATAAGCTTGCCCCAGTTTCCAAAGAAAAATGATTACAATCGAATGTGGTAGAAATAACTGGATCATTACCAGAATGTGAAGAAATCCCCACATTATCGGTACTTGTTGGTATACTTCCTTGGCTCCAATTTTCAGAGGATGCTGCATTTGTAGAATTGGTGTTGAGCCATGAGTTAAATGCTGTTGAAGCCACCCATAAAGGTCCACCACCAGCTTCGCCATCGTTAGATGAGTTTACCATATCTTGTACTATGGTTCCAGAGGTGTTATCAAAATTATAATAGGCCACTAAATTGGCTTCATTTCCAATTAATGAAGTGCACATTTTTTCTTGAATTTCAGATGAAGTTCTAATGTCGTTCCAAACTCTAACTTCATCCATTTTTCCATTAAAAGTTTCCCAAAAATCATTTGTATATTGTCCTCCAATTCTAAAAGTATTAAAACTAAAATCAGCAGCTCCGCCTGTATCGTCTAAAATACCATTGAGATATAATTTGGAACCAGAACCATCAGCAGATATGGCAACATGAGTCCATTCTCCAATTGGTATACTTATTGAAGAAATCAAATCATTTCCGATAATTAAATTGACAGTATTTAATCTACCATCGCCAGATATTAAATAAATTTCATCACCAAAACTATAATTTGCACCTCGAGATATGATTCTTGCATTATCATCAGCAAGTGCCTCCGGATTCATCCAGAATTCTATTGTACCACTTGTAACTGTTGGTGAAAAACTACTACACCATACATTATTATTTCCACCATCAAAATCAAGGCAATTTTTAGGTCCAAAAAAAGCGGAGGATGTTAACCAATCTTCATTATCCATATTATTCAAAGTCCCGTTATTGCTTGCTTTGGAATCGCTTAGTGTGATTCCTGAAGTAGCATCAAACTTATAATATGAAATAAGATTTGGTTCTGATTCAGGGAGATCTATGTTTTTATACATATTCGATCTTAATTCAATTACAGTCCTTGCATCATTCCAAAGCCTAACTTCATCAATATCTCCATCAAAATACCTATCTGTTCCCATTGATCCAAAATAAAATTGATCATTAGAAGTAAAACTTCCTGTCTGAGCTTGAGAAGCATCCAAAATACCATTTATATAAATCTTCATATTAACTCCATCATATAC
>JADGDY010000202.1:4494-7975 GCA_016744655.1 Bacteroidales bacterium | reverse complement strand
ATTTTAAACAGTAAAATGTATTCAAAAAAAAAGAGGCTAACTTTACAGTTTACCTCTTTTAGAATACTTTATAAGGCTTATTGAACCTTTATTTTTTTATGATAAACAGCATTATCTGATTTAACTTTCAGTAAATAGATCCCAGCTTCAATAGATGTAACATTTAAGCTTTGTTTCATTCCTGAGGTATTCCAAGTTTGAACTTCTTGTCCACTTAGATTGTACATGTTTATTTCATTTATTCCTTTATCGAGCTCAACTAGCAATAAACCATTATTTACTGGATTAGGATAAACTTTTAAAGCTTCATAAGTATCAACAATACTCACTTGATCAATAATTGTACAATTAATGGCTGCAGTCCAACCAGTATCTTCCTGAGAACCATCCGAATGGAATACAAAAGTCAATGCATTGTCGGGATTAGTACTAACAATTGTACCTGGACTATCTGTTCCACAATACTTGCCAATTAATTCATCTGTTGTATTTGCACCATCATATATCTCTAGATAATCGTAATTACAACTGGCATGGTACTCAACAGCAAAACTTGTAAAATCAACAGTTAAGATTGCAGTTTCTGCAGTTTCTGACCCATAGATTGTATATATATAATCTAAGTTCGAGGAGTAATCACCATCTATTCCACCATTATCGATAAACATACCACTACAGGTTGTAATTTCTCCATCTTCAATTAGAAACTCTTCATTAGCTGTAATGAATCCATTTTTGGTTATTGTTTGTGTATCATCACCTTTAGTAATGACTAAAGTAACATTAAAACTCCCTTCTTCATTATATATAACTTGAGGATTTGCTAAATCAGAAGTTTCAGGAGTTCCTCCTTCAAATGTCCATGTGTATGTATCAGGATCTCCCCAGCAATCTTCAGAAAATTGCACAGTTGAACCAACTGCTATTAAAACCTGGTCAGCTGAAAAATCTGCTGTTAAGGCAGCACTAGCTAATTGTACGTTTAAAATTGTAGCTTCATAATCTTCTGCAACAACTCCTTCAAAATACTTAGTAACATAACCTTCTGCACTAAATTTAAAATCATAAGTGCCCGATTTTAATAAACGGTGATAATTTCCCAATCCTTCCCTAGAGTAAACAAATGAATTTAATTCATCATGGTTAAGAATTTCAACTTTTCCTACAAGCGGTTCTCCTGTTAAACTATCTGTTATTATTCCTTGTACACCATAATACATCTGTTTCATATAATTAATCATGGATCGTTTATTATAAACCCAATGTGCATCTAACTGGTTTTCAGGAATTAATTTCACATCAGACTGTTCTATTGTTACTTCTCTACAGTTATGAAAGTAATTCATATAATCTTGACGTGAACCATGAGTAGGATACCAAGAATATCCATGAGTAATACCATTTTCCCAGCCTGTCATATATCCAGATGGAGAAAAAGCATGACAAGTATCGGCATATTCGCGACATACAAAAACCCACCAAGCATCATCAGCGGTGTGTAAATTCCAAGTATCCCAAGGGTAGTTTAATACTTCAGCACCACCATGTGTTGTTCCGGCCATAACAAAATCCTGCTCATCAGCCAAAGTCATAAAAACTTCAGTTTCTGCTTGATATTCATTACCATCAGGATGTGGTCCATAATCTGGGTTAGGGTCATGATAATTTCTATTTAAATCTACATTATTAGCATTAGCTCTTTGAGCACCAAATACAGTATTATTACCACCATGATAAGTTCCATCTGGATTTGCTGCAGGATTAATCCATATTTCCAAATTATTTACTAATTCAGTAACTTCTGCATCGGTTCCATAATTTGACGTTAAATAATCGATTAACCTCAAAAACAAAACAAATCCAGCTGTTTCATCACCATGAATTGTTCCTGTATACATGAATTGTCCTTCAGGTTCATCAGTTGACACATTATCAGAGATTTTTGCGAATATAATTTCACGCCCCTCTTCTGAAGTTCCAACACTAAATACTTCACAAATATCAGGATAGTTAGTTGCAAAATCGTACATCATTTCAACATAAGCATCATAAGTTGGATATGTGTCCCACTCGTATGCTTCTTTACTTGTTCCGTCATACATTTCTGGCACAAATAGTTCTCCAGGTTTTTGTAAAATTTCAAAGCTCAATTCTAATTCTTTAAATTCAGCAAATCCTTTTTCATACATGTATGCATAAACAATATTTCCATCTACTTCATCAATTGACATTAATGGTGCTAGGTTTAATATATCTTTTGTGGAATTCGTATTAATTTTAACAAATGCCTCCCCTTTTTCTTGGAGGTAATTGTCCAATAAATTGTATGCATCGTTCTGACTAAAAACGCTTAGTGAAATAAGCAATGCAAGGATACTTAAGTAATTTTTCATCATATTTTCATTTTCAATTAATGTCATTTGCTTTGCAAGACAGCATTTATCTAATTAGGTTGTTTAAGCTAATGGACTTTTATAGTCATCAACAAATTGCTTTATTCTATTTGCAGTTTGCACGTTTACTTTTACCAAAGGTAATCTAAGATGATGTTTTATGATTCCCATCGTATTTAAAGCTGATTTAATACCTGATGGATTACCATCCTCAAAAATAGCCTCCATAAATTCTAATAGCGAAAAGTTGAATTCTTTAGCAGACTTCCAATTATTTTTCAAAGCAGAGTTTACCATCTGGCTATACTCGGCAGGATAGGCATTCGCTGTAACGGAGATTACACCACTAGCACCTCCACCTATCATATTATAAGTCAAAACATCATCACCAGATATAACTAGGAAATCTTTTGGTTTATCTTTTAAGATCTTTGTGATTTGAAACATATCTCCACTTGCTTCTTTAATAGCGACAATATTTGAGAATTCTTCCGCAAGTTTTAATGTAGTTTCAGCTTCCATATTTACGCTTGTTCTACTTGGCACATTATATAGAATAATTGGTAAATCTGTGGCACTAGCTAAAGTTTTAAAATGATAATATAATCCTTTTTGATTGGGTTTATTATAATAAGGAGTCACCGATAGGATTCCATCAACATTTTGATAAGGAAATTTCTTCAATTGTAATTCTAAAGCTGTGGTATTATTCCCACCATGTCCAACAATTACAGGAACTCTACCTTCTGCCTTGTCTACAATAAACTCCACTACAGCTATTTTCTCATCTTCAGTTAACGTAGCAGCTTCAGAGGTAGTTCCTAACGCTACCAAATAATTAACTCCTCCCTTTATAACATGCTCAACCAAATCGCCCAATGATGTAAAATCAATGGTACCATATTTGTGAAAAGGTGTAATTAGTGCTACACCAGTTCCTTTAAGTTTATTTGTTTCCATTTATATTAATTTTTCCTAAAAAATAAAATACTTGATCTATATATAATTTGGGTTTGTTCTCAGGTTCATCTGTTTTGATCATCAAATCGAGAAATAATTCTATTTTTTTATTGAAATTTCCACCAACT
>JADGDY010000202.1:0-4484 GCA_016744655.1 Bacteroidales bacterium | reverse complement strand
ATTTTTTTACCATTGCTGTTTCTACTAGTGGATACAAAAAGTGGTTCGGGTTGACTGATAATTATGGTGTAGCAATTTTCGTAATTAGGCCATTCATCAATAGTTATGCACATTTGGTAAGTGCCAGCTAGCAAATTTAGAATATCAATATCATTAAAGTTCAAGTCAAGAACTAAATCGAAATTCTTACCCATTGTTTCCTTAACTGATTCAGTCATTTTCAAATTCCCTAGATAAGAAATTTGTGATGGAAATATTACTTTGTTAAAGTGTCCTTTATTCTCTTTATCTTCAGCACTTGAATCAATATAACAGATCAATTCAAATTTCAACTTATGTTTGCTTATATTACCAAAATAAGATTCCCATTTTTCTTTCTCCTTCAAGCTAGATAAAGACGCAAGCACTAATATGCATTTAATATCGGACAAGGGTTTTAAAACCTTAAGTCTGGTATTTCTTATATTAGTGTTTTTTAATTTTCTATTATGAAGAAACGCAACGATACTCATTGTTTGTAATCTTAAAGTCGTGTTAAATTAAAAGCGTGTAAAAGTACTAATTTATCAGGTCCAAAATGAAATGAAAATATATAAATAAAACAAAAAAAAAGCCACTGTAATACTACAATGACTTTTTTATCAATTTGGTGAACCTGAAGGGATTCGAACCCCTAACCTCCTGATCCGTAGTCAGGTGCACTATCCAATTATGCTACAGGTCCAATGCTGTTCCTTGCGGTTAAGCGGGTGCAAAGATAGCTTTTTTTTATTTTTTACAAACTTTAATTGAAAAAATATTTAAAAGTTTAATTTTGCAGTTCGAAATAAAACCGAAAAACCAGAAGTTAGCATATGGATTCTAAACATAAAAAACTAAGTCTAAAAGAGTTAAATAGAATAGACTTAGTACAATTCCACAAAAAGAAAAAAACACCTATAGTCATAGTATTAGATAATATTAGAAGTATGAGTAATATAGGCTCAGTATTTAGAACGTCGGATGCATTTTTAATTGAAGAAATACACCTATGTGGAATCACTTCCTGTCCGCCTAACAAAGAGATTCACAAGACTGCTTTAGGGGCAACTGAATCTGTAAAATGGAGGTATTTTGAAAATACGATGGATTCAATTAATAGCTTAAAGAAAGAAAATTACCAAGTAATATCAGTAGAGCAAGCCAAAAATAGTGTTAAGTTAAATGAATTTTCAGTAATTAACAGTCAGAAAACAGCTTTTGTTTTTGGAAATGAAGTAAAGGGTGTTCAACAAGAAATCATCGACCAATCTGATTTTTGCCTAGAAATCCCTCAATATGGGACTAAACATAGTCTAAATATATCAATTTCTGCAGGCATAGTAATATGGCATGCTTTCAACTCTATGAATCCTTAAAATGAGTCCATTATCACCAATTAGGCGTAAATCCGACATTTTTTCAAGCTAGAAGTGTAGGTTTTTCGCATATTTTGTAACAAAATATTGTGAAGTGAGTAAAAAATATCATTATATTCGCATGAGAATTAAAGGTTTAATAAAAACAAAATATTAACTTTTTAGTATTAATAAGTCGTTTGGAAGATTTCCAAAAAGATTTAATTTTGCAATAAATTAGCATTCAAAAGATATCAATAAAAATTCAAAATTATGAGAACATTTTACAAATTGATTTTACCACTTGTTGTGTTGTTTCTAGCTTCTTCAGTTAGTTTCGCTCAGGAAGACGGCGAAAAAACAAAGCAAAAATCCAGTTTCGATAGCTACTGGTACATTAATGGAAATGTTGGTTTTACCAATTTCTATGGTGATATGCATCCTAAACAAGCACTTGATGGTGATGAAAAATTAGGGTATGGTGCAAAAATTGGATATCAATTTTCACCAGTATTTGGAGCTAGAGCAAGCTTCGTTAATGGTAAATTTCAATCTACAGGTGATCCATCTAGAGATAAGCCTGCATTCGATTTAACAGACAAGTTTGAAAGTAGCATGTGGGACATTTCTGGTCAGCTGACTATTGATTTCACAAATATCTTTAGGGCTAATAAACAAGCTGGTTTTGGTGTTTATGGTTTTGCCGGTATTGGTTGGTTAAACTATTCTGCTATGAGATCTGACATCAATACTGGTGGTATCTCTTTAAGAGATGATGGTACTGAATACAGAAGCGGAAGTTATAGTGATGAGCAAGGTAGCGGATTAGCTGGTGCAGAAACTAGTATTACAATACCTACTGGTCTTGGTTTATATTTTTCAGTTACTCCTAAGGTTGATATCAACTTAGAGAGTTCTTTGAGATTTACCACTACTGACGACATCGATATGAGAGAAGGTGGAGCAATGGCTGTTAAGAACGATTTTTATGGTTACACTTCTTTAGGTGTTACTTATAAATTCAAGCCAAGTTCTGGTCTTAAGAACATGAAGAAAAATTGTGAAGAAGTTGTTTACGAAGTAACTCCAGAAGTTTTAGAAGTTGTTGGTGACCAAGTTGAATTCACTGTTAAAGTTACATTCCCAGAGAAATATTTCGCAAAGAAATCTGCTTTAAAATTTGCACCTTATGTTAAGTACGGTACTGAAACTAAAGTTTTAGCTGCTAAATTCTTCAAAGGTGAAAAAGTTCAAGGCGATGGCGATGTTGTGCCTTTCACAACTGGTGGAACATATACCTATAAAGGTAGTTTCGAGTATACTCCTGAAATGGCTAGTGCTGAATTATTCGTTCTTCCTTTAGGATTTGATCCTACAGCCCCTGTTGACGCTAAAATGAGTGATGAAGACATCGTTGCTAAATACAAAAATTTAGAGATGTGTGAAACTAAATTAGCTGATGGTATTCGTAACTCTCAATCTTTTGCTGGTGGAAACGAAGAAACTGTTTATGGTGAACATGGTTATGAGTTAGAAACTGTAGTAAGCAAAGTTGCTGTTCTATATTTCCCACAAAACAGATATAACTATAATAAGAGATTTGGTGCTAACAAAGATGATGCTTCTGTAGAAAGTCGTCAAGCTGTTGTTGATTTCTTAGCTCAAGGATGGGATATCAAAGACATTACTATTAATGCTTATGCATCTCCAGAAGGTGAAGAAACATTCAATGCTAATCTTTCTGAAAACAGAGCTGAAGCAGCTAATAAGTATATGCATTCTGACATGAAGAAACTAATCAAGGCTAAAGATTCTAAATTAGAAATGGAAAATTGTGCTGATGTTACTTTCAATGCTGTGGGTAATGGTCCTGACTGGAATGGTTTCATGGCTAAATTACAAGCTTCTAACATTGAAGATAAAAACACTATGCTTAATGTAATCAGAAGTGCTGCTCCTGAAAAGAAAGAAGAAGAAATCAGAAATATGATTTTAATTTATCCTGAATTAGAATCTGATATCCTTTCTACATTAAGAAGAGCTGAAGTATCTGCTAATTGTTTTGAGCCTAAAAGAAGTGCTGAAGAAATTGCACAATTGGCAACTACAAATCCTAGCGAATTAACTGCTGAAGAGTTGTTATATGCTGCTACATTAACAGAAGACGAAAAAGCAAAAGAAGCTATCTACAACACTGCTGCTGAATTACACGCTGGATCTTGGGTTGCTCAAAACAACGCTGCTGTTATCGCAATTGCTAACAGAGATTTTGGTTCTGCTATTTCTTTCTTAGATAAAGCTAACACCGCTTCTCCTAACAATGGTACTGTATTAAATAACTATGGTGTTGTTTATGCTAAACAAGGTAACTGGGATAAAGCAAATGAATATTTCACTAACGCTAAGAAATTAGGTGCTAATGAAAGTTATAACCTAGGTGTTGTTGCCATTCAGAATGGTGAATATGCTCAAGCATTGAAATTATTCGGTAATAAGAAATGTGACTTTAATGTTGCTCTTGCTCAAATGTTATTAGAAAAGTATGACGAAGCAAATAACAACTTAAGCTGCGCTAACGAAAATTGCAAAACTAACTATTTACAAGCTGTTATTGGTGCTAGAACTGATAAAGCTGATGTAGTTATTAATCATTTAACTAAAGCTTTTGAGATCAATCCTAAATTGAAAGCTAAAGCTGCAACTGATAAAGAATTTGTAAAATATTTCGCTAACGAAGATTTTATGAATCTTGTGAAATAAAAATTCTCAGATGATTTTGAAAAACCACTCTCAATTTTGAGAGTGGTTTTTTTTATGCCTGCTGATTCGGGGTCTGCAATACGAAACCTTTAATAGAAAAACGCATCTGAGTAATACCAATCAAACTAATAAATTGGTTAAAGACTCATTTTGAAGCTATATGGATAAACAATACTATCAGATTTATTTTTTAAGTATATATATGGTATTCCTCTAATTTCCTTTCTTTACCCTATGAAAAATAAGCTGAAGTTTAAAGTCCTCCTACTCAAAAAAGACATCTAAATTCTAATAGTTTATACCTGGATTTTTATACTAAGTCACAACATTGATCAGTTCCTTAGTTTT
>JADGDY010000022.1:6037-40424 GCA_016744655.1 Bacteroidales bacterium | reverse complement strand
GATGTGCTAAAGCCCTCGGAGGATTTGCTATCGCCAGCTCGTTTTGAAAACCTAATCTTCCAGGTTTACTCAGCCTTAAACTTTAAACTTTGAATCTCTTAACCTTTAGGAACGGGGCAAAACTGCTGAAGGGATTACTCGGTATAAGAGGAACCCATGACGCTGTGGTCAGGGTAAACCTTAAACTTTGAACCACAAGCTGCCACTAATCTATCAGTTATACAGCTTATCTAACGATAAGTAAACTGCAGGTTGGGAGTGCTACGTTACCGGTATTATTCAAAAAGAACTTTTTCTGCTTGAAGGTAATTTAAGATTTCTTCGACACTGAACTCCTTTTGGGCTTCTATAACTATATTAGGGTTTTTAGGTGCTTGATATTCTCTATCGATGCCTGGCATGTGTTGTACTTTACCCTCCTCTGCTTGTTGGTAAATGCCGTATTTATCATTTTCTTTACAGAAGTCTAAATCGGCTTTCATGTGGATGAGGTGGAAACTATTGGACTCGTTTGTGTTTACAATCTCAGCCACTTGATTTCTTACTTTTTCATCAGGTGATATGAATGAGCAGATAGTGATAATACCTTGATCATTGAGCATGCGACACATATGTGCTACTCTTCTGAGGTGTTCGGCACTATCGGCTGGGCTGAAGTCTAACTCTCTCGACAATCCACTTCTTACTGATTTACCATCGAATAAAACTACCGTTTTGCCTTGGGCAAATAGTTCTTTCTCTAAAGAATAAGCCAATTGGTTTTTACCAGATCCATGTAGTCCTGTAAACCAAAGTGTTGCGCCTTTTTGGCCATAGCGATTTTCTCTTTCTGGCT
Organism: Bacteroidales bacterium; assembly: GCA_016744655.1. Classification (GTDB taxonomy): domain Bacteria; phylum Bacteroidota; class Bacteroidia; order Bacteroidales; family UBA12170; genus UBA12170. Next base: position 39,589 of record JADGDY010000022.1, on the reverse strand, counting down.
TAGAAATTAAGCTTCCGGATTTTACGATTTGTTCTTTTTCTAGATCTGTGATTCTGCTTGGAAGTCTATCGGAACTTAGCTTATCAATAATCATCCCTACTGCTACTGTATTATGAGAAACAGGATCTATTAAGATAAAGGAACCAGTTTGACGGTTCTTTTGGTAAGGATCGAAAAGTAATGGTTTGGTAGTGGTCATCACTACTCTTCCAATCTCATTTAACTCGAAACGATCGATTTCACTTTTCTCAAGTGTATTTACATCTACCTTATATCTGATTTGATCGATACGGGCTTTTGTGGCATGGGTATTATGCTTGATATAGAACTGAGTATAAGGATCCATTGGTTTCTCGTCCATCCAAACCAACATACTCTCGAAATGTCTTTCTACTTTGGGCTGGCTTTGTGGATAAACCACCATTTCGCCTCTAGAAATATCAATTTCATCTTCTAAAGTAAAGGAAGCAGATTGAGGAGGGAAGGCTTCCTGTACATCTCCATCGGAAGTTAAAATGCTTTGTACTTTTGATTTCTTTCCGGAAGGTAAGGCCATCACTTCTTGTCCAACCTTTAGAACTCCAGACGCTACTTTACCTGCAAATCCTCTATAATCTAGAGTAGGGCGAATCACATACTGAACAGGGAAACGTAAATCTTCGAAGTTTCTATCGCTGGCAACATGAACATCCTCTAAATGTTCTAACAGGCTTTTTCCATGATACCAAGGTGTTTTTTCTGAAAGATCTACCACATTATCACCTTTTAGTGCCGACACCGGAATAAAAGTAATATCTGGGATATTTAAGGTAGTGGTGAAGTCTTTATATTCTTGACAAATTTCGTTGAAACGCTCTTCAGAGAAATCCACTAAATCCATCTTATTTACTGCCAAAACCACATGTTTGATTCCCAATAAAGAAGCCAAGAAAGTATGACGCTTGGTTTGGGTGATGACACCTTTACGTGCATCGGCAAGGAGGATGGCTAGGTTAGCAGTGGATCCTCCGGTGATCATATTACGAGTATATTGCTCATGACCTGGAGTATCTGCAATAATGAATTTTCTTTTGCTGGTTGAAAAATAACGATAAGCCACATCAATGGTAATACCTTGTTCGCGTTCCGCTTTTAGTCCGTCGAGTAAGAGAGCATAATCTATATCTTCTCCGGCATGGCCTTCTCTTTTGCTGTCGCGTTCTAGAGCAGCTAATTGATCTTCGTATAATTTCTTACTATCGAATAATAAACGGCCAATTAGTGTAGATTTTCCATCATCTACCGATCCTGCGGTTAATAGTCTTAGTAAGTCTTTCTTTTGATCCTGATCTAGGAATTCTTTTATGTTTAGTTTTTCTGTTGACATTGCTGTTTTATTAGAACACGGATAACACTGATTTTACTGATAATCACGGATTAGTTACTCCTATCGTTCGTAAATATTTTTCTTTTAAACTCCGGTTTTTTTCCAAAATTTAAAAGAAGACCAATTTCTATATTTGTAGCTTTCAAGTAATTGATAAGCTGGAATTCATTTTCTTCAACCAATACAGGTTGAGCTTTATTTTCTATAATGACACAATCATTGACTAGAATATCAGCTCTGTATTCTCCAACAAGCTCATCTTCATAGTATACTTTTATAGGATATTCTTCCTTACAATCAAACCCTCTATTTCGAAGTTCAATTAAAAGGGCTTTCTGATATACTCTCTCCAGAAAGCCATAGCCAAGCTTATTATACACTTGATAGTAAGCCTCTATGATTTTCTTTGTTATATTTTCGTGTAGCATATAAGAATCTATACGTGATTATCCATTCAACCTGCGTCATCAGTGTTCATCCTTAAAAATACCCTTCACGCTTTTTCTGCTCCATAGAAGCTTCTTGATCGAAGTCGATAACTCTTGTTGTTCTTTCGGAAACGGTGACGGTCATCATTTCTTCTACTATCTTTTCAATGGTATCGGCCTCTGATTCTACAGCTCCTGTTAATGGATAGCAACCTAAAGTTCTAAATCGCACCATTTTCATTTCTGCTTGATCTCTCATTTCTTTTGGCATTCTATCATCGTCTACCAAGATGAGATTTCCATCTACATTTACCACAGGTCTTTCCTTAGCGAAATATAAAGGAACGATAGGAATATTTTCTAAACGAATATACTGCCAAATATCTAGTTCTGTCCAGTTGGAGATAGGAAATACACGAATGGATTCTCCTTTATGTACCTTGGCATTATAGATATCCCAAAGCTCAGGTCTTTGATTCTTAGGATCCCATTGATGATATTGATCTCTAAAAGAATAGATACGTTCTTTTGCTCGGCTTTTTTCTTCATCGCGGCGTGCACCACCAAAGGCGGCATCGAACTTGTGTTTATCTAAACCGGCCAATAGGGCTTGAGTTTTCATGATGTCGGTATGTACTTTACTACCATGAGTAAAAGGACCAACGCCCTCCTCAAATCCTTTTTTATTATGGTGAACGATGAGATCCCAATTATTATCTTGAACATATTGCTCACGAAAGGTGATCATCTCCCCGAACTTCCATTTACTATCGATGTGCATGAGAGGAAAAGGTACTTTCCCTGGAGCGAAGGCTTTCTCAGCCAATCGAACCATTACAGAAGAGTCTTTTCCGATACTATATAGCATCACAGGATTTTCGAATTCAGCAGCTACCTCACGAATGATGTGAATAGATTCTGCTTCTAATTCTTTTAAGTTTGTTAAATTGTAACTCATATTTTTAAAACGAATATTTTAATTATTTTGTTTTAATGGCAAAGTAAAGAGTACGAAGGAATGGTAAAGTGTTGTAAAAGATTGTAAGGGGTGGTAAGAAATTGTAAAATTTGTAAAAGATTGTAAAGAGTGGTAAGGGTTTGTATAGTCAGCTACTAAACCTTACCATTATTGACTATTCCTTCCGAGCAAAGCTCACTTTACCACCTCTACTATTTTTTTCGCCCACAGGGCACCTTACCATCCATTAACTTTAAGTCTTTTACAATCTCCCATCCACCATCTCCTTTGGTAGGAAACCTTTGATGTCGAATATTACAGATTTATCACCATTGGTGAGGCGTTTCATGTCTAGCTCGGCGAATTGATCGTGGCTTACTGCTAATACAATGGCATCGTATTTTGTAGCGTAGATATCTATATTCTTATCCATGGTTTTGATACCATATTCATGCTTTACTTCTGCTTGATCGGCCCAAGGATCGTAAATATCTAGTTTACAACCAAATTCTTGTAACTCGTCAACGATATCTACCACTTTAGTATTTCTAATATCTGGGCAGTTTTCTTTGAATGTTACTCCTAACAGTAATACTTTGCTATCTAGAATCTTCAAGCCTTTTTTAATCATCAACTTGATGACTTTCTCTGTTACAAAGCGTGACATATCATCGTTTACTCTTCTTCCGGAGCGAATGACATCGGGGTAATAACCAACGCTTTCGGCTTTAAAAGCTAAATAATAAGGATCCACACCAATACAATGTCCTCCCACTAAACCTGGGCGGTATTTTAAGAAATTCCACTTTGTTCCGGCGGCATCTATAACTTCATTGGTATCTATTCCTAAGCGATCAAAAATAAGAGCCAACTCATTAACAAAGCTGATATTTAAATCTCTTTGTGCATTTTCTATCACTTTTGAGGCCTCTGCTACTTTTATTGAAGAAGCGATATGGGTTCCATTTAGGAGTATGCTATTATACATATCATCCACAACTTTAGCGATCTCTGGAGTAGAACCAGAAGTGACTTTCTTAATGGTTAGTAAAGTATTTACCTTATCTCCTGGATTGATTCTTTCTGGGCTATATCCGGCAAAGAAATCTTCATTGAACTTCAGACCACTCACTCTTTCCACAACAGGAAGGCAATCTTCTTCTGTAGCGCCAGGATAAACGGTACTTTCATAAACTACAATATCGCCTTTAGAGATGACTTTACCAACAGTTTCACTTGCTTTAACCAATGGAGTTAAATCAGGTCTTTTAAATTGATCTATTGGAGTTGGAACAGTCACAATATAAATATTGCTCTCTTTAATTTCATCAAGATTAGTAGTCAGTTTTAATCCAGCATCACCATCAGACCTTAGCGCTTGTTGTAAATCATGATCCTCAACTTCTAAAGTGGCATCATGTCCACCATTTAACTCGTCAACACGAGCTTGGTTGATATCAAATCCAAGAACTTTAAATTTCTTTCCAAATTCAACTGCTAAAGGTAGGCCAACATACCCGAGGCCAATGACTGCGATTTTATAATTTTTACTTTCCATTTTAGATGTTTTATGGGATATTATTGTATTATGCGATAAACGAATTTCTTGGACTTGAAAAGAATCCAAAGGATTCGTAACATATTATTCTTATAATTACTATTCTCTATTTGTAAGGACAAGAACCATTGTATTTAGTTTTGACTCTTCTACCATCTACAACATTCATATTAGTGGAAGACATAGCTTCGCCTTCTAAGTCACAGTTCAATTTAGAACCTAACTAACTAATTTAGTAAATATTGAAGCATTATTCTTCCTTCCACATGAGTAAAACCTCAGTGTTAGCATGCAAGTCCAAATACGATTCAATTTCTTCCACAGAAAACACCAAATATCTAATATTCTTCTTAATGATGCCTTCCGCTCTTTCCACCAATTCTACCAAATAGGTTTTATTAATTCCTCCTCCTACAAATATAAGATCGATAATCTCGGTATTTATTCCTTTTGCTAGATTACCTACTAGGAAAACCCTCTGAATATCACCAAGTTTAAGGATGATTTTATCAACGATTTCATCGAAACCAATATGCTTTAAAAGTAGGTTATGAATCTCTGGAAATAGTGGATGATTGGTGTTGGCACGAAATAGTTTTTTATTCCCTTGAGCCCTAGAATCAAGTAGCCCAGCTTTTTCAAACTTGTTGAGCTCAACACGAATGGCATTACTAGATTCACCAAATTCCTCCTCTAAATTTCTCAGGTATGACTCCGAATTGGAGTTTAAGAAAAACTTCAAGAGTAATTTAACCCTAGTTTTGGATGTGATTAAAGTATCTAACACCTTATTAATAACCTTAGAAATGATGCTTGTCAATATTGAGTAACAAAATTACTCAATCTTCTCAATCTGGCAAATATTTCAACCAAAATTTGTTTAAAATGAACAAACGTATCATTTTGTTGAACGATCGTAACTATTACAAAAGAATTCACTTTAAAATTTGATCTAGCAAATAAGTCGTTTTGTATTTTTTAGCTCCTTTTTCAAAATTTCTTAATCATAAATCAATCTTGAAATGGATTTTTTAACACAAAAAAAACAGAACTTGAACTATTATCATTCAATCCTAATGCCTTGATAAATGTAGGTTTAGAAAAAATTACTATCTTTGCCATTCCATTTTTAAAAAAACTACAAGCGACACAAATGATAAAATTAACTAGCGTAAACATCTAATTCCCATTTTCTTACCAGAATCAACCATTTGTCGCCCAATAAATTAAATAGAATGAAGAAAAGAGTTTTATTCGTCAATCAAGAGATTATGCCATATTTACCCGAGACACATCGCAGTAAAATTGGACGTTTTCTACCCCAAGGTATTCAAGAAAAAGGTAAAGAGATCAGAACATTTATGCCACGTTTTGGTAATATCAATGAACGCAGAAACCAACTGCATGAAGTGATCAGACTTTCCGGAATGAATTTAATTATTGACGATCATGATCATCCTCTTATCATCAAAGTAGCTTCTATACAACAAGCTAGAATGCAGGTATATTTCATTGATAATGAAGAGTATTTTCAGAGAAAATTCACCACAGTAGACAAGAATGGTAAATTCTTTGAAGACAATGATGAAAGAACTGTTTTCTTTAGTAGAGGTGTTTTAGAAACCGTTAAAAAACTAGGTTGGGCACCAGATGTAGTTCATTGTCATGGTTGGATGTCGGCATTGGTTCCATTATATATTAAGAAGGCTTTTAAGGACAATCCATTATTTAGTGATACAAAAATCATTGTTTCTCTTTATAATGATCATTTTGATGCCAAATTAAATGATAACCTACCACAGAAGATCAAGATGGAAGGCATTGAAGAATCAGATTTGGATATCTATAAAGGTGGTAATTACATGGATTTAATGCGTGGTGCCTTACAGTTTGCTGACGCAATAGTATATGGAGCTGAAGAATTATCGGCTGATTATGTGAAAATGGCAGAAGAAACGGGCAAGCCTATCCTTACTTATCAAGGTGAAGAAGACTATGTTAACGCCTACAACACTTTCTACGATTCTCTTTTAGAGGATTAGTTCTTAAAAAAAGATAAATCACTTTTCTAAATAGAAGCCTTTGCATATTTTCGCCAAAGCAATAGAATGAGATGATGAATATGAAAAAAATACTCTCAAGCGGCCTGTTGATACTATTAACGGCTGCTTTACTTTTTTCCTGTAAAAAGGACATTAGCAAAATAGGTGTTGATATTGTAGGTGAAAATCCTTTGGAGGTTATCTATATGGACACAGCAACGGTACTTGTGTACAGCGAAGTTATAGATAGCTTACGTACCGATGAATTATCAGCCCATGTGGTTGGTGCAATAAAAGATCCTGTTTTTGGAACACTGAATGCCAGTGTATATTCTCAGTTTAATATTAAACCCGGAAACGAAAGCTATAGTTTTGGAGAAAACCCAGAAATTGACTCCGTAGTGCTTTATATATCATATGCCAATATTGACCTGTATGGAGATACTGCATACCAACATGATTGGGTAGTATATGAACTAGGAGATGATTTATTAGCTGATTCAGCTTATTACTCCTTTCAAAATACGAGGATTAAAAATGAACCATTAGCGTATGCTAGTTTTGTTCCAAATTACGATTCTGTTGAGTTTATCGAAGAAAACACAGTTGATGAGACTTATGATACATCCATGATTCTGAATCCTGTTAAAATTTATCTATCTAATGAATTTGGAAACAGAATCATATCTAGTGATACTTCAGCTTTTGACGACGACGAATCATTAAGTGCTATATTCAAAGGAATACACATTACTACATTAGGTCAAAATCTACCTTCTAGCGGAGGTAGTTTAGTAGATCTTGATTTCCAAAGTGATGGCACCTTTATTAGATTCTACTATCACAACAATGAAGAAGATAGTATGAGCTACGACCTAGTTGTAAATTATAACACAGCTCGTTTTAGTAATTTCAATCACTACGAATACGGTGATGCCAGTCCTGAGTTTAGATCTCAAGTTATAAATGGCAATACAGAGGACGGTAAAGAATTAATTTATCTTCAAGGCTTGGCCGGGGTAAGAACTGTGGTTGAATTCCCATACTTGAGCAAAATGGATGATTATTATAATTATGCGGTTAACGAAGCCAAGTTATTTATTCATAATCAAGATACCGAATCAGGATATACTCCTATTTCATCTTTAACATTAAGTCAAAGGGTAATTATTGATAGTGTAGAATATCAATACACAGTTCCCGATGCATCCAGCGGTGAAAATTACTTTAATGGAAAATATGATGAAACTGAGCATCAGTATTTCTTTAGAATTACACAATATATCCAAGATGTGATACAAGGTCATACCGAAGATAGTAAACTAAGAGTGGAGATCGTAGGAAGCGCCGTACACCCAAACAGACTAATCGGATATGGTTACGACCCAATGATGGATGAAAGTAAGCGAGTGAAGCTACAAGTCATCTATACCAAGATCGATAATGACGATGAGGATTCAGAATAATCTCTCAGTAACTTTCAATTAAAAAAACACATTAAGTCTAGAAGAATTCGTTTTGAATTTTTCTAGACTTTTTTAATGATTGGGTATTTTATTAGCCTAAAATAGGATCAATTTGTATTCCTTTGAAAGCATCTCAAAGAACTGAGTCCAACTTATTGTATGCTTTGAAAAACCTTGACAAACTTTACTGAGGTTTTATATAAACCCGTCTTTTAAAATCTGGTTTTGTAATGGACTTTATTTCTATTAACCTGAGTTCGACATTAAATATCATCACAGTTTCAGATAATTAGCTCATATTCGAATCAAATTTTTGAAGAGCTATCGGGATAACTCGATGAAATTTGATGAAGAAAAGGAGTTAATTATAGAAATCCACTTGGGGAAAAGTCAATAATACATCATCTTTTTACTAAAATCCAATTGATATAGCCCGCTATATCTTCTTGAATTTCAGATCAAACCTGATGCATTATTGGCTTTCTGTGGAAGCTATTTAATAATCGAACTCAGGTTATTAATATTTTTTCCGAAACTGATAATAAATACTTTTTATTATCTGTAAGAAAACCTCATTTTACCTGGGAAATAAGCTTTCACCATTTTTTATCATATATTCTATCATGTTTTTTTTTTTTTTTTTTCTCCAACAAACTGATTTACAATTGTTATTATTTATATTTTTGCTGAACAAGAAAGATCATTTAAGAAAGACAGAAAAACAAAAGATATGAATCAGAAAGTAGTAGATGCGATAAATGCACAAATTAAAGCTGAAGAGGAATCTTCAAGGTTATATTTCGCAATGGCAAATTGGTGTGACATGAATGGATTCCCAGGTAGTTCGGCTTATCTATATGCCCATGCTGATGAAGAAAGAATGCACATGATTAAATTGGTGAACTATCTTAATGAAAGAGGATCTCACGCCAAGACCCAAGCCTTAGAAGAACCACAAAACGACTGGAATTCTTTACAAGAAGTATTCAAAGGGGTATTAACTCATGAAGAAATGGTCACTAGCTTAATAAATAATCTTTTTGAAATTTGTATGACAGAAAAAGATTATTTGACTTCAAACTTCCTACAATGGTATATTCAAGAACAAGTTGAAGAAGAAGCAAGCGCACGTACTGTCCTCGACAAGTTGGAGTTAGCTGGCAGCTCTCAAGGTGGAATGTTCCACTTTGATAAGGAAATGGATGCTATGGCTGCAGTCGCTGTTACTGCGGGAAACGCCTAAAGATTAAAAATATTTTCATCTTTATTTTGTGGTTTACAAAAAAGTAGTATTTTTGCAACCGCAATAAAGCAATTGACCCATGGTGTAACTGGCAACACGTTTGATTTTGGTTCAAAAGAGTCCAGGTTCGAGCCCTGGTGGGTCAACGCCTTAAAGGAAGAAAAAAAGGAAAAGAAAGCTGCAGTTGAAATTTCAATTGTAGCTTTTTTTCATTTTAAGATTAATCCTACTCAACTTAAGGCTAAGTAAATTCACCTACTGATTATCTCCAGAAAATTAAGTCATTCGCCCGAGTGCCCAAAGACCCATATCGCTATATCTTTGCCTTAAACAATTTAGATAAACAATGAAGATTTTTAAAGGTGTAAAAACTGAGTTTTATTTGTTTATTGTTCTACTAACAATTATGATTGTTGTTTTAGAACATATTATATAAAAGACACAAATATTGATTTTTCATAATAATTAGGTTTTGGTTAATTCTGTTAGAGTCTCAGTTCCCCGCTGAGACTCTTTCGCTTTTATCGGTTTTGCAATGGAAAATTTATTTCCTAGAATACCCTCAAAGGAACCGAATTCATACAACTGTAGTTGCTTAAAAACATTTGATAAACTATATTACTCACACTTTTTCAAAAAAGTGTTACAACAGCTACCGCTGTTTTATAAAGGCTACTCCACAAATGACATTCAGGAAAAACAATAAACTCTCAGGACAAACTCATATTTTTATTTGTGCAATTATTTATGACAAAAGCTAGTGTGGATTTTTTTAACCCAAGCTTCGATACTATTTATCATACAAACTTAACAAAACACTGGAAAAAATTCTCTGCAGATTTTCCTCTTGTATCCTTTGTATTGACTCCATATCAATTTATATAGAATTAACCAAAGAATCATTAAGTAAGTCTTACAACAACTCTACAGCCTCTTTAACGCTAGTTACAGGAAGCTTACAACTTTTATTTACACATACATAAATTAACGATCTCTCTTCTTGATATCGATCTTGCATTAATGGCAAATACTCTTGTTGATGACTCCCCACAAAAACAGTATTAAAATGATAATTTTTCTGGATTTCTATATTCCAATCTTTGCTTTTAGCTCCCATTAGAACCACTTCTTTAGCTGGTACTAAAAAACGCATCAATAATAAATCCCAGTTAGCATAGTAAACTTGGCCTTTTTTAAGACTAGCTTGTACATTTTGAAGCATCACTTTTGCATGTTCGATATATCGGTCATCAGATAAAATAAGTCCTAAATCCATGAGGTTTTGTGCCATGATGCTATTAGCTGCCGGAATCACATTATCGGTCGTTTCCATTTTGCGGGCTACCAAGTTATTGTCCTCCTCAGTATAGAAAAACATTTGAGAATCGGCATGAAGAAACTCTTTATAACAATTAGCTAGTAACAATTCACTTCTTTTGAGATATTCTTTATTAAAAGTAAGCTGATAAAGGCTCACATAGGCTTTTATCAGTAAAGCATAATCATCTAAAAACGCATCTATTTTTGCTATGCCATTTTTATAGGTTCTGAACAATTTCCCTTCTTGATTACTCAGTTTGCTCCAAAGAAAATCGGCATTTCGTTCTGCCACCTTCAAATAAGTAGGCTCATTCAAAGCAGTATATGCATCAACTAAACCCTGCAGTATGAGGGCATTCCAAGAAGTTAATATTTTATCGTCTAAACCTGGCCTTACTCGTTTCGCTCGAACACTCAACAACTTTCCGACCGACTTGGCAAGAGATTTTTCTATTTGAGACTCCTCTAATTTAAATTTCTCAGAGAGGCTTTCAAAACTCTCAACCCTCATAGGGATATTATGCCCTTCCCAGTTTCCTTTTTCATGAATATCATAGGCCGAACAGAATAGTGGTGCCTCATCACCAAGAACCTCATCTATTTCCGATTTAGACCACACATAGAACTTTCCTTCTACGCCTTCGCTATCGGCATCTAAGGCAGAATAAAAACCACCTTCTTCTTGGGTCATTTCTCTTGAGATATATTCCAGACTCTGAGCTATGGTTTTCTTATAAAGTGGATTTGGTGATATCTGATAGGCCCTAGCATATAAGCTTATAAGCTGCCCATTATCGTAAAGCATCTTTTCAAAATGTGGAGCCAACCAAATATTATCTACAGAGTAACGTGCAAAACCTCCTCCAATTTGATCGTAAATCCCTCCCATAGCCATTTTCTCTAGTGTTAAATGAAGAAAATCTAAGGCTTCTTTATTATTGAAATACTGGCCATAAGCTAACACAAATTCTAAACCAATAGGCAATGGAAATTTGGGAGCACCTCCAAAACCACCTTCTTTTTTATCAAAGGTAGCTGCTGTATTTTTATAAATCTCATCCAAATCAGAAAGCCCAAATAGCTCATTAGCGTTTTTCACTTGAATTACTTCAGATTGAGAAATTCCATTTAATAAATGACTGGCATAATCTTCAAATTTCTGAGGATTCTCTTTATAAGAATGATACAATGATTTTAACGTTTGCTTCCATTGACTAGGAGGAAAATAAGTCCCACCAAAAACGGGCCTCCCATCGGGCATTGCAAAACAATTAAGCGGCCATCCTCCTTGTCCTTTCATCAAATGAACTGCATTCATATAAACTTGATCAACATCGGGTCTTTCTTCTCTGTCCACTTTAATACACACAAAATACTCGTTCATCAATTGAGCAATCTCAACATTCTCGAAACTCTCTCTTTCCATTACATGACACCAATGGCAGGCAGAATATCCAATACTTACTAATATGAGTTTGTTTTGAGCTTTTGCTAATTCTAAGGCCTCCTCGCCCCAAGGATACCAGTTTACTGGATTGTGAGCATGCTGGAGTAAATAAGGACTTGTTTCGTTAACGAGTTTATTGGTGTATTTATCTTGATCTGCCATGATATATATTTTTCTATTTGAATGGCAAAAATACGCTTAATGCTTCCAAACCTATAGGTATTGAAGTCTTAAATATTTCACAATATCGCAGCTATGAAGCAGGATACAGTAGTTTTGCGATATGAATACAACACACTTTAATATAAATACAGACTTCGATGGCAATGTACCAAAAGTTACATTACCTAATCCTGATTTTTTAAAATATCTGGGAGAAGATAAATTTAGGGCATTAGTAAACAGACACTACGATCTTCTTATTGAAAGCTCCATTAAAGATATATTCCCAACGCACGAGAGAGCATTGGCTGCTGCCAAAAAACATTCTGCTGATTTCTTTATACAATTAATGGGAGGTCCAGAATACTATAGAGAAAGTAGAGGGGAGCCCATGATGCGCAAAAGACATATGCCTTTCACTATCGATATGAATGCAAGAATAGTATGGCTACAGTGTTATCAGATCGCATTAAACGAGCTAACAGATGTGCCAGCTCATTTATTGCAATCTTTTTGGGATTACCTCGAAAGGTTTAGTCTATGGATGATTAATTCTTAATTAATTTCTTTACTGTTTTATGCTCATTTTGAGTAATGGTTAATAAATACATTCCTTTTCTCTCTTTAGAGAGATCTATATTAGCATTCTCACCTTTATATATGAGTTTACCAGACATGGTTGTGATAATAATCTCGTCGAAATGAGCACCTTTAATGGTATAATATCCATTGCCAGGGTTATTGGTAACAGAATAAAGATCTTTCTTATCTGTATCTACTATTCCAGTTCCACTTGGTTGCCAATGAATATAGATATCACTAAAACTAGGAACATTTAATGGCTCTTGAATATCAGTTTCTATTCCTTTGGTAATAGTAAAAGAAGAATAATTTCCTGTATTGTTTTTATCGGTCAGCTCCATCCAAACAGTATATGTTCCATCCGGCATTAAATCACCATTATAGTCTAAACCATTCCAAGTACAAGTACGAGTATCATGGCTGTTTTTAGTGGCACCTGTTATGGCATCAGTCGTATTGTATTCTGTACCTGCAGCACCTGTTGAAGCTTGCCAAGTATTCAGGTGGGTTTTCCTACTTTGAGCATAAGCCAATAAAGTTTTTACGAAATCTCCATTTTCGTTTTCCACCCAGATTACTACACAATTACGGGGGTTATAATTCCCTCCTGCCTCACTTGTACTGGTACTTACTGTTAATTCGCCATAGGTTTGTGCATACGCCCCAATAGATGCGAACAATGATAATATTAAAAAAGTAGCGGTTTTTCTCATAGCTTGAATTTTGTTTTTAATTTAAGCTAAGATAAGAAAGTTTTTAATTTGGTAATTTAATACCACAATTTAGAACCATTTAATAGCGATGAGATCCACTATTTTGAGAAGGAAATCTGCAATCTGATTGGTAATTTCAACCCCTTCGCTCCTTCCTATAATATACAACAAGAAAACTACATACATACTTATCAATGCAATAGCCTTTCCAATTCCTAAAGATTTGCCGGAGAGATAGATTACGAAAGCTACCACCGTTAGAATCAATAAAAACATCCTCAATTCACCACTTTGAATAATAATTTCAGGAGACATGTGAATGGGGCTATATATTATAGTATAGAGGAATAATGGCAATCCTAGAGCGAAACTAATATCAAAAATATTACTTCCTAAAGCATTACTAACTGCATCATCGTAATTTCCTTTTTTTGCATCACGCATCGATAAAATAGTATCAGGCACACTAGAGGCTGCTGATGCCAATACAATAGCTAAGAACATAATAGGAATACCCATGGTATGTCCCATTTGCTCAATGGAAAACACCAATAACAAACAAGCCGCGGCGATAATCGTGGTAGAAACGACTAACAATACCCACGCATTAGAGTTTTTGATTTTATTATCACCAAGTATAAACGACTTTAGATTAAAGGTAAAAAAGCTCTTCAAAGCAGACATCCTATCCACTTCCAAGTGATATTCTTCAACAGCATCCCTGTCTTTTTTCTTCATGGTTCCTAAAGTGTAGGTGGCATATATTACATAAACCACCATGAGCATAGCTCCATGGCCCCAATGCAAAGTATCACCACTAATCATAGTAATAAGAATAATTTCGGCTAAAATTAAAGCAATACCATCTCTTAACAAGACTTTTCGCATGACTACAATCTTTTTTGCAGCTCCAGAAAAGATTACGACCAAAATAACCGCAGCGGGGATGATCATCCCATTAAATATGGCACTACCAGCTGTGGTTCCTATTCCTCCACTAAAGCCATCTTCATCGCCCAAATAAAACAAAAAGAAAAAAGTGGTGAGCAATTCGGGCATAGAACTAGCAATTGCATTTATAGTGGCTCCTTTAACGCCTTCCGATAAATTTCGGCCCAAATAACTGGCAGCAGCTTCAAAGCCATCGCTGGCACGCCAAATAACTAAACAACTGATGAGGACGAAAATTAATTGTAGAACAATATCCATATGTTATTTTAATTAGGAGAAACAAATGTAATAAAAAAGCAAGGATTTTGGAAGGATTACTACTGCAATTAGCAATATTTTCACTTTTTAAACCGGTGAAGATATACAGGATTTATTCTATATCTTTAGCACCAAAATTAAATCATTGATAAAAATTAGTTCCTATACCAAAGCTTTCCAATTATTTGGGCATGCAAGCATAATTTATTTGAAGCTGAATAATTATTTAAGGAAAGACTTCTTAAAAGATTTAGACTTCCCAGAAGAGTTAAAGAAAGATTACTCTTATCACTCCCAATATTACAACAGAACCAAACAATATATGCATGCCAATCATTTTTTTGGAGAGTTGCTAACAAGTATTTTAGGTAGAAAGATGAATCAAGAAGAGAGAAGGCTATTCGCTAACCTGAGTTCATGTGCTCCTATCTTTGATGATTTTTTTGAAAACAACTACGATTTAGAACACATTAGGACTTTGCTTCACCATCCCAATGAAGAAAACACATTGGACCCTTCAGAAAAGCTAGCTGTGCATTTTTTAAATAATATTTTGAAATCAGAAATCCATAAAAAAACATTCCTACAAGCTGCAGATGATTTATTCGCAGCTCAAATAGAGAGCAAACATCAAAAAGAAAATTCTTTAAATCAAGAACAACTTTTAGACATTAGCAATAGAAAAGGAGGATTCTCAGGACTTATGTACGCCTTATTGCTACAAGAGTCAAATTCTACTAAACTTACTGAATTAGGATATGAATTAGGAGCTTTTGGACAATTAATGGATGATGTGTTTGACCTTTATGATGATCAAAAAGAAGGAATCAGAACTTATGTGAATCAATCTTTAAAAGTTATTGATATTCGGTTTGTTTTAGAGGAGAAAGAGCAGCTTGTATTGTCTATAGCTAAAAGTATCGCAACTTCAACTAAACATTTCAAGAAGTTCAAATCAGTCCTACAAGTTTTTTCAAGTATTATAGAAATGGCACTTGAGCAATATGAAAGCATTCAAGACTCGCAACTAAGCTCTCCCATTAATTGCCTGAATACAGAAAGAAAACTGTGGATACTAGATATGGAAAAAGCCTCCAATGTAAGGAAGCTTTTCATTAAGTCTCTGAGGAATTTCGAATGAGAAACCAAAGCAAATCATATGAAATCACCATTAAATAGGCAAACTCCCACTTTGAGTTTACGTTTAGAATTCAATAAGTATTTTTATAAAAAGAAAATCTTTCCACAGATTCCACTAATCCGTGATAATTTGCGATAATCCGTGGACAAAAATAAGGTATGCATCTGCCCTGCACCATTAAACAGGATGAAATTACTCTGTTACTTTTTCTTTAGTTAACCATGTTGTAACAACATCGATTACAATTCCGATTACCGTTCCTGCTCCAACCAATATCACCATCCCCATTGGATCTCCATCGAGAAGCGGAGTAATACCTAGCCCCATACTCACAATAACACCCGCAATTGCTCCTCTAATCACAGGGTGAGGTTTACACCTACCCATGAAGCCTAAGATCACACCTATCAATAATCTGTTATAGAAAACCGAGCCAATTATTCCCGTTGTTGCCACAAATCCCAATTCACCAGCATCCGATGACATTTTGGTCCCATAGGCACAAAAAGCACCAAACAATGCTCCCAATGCAGTTGCAATTAAAAATCTTTTCCCATGCATAGTTTTAGTTTTTTATAAAGATATATAATTGTTCGAAACCGAATTCTTCTCCTCTAATATTTAATTTAATGGTCATAATCACGACAAATAAATTTTTAAATCCATAATCACATCATATTTCATTACTGATTTATAACTAGTTAAATCTAGAAATTATTTTGGCATGACTTTTTCATTGACTTATCAAAAAATGTTAAGTGGTCAGGAATTTTCCTGTATTTTTTTATATTTGCCACTCGTTAAAAAATGAAATGAATTTAAAATAGAAGATAAAACTATGAAAAACCTGAAAAAAGTACTGATTTTATTATTTGTTGGAATCGTAAGTTTCAACTACGCTCAAGACATGAACGCAGCTGGAGAAGCTTTCAATAATGGAAACCAAGCACTAAAAGGCAAAGATTTTGCTGGAGCCGTTACCTATTATGAAGAGAGCCTTGATGAGTGTAGTATGATTGGTGCTGATGCAGCCGAATTACAAGGAAAAGTAGAAGGTCAACTAACAAAGGCATATTATTATAATGCTCAAGTTCTATATAAGAAAAAGAAATTTGATGCATCTGTAGCAGAATTTAACAAAGCTATTGAAGCAGCTGGCGTTTCTGGAGATACAAAAACTGAAGGCAAAGCTAAGAAATTCATTCCTAAAGTAAATACTAGTAAAGGTATGGGTTTAGTTAAAGAGAAGAAATATGACGAAGCAATAGCTCTTTTTGATGAAGCAAAAAACTCTAAATCTGCAAGTGTAAAAGCTTATTATGGTATGGGTTTGGCTTATAAAGGAAAATCTGATATTGATGCTGCTGCTGAAAGTTTCGATAATTGTATAAAAAGTGGAGAAGGTAATCCTAAAGCAGAAAAAACTACAACAAAAGCTAAATTAACAGCTCAAAAAATGTTAGAAGCTAATGCTGCTAAAGAATTACAAATAGAGCATACACAAAAAGCAGTTGATTACTTAACTAAAGCTACAAGCTATGGTACAGGTTCTGCTAACACATATTATATGCTAGCTCTTGCTTATAACAATCAAAAGAAATTTGACGATGCTATTACAGCTGCAACCAAAGCTTTAACCATAGAAGGTGTAGACGGAAATAGTGTAAACTTTGAGCTTGGTAAAGCATACGAAGGAAAAGGTGATGCTACTAATGCATGTGCTTCTTATAAAAAAGTAACAGGTGGCCCAAATGTAAAAGCTGCTGAATTCCAAATTAAGGAAGTATTAAAGTGTAAATAATATTTGCGTGATACATGGAAAGCCCGTAGCAAAACGCTATGGGCTTTTTATTTTTTAAGCATTTCTGAACCCCAAACGTTTGCATAGAATTTATAACATTTCTAAAGAGAAATTAGCACTTGCTTCTAAGGAAAATACCTATCTTTACAACCTCAAAAAAAGAGAAATTTTATAAACTGAAAAATTTAGGATTATGTCGACAATTAAAGTTGGAATTAACGGATTTGGTAGAATAGGAAGATTAGTATTTCGCGCTGCTGCTAAAATGGAAGACATTCAAGTTGTTGGAATTAACGATTTGATTGACGTAGAATATATGGCTTATATGCTTAAGTATGATTCTGTTCATGGTAGATTTGATGGCGAAGTTGAAGTTAAAGACGGGAAATTAGTAGTTAACGGTCAAGCTATTCGTGTTACTGCCGAAAGAAACCCAGCTGATTTAAAATGGAACGAAGTAAATGCTGAATACGTTGTTGAAAGCACAGGCTTATTCCTTACAAAAGAAACTGCTCAAGCTCATATTGATGCTGGTGCAAAAAGAGTAGTAATGTCTGCTCCTTCTAAAGATACTACACCAATGTTTGTTTGTGGTGTTAACCTTGACAAATACACAGCTGACATGAACATTGTATCTAATGCTTCATGTACAACTAACTGCTTAGCTCCTATTACAAAAGTACTTCACGACAACTTCGGTATTGTTGAAGGTTTAATGACTACAGTACACGCTACTACAGCAACACAAAAAACTGTTGATGGTCCTTCTATGAAAGACTGGAGAGGTGGACGTGGAGCTGGAAACAATATCATTCCTTCTTCTACTGGTGCTGCTAAAGCTGTTGGTAAAGTAATTCCTGAATTAAACGGATTATTAACTGGTATGGCTTTCCGTGTACCTACTGCTGATGTTTCTGTTGTTGACTTAACAGCTCGCTTAGAAAAACCTGCTTCTTATGAAGCTGTAAAAGCTGCCATGAAAGCTGCTGCTGAAGGTCCAATGAAAGGTGTTTTAGGATATACTGAAGATGCAGTAGTTTCTCAAGATTTCGTAGGCGAATCTTGTACTTCTACATTCGATGCAAATGCTGGTATTAGCTTAAACGACAATTTCGTTAAAGTTATCTCTTGGTATGATAACGAAATGGGATACTCTATCAAGGTTCTTGAATTAATCAAGCACATGAACACTGTAAAATAATTATTTTACAAATAAATAATATAGAAAGCTCTGGAGAAATTCAGGGCTTTTTTTATGCTTATTTTATGAGCTATCAAGATAGCCCTACGAAACAGATTCCTCACTACGTTCGGAATGACTTATTTTCATTTTTTGAAGGAAAAGCCACTGAAATTGGCCTAGCCAACATCAGTGGTTACCGAAACCACGACAAAACAAAACTCGTCATTTCGACCATCGGGAGAAATCTCAAAGTATCACCAGATAAAGCTGGAACTTATTTTTACTATATAGTTTCACATATATTTGGAACAAAAGAATGAACTTTGTTATCTTTGAAAAAAATAAACAAAATGGAAGCTTTAAAAAACAAATGGTTTTTATTAATGGCAAATGCTGCAATTGCAATTATTGCGGGTATTGTATTCTTATTTGTTCCTGAACAAACTTTAGCCACTATTGGCTTTGCTGCCGGAATTATCATTCTACTCAGTGGCTTATTCCTAGTTTTTGGAGCTTTCTCCTATGCCAAGCAAGGAAAGAATATGTTTTTCTGGTTGGTAGAAGGACTCATCAACCTTTCTTTAGGTGTCATCTTAATTGTTAACCCTAGTTGGTTACTCGAGTTTCTCCTCATACTCATCGGACTTTGGGCATTGATACTCGGACTTTTCCAATTATACACAGGTTTTGTAAATGCAAAACAGATTAAAAACTCTACCCTCCTCAAAATAAATGGATTGGCAGCTTTAGTCATTGGCTTAGTTCTACTATTCAAACCTGATATGGTGGCTAGTTTTATTATTCAATTATTGGGTGTAATTAGTATTCTTATTGGTGGAGTGATGATGTATTTTGCTTTTATGATGAAAAAAGCAGCGAACCTGGTGAACCCACCAGTTGTAGAAGCTGAAATAATTGACGAGGCAAAAGAAAGTAAAGAAGAAAAAGCAGAATAGTAAATATGGAAGAAATAGAGGGTTTTCTAGAAAATAGCTACGGGAAAGTATATGCTGTGGGATTAGCCGATTTTCTAGCCAATCAACCTGAAAGGATTCCAGAACTACTTGAAATCATATTAAAAGATGAGGAGCCTTTATCACGACGTGGTGCTTGGTATTTTAGTACACTCTTCGATAAATACCCTCAGCTGGTTATTCCATATGTTGACGAGTTAATTGCGCACCTCGAGAAGGTGAAGTCACAGGCCATCATCCGAAGTTTTTTAAGAACCATCTCAAGATCAAACATTCCAGAGCAATACCATGCTTACCTCATTCAATATTCTGCCGATATCATCATTAGTATCAAGAGTGAAATTGCGGTAAAGGCCATGGCCATGGATATATTTTTTCAGATAGCAAAAATCCAACCTGAGCTATTCACCGAACTGGAATATATGATTGAGTTTATTTATCCTGAAGGTAGCAAAGGTATTCAGAATAAATGCCGTAATATGATGAAGTATATTGAGAAAATTCGATCTGGTAATAGTAAAAGAGGATATTAAAATCTAGGCAAACACGAATAGCAAGTCTATCTAAACCAGGTTATATTCAACAAAAAAAACAGCACATCAATATCAAAATTTGAATTTACGTTAATAAGTATAGTGAGCTTTACTCTACGAATGAACACAT
Source organism: Bacteroidales bacterium (assembly GCA_016744655.1). Lineage (GTDB taxonomy): Bacteria > Bacteroidota > Bacteroidia > Bacteroidales > UBA12170 > UBA12170. The sequence continues at coordinate 19,333 of JADGDY010000022.1, read as the reverse complement.
AGGATTTCACAGTGTTCCATTAAGGAATAAATCTAAATAGGCTTTAATTGGCATCAAAGATAAAAAAAGCTTGAAGCGTAAAATAAAAGCAAAATGTGTTTATATGAACACTTCATGCTTCAAACTTCATACTTCAAGCCTTAATAACCTGAGTTCGATTATTAAATAACTTCCACAGAAAGCCAATAATGCATCAGATTTGATCTGAAATTCAAGAATATATAGCGGGCTATATCAATTGGATTTTAGTAAAAAGATGATGTATTATTGACTTTTCCCCAAGTGGATTTCTATAATTAACTTCTTCTCTTCATCAAATTCCCTCGAGTTATCCCGATAGCTCTTCAAAAATTTGATTCGAATATGAGCTAATTATCTGAAACTGTGATGATATTTAATGTCGAACTCAGGTTAATAAGTATTTTATTAATTAGATAATTCTAAAAATTACCCACAACCACAAGAACCTTGTTCTTCGCTACTACAACAGCTATCGTTGGAATTTTCATCTTTTGTACCGCAAGAACCATCACCCGATCCGCTACCACAACCACAACCTTGGTGTGCTGGAGGGTTTAACTCTTCGTAAGTAGCTTCTCTAACCATTTCAATTTTTCCTGTAAAAAAAAGATCTTGTCCTGCTAGAGGGTGATTAAAATCCATTTTTACTTCAGTTTCTTCCACTTCACGAACAATACCATTCATTCTACGACCTTGGCTGTCCATCATTGGAATTTGGTTACCAACAGTAAGAATCTGATCATTCACAGTACCATCTTGGGCAAATATATCTTTGCTAAGCTTAATTAACAGCTCTTCCTTAAAAACGCCATAAGCTTCACCACAAGGAACCATAAACTTAAAATCTTCACCTGCCTTCATCCCATCCAGTTGATTTTCGAAGCTCGGAAGTAAGCCACCTTGTCCGAAGATAAATTCAACAGGTTTTGCTTCATCGATGGTCTCAATTACTTTACCTTCATCATTATCTTGCTTGAGTGTATATGTGATAGCTGCTACTTTATTTTGACTAATTTCCATAGTATATATCTTTAAATTTTTGCAAAAATAACAAGCTTATTCTTATTGTTTAGTTTTTAACATTATTTTCCGAAATATTTCACATTTAAAAACAAAAAAAGATCTGACTTTAAAACCAGACCTTCTTCTATTAATTAATTAAAATGACATTTGTTATTGGAATTTTATTCCACAATCATTTTCTTAGTCACACTTTCGTTACCAATAGTAACAGTGTAGAAATACACGCCAGTTTTTAAATCTTTTGCTGGAATATTTACTTTCATATTTCCATTTATAACACCAGCATCAATAGTATATATAGACTGTCCCATTAAATTACTCACTTCAATAGATACCTTATCAACTCTTGAGCTGCTGATATCAACTGTTGTAATTGTTGAGAAAGGGTTTGGATTGTTTTGACTAACTTCAAAACTTAAATTAGCTTCTATACCATTAATTCCAATAGGGCAATCTAGTACTGGAAATTCAATACCCGTAACATAACTTATGGTAACAGGATCTCCTGAGGCGTTAGTATTTGAAGTATACTCACCTGGTGTAACGGTCTGCATATACGGTAGTGTATAGGTTAAACCATCTTCACTTTTAAATGCTCTATCTGCCGCATAGGTGAAAAAATAAAACTTTTCATAAAGGGTACCTTCAGTAAAACAAATAGGATCAGTATGTATATTTTGCAAAGCACATTTTGACCAACCAAAAACATCTGGTTCTAAATTCCAATTTTCTTCAATCTCTTCTCTTGAATCTATCCAGGTTACAAACACTTGTTCCTCATCAACAGATTTTGAAGCACAAATTCTATGTTGCCAACCAGTATTTCCAGCATAATTTGGAGGATCTTGACCAGGGTTATCAGTAAGGATTGAATCCACCCACATCATTTCTTTAACACCATTTCCATCAAATGTAATATTAAAAATATGACCATAATCGTTGTTATAAATAAAACCCACAGAATCTGAATAGTTTATAGCATCGGCAGAACAAGAGCGAGCCAACATAAACATTTGCAGATCACCTTTGAAGTCAACAACACCAGCAGATTCATATACATAAGGAATCATCATACCAGTATGAATTGTAAAAAGATAAGGATCGAAGAATTGTTGTGCTTCATCAGTAAAAAAGTCCACTTCAACCTCGTCCCAAGAATCGCCGGCATCCTCAGTTTTAAATAATACTGGCTGTGAACAAGTTCCTTCTTCAGCAGTGATACCTAATATCCACATATATCCTATTTGTCCATCATCAGACCAAGCAATCTCTGTTGCACCATCTCTTCCAACCCATTTACCTATCCAGTATGCTTCACCATCACCATCAATCCAAAGGTCTAATTCTTCAGGAGTTGAAAAATTCCATTCGAAAGCTCCATTATCAAAATCTGCAGAGTAGGGTTGTAAGGCTATAGAAGTAAAAGCCGCCCAATCACCTTCAGGAACCATATTTAATCCCCTAACCTCATCACCTATTTGATTAAATCCAAACTGATTCCAATAACCATCATATCCTACTTCTTCAAATAAATAATCGTTGTAATCATCACCGCTTATTTTATTTGAACCAAATGCTTTGGAATTCCACGGATCGGAACTGGGATTAGGAAGAATGGTACTTTGAGAAACTGCATATGCTGAAGATAGATCAGAATTCCCAGATGGGTTATAAATAATCCCTGAAGGGTAATAATTTTCAACTCCATCCTCTTCTGGTTTCTCTCTAACAACAACAGGACCTTGCCAGGTTTCACCACGATCAGTGGAATAAAACTGCCCTATAACACCCATTTCATCGGCCTGTGGATAAAGCTCTGGATCAAGTATAAATGTAATACTAATAACATCCAATTCAGAATTGTAAGATATCACATGGTTTTCATCTCGGCGAACACTTCGTTGACTTCCTGCTTTTCCTACATAAACTCTATTTACATCCTCATTAATCGCTTTACTTTGATTTAAAACAAAATCAGGAGCATTGATTTTTTTGCTTGGAGTAACATCATAGCTATCTTGAATTTTCTTAACATAATTCAATTCTGCTTTTTCTTGTGCAAATGCACCAAGAAACAAGCTAAACACTAAAATAAATAGTAATTTTTTTTTCATATGAGTTTATTTTTAAGATGTAGATTGTAAAGTTAATAAAAATATTTTATATACGCTCATGTTCCGTTTTTATTAGTATGTATTATTAAGCATTCATTTCAAATATTTTAACGAATATCATATCATACTATACGCAATTAATGTTTTATTAACTTTAAATCATAACTGAATTACACAAAATTATTGGATGCTTTTATAGAGGGGAAATCATTGCTGCTATTGTGCAATACCAGCGCTTAACCAAAATTCGTCTTAAAATCCTTTTGCTCTTAATGCTTCTATGAATACTTAGGTATTTATCAAAATAAAGAGCAAATTACTTAAGACACAACTTTCTAAGCTTAGCTATTATTAACCTGAGCTCGATTATTAAACACCAACCACAGAAAGCCAATAACGCATTATATTTAAGTCTGAATATCTAGGAGTTATAGCGGGCTATATTAAATGGCTTTTAATTAAAAGATGATGTGTTATTGGCTTTTCCACTTGTGGATTTCGATAATTAGCCCATCTATTTTCCCAAATTTCTTTAAGTAATCCCGATAGCTCTGCATAAATTTATGTCATATATGAACTAATAATCTGAAACTGTGGCATAATTTAATGTCGAACTGAGGTTATAAAATAAAATCCCAAAGTTTTGGCTTCATTGAAATCATATTTATTAATTTCATACCCGATTTGAACTGTTTCAACGTTACTCTCCATTTACCTTCTACTTAGTAGAAAGCTGTCGACTTTGTAAAACTCATTGTATTCTTATTTTATAAATATTGCGGTGCTCTACACCTTCTAATTGAAGCAATAAAATAAAGGTATGTATTTTTAACAAAATCACATTTCAAAAAACAAATCACAAAAAAAAGGTCTGACTAACAGTCAGACCTTTTTTTTGATAATTTAGGAGTACTATTCCACGATCATTTTCTTAGTAACACTTTCGTTACCAATAGTAACTGTGTAAAAATAAACACCTGCTTGTAAATCAGTAGCTGGAATCTCAACATTCATTGTTCCGTTGATCATTCCTGCATTGATAGCATAAACAGATTGTCCCATTAAGTTACTTACTTCAACAACTACATTAGCAACAGAAGCGCTGTTAATAGTAACAGTAGTAAAAGTAGAGAATGGGTTTGGAGTGTTTTGAGCAACTTCAATACTTGAAGAAACATTCATTTCACCTAAACCAACTGTACAAATAGGTTCGAATTCGATACCTGTAATAAAATTCACTGTTATAGCATCTTCTGTTGCAGAAGTATTACTTGCAAATTCACCAGGAGTAATTCCTTGAATATAAGGAATGGTATATTTACCATCTTCATTTAAATAAGCCCACTCAGCACCTGCTGGATAGTAATAAAACTTTTCATATAAAGTTCCTTCTGTAAAACATACAGGAGATTCCATATGCATACCTTCTTGAGTAGCACATTTAGACCAACCAAAAATGTCTGGCTCTATATTTAGCATTCCTTCTGGAACTGTTCTTGTATCAGTCCAAGTAAAAAATACATCAGTTTCAGAGGCATTTTTAGCAGCAAATAATCTATGTTGCCAACCATTACCAGCATAAGAACCTTCTTCATCATTTACATTCATTGTATTTAATGAGTCAATCCACATATAATCTTGAAGACCATCAGGAGAAAAAGTTAAACTGAATAAATCACCAGGAGTATTAGTCCAACCGTAACCAGTTGAATCTGGAGATACAGTAACATCAGCAGAGTGAGAATCAACTGCAGCAAACATTTGAAGGTTACCATTAGCATCAACAACACCTGTTGATTCCTTGAATCTAGGAATTACGAAATCTGTTCCACTTGCATTATTCATAAACTCATAGAAGAAATCTTGTGCATCACCATCTAAGAGATCATATTCAATCATATCCCATGAGTCACCACTATCGTTAGTCACATAAAGAATAGGTTGGTATCCTGTAGGAGCTTCAGTAGAAACACCATTCATCCATACATAACCTGTTTCACCATCGGCAGACCAGCAAATTTCTAATCCAGAATCCATACCAACAAACATTCCGCTCCACTGAATTACACCGTCTTCTGGCTTAACATCAACATCAACTTCTAATGTATTTGAGAAATCCCAAACAAATTCACTTCCGTCAAGTTCAGCAACAATTAATTCGAATTCTGCTTCTGTAAATGTTGACCAATCACCAGCCGCTTTTAAGTTTAATGCACGAACTTCATTATTAACTTGTTGTAAACCATACTGATTCCAGTATCCATTGTGAGTATAATTAGGGTCAGTATCTTGCCAAACATAGTTTGTAAAATCACCACCACCTAACATAGCAGAACCATAAACTTTATAATTCCAATCTACAGCAGTACTTTGTCCAACACCATAAGCATCGGCAACAGAAGTATTTCCTTCTGGATTAAAAATAATTCCAGCTGGGTAATAGTTTGTAATACCATCAGCAGTATTATCAGAAACTACAACAGGACCTTGCCATGTTTGACCATGATCTTCTGAGTAAAACATACCAGTAGTACCATCATCATTGGCTACACCATAAGTTTCCCCATCTAAAGTAAAAGTTACACTGATTACATCCAACTCAGGATTATAATAAATTACATGTGGCTCTTCTCTTCTTAAACTTCTTTGTGAATGAGCAGTTCCAATTGGAATTCTGTTAACATCTTCCGTAACCGATCTGTCAAAATCGATTTCTGGCATAGGTCTTGGAGCAACAGGAGCTTGCTCAGTTTGCTCTGCAGCTCTTTTTTTCAATTCAACTTTAGTAGGTTTGTTTTGCGAAATTCCAGTGAAAGCAAAACCAGCTACTAATGCAATTAGTAATAATTTTTTCATATGAACGCTTTTAATTAATTAATAGAAGCGTCAAATATATAAAATATTTTCGTCTATAAACATAGCATCACCGCGTGTTTAGGTCACATTCTGATAGCTATTTCGTTTTTCTAAAAAAAATAAATTCCATTATCGGACACTTAATAAGCTTGAAACACTTGTAAATACTAATTGTTTGAATTTATAATGTTTAAAATAAAATACGTGAATTTCGGGATTTCACCTAAGTGAAAAAGTATGTTAAAATTCGGAAAATTATTTCCGGATAAAAAAAAGAGCCTAACCATTAGGCTAAGCTCTTATTACTTTTAAGAAATTGTTTATTCCACAATCATCTTTTTAGAAATGCTTTCATTACCAATAGTAACAGTGTAGAAATACACACCCGCTTTTAAATTTGTAGCTGGAAGTTCAACTTTCATAGTATTAATGATAGTTCCAACATTAATTTTATAAACAGATTGTCCCATAAGATTAGTAACTTCAACATTGACAGGAGCAACAACTTCACTTGACAATTCAATTGTTGTAGAACCTGTAAATGGATTAGGACTGTTTTGAGACACAGAAAAACTAGACATTGCACTAGACTCTTCTATACCTTCTACCCAAAGGTATTTAATATCTTTCACAAAACTATGACTAACTGGAGTCAATTCAGTTCCACTACTAAATTCGGCTGGAGTTGTAGTAGTTGTTACAGGTATGTGCACGTAGTTATCTTCGATTTTACTGATATGACCAACATTATGGAAAAAATAGAATCCTGCATACAAATCATCACCTGTGAAATTTGTTGAAGGGAAATCTGCAAAGTCACCACCTAACAATCTACCAGCAGCTTTAATATTAGGAGCACCATTTTGGCCTTCAAAATTATCAGGAGCCTCAGTATCTGACCACACAACAAATACTGCAGAACCATCAGCTGTTCTTGAAGCACGTAATCTAGAACCCCATCCTTCAGCACCCAAACCATATGGAGAATCGGCTGGAACATCCTCAGCAACAATTGAGTCTACATAAATCACATTCTGAACACCGTCATCATTAACCTCTATATTATAAATATAATCGATGTTACCATTATAAGAATATCCTAAAGAATCTGTATGTGAAGAAAAAGTACCTGTAGCCTTAACAAACAATTGTAATTCACCATTTGCATCTACAATACCATCTAATTCAGTACACATTGGCCAAACTGGACCATTAAATTGATCACAAGCCCAAATGTATTCACTCATTACTTCATTATCTGCTAAATCGATTTCAATTTGATCCCAATCTTCACCTTGATTAGTAGTTTTAAATATGATAGGAGAATATCCACTTTCACCATCTAGCTCAGCATCAACACCAATCATCCATATATAACCAACAGATCCATCATTTGACCATGCATTGCCAAAAGTCCAAAAGTTTTTTGTTGTTCCTGGATTACTTCCTCCTTCTCTCATTGCTAAATCAACAGGAATTTCAACTAAATCCCAATCAAAACTAGAACCATTGAATTCACCAGACCAAGCAGAAAGGCTCATTTCTGTAGAATAACCAGATCCATTATCTTGAAATTTTCTATCTGCAATATGTGCTATTCCATCTGAGCAAACCTGCAATCCATTCCTAGCTGTCTGAAAACCTGACCAATCCGGATCAACTGGAATCAATTCATAGCTCAAATCTTCTCCATTTAATTTTGACGAAGCAAAAAAGTTATCACTCCAACCATCATTATATACTGGACCTGTTGCAATGATATAAGCATTATTTGGATCTGTATTTCCATCTGGATTATAAACTGCACCTGCAGGATATCTACATGGATCTTCAGTATTCATCATCCAAGAATCGCCCCAGGTATTTCCACCATCTATAGATGTACTGGTAATAATATTTCCGCTATTTAAGGCTTCAGGATAAGTATCAGGATCTGTTCTAAAAGTAAAAGAATAAGCCTTTATGTCATTATTATAATCGATATACCTCTGTTCTTCTAACAATACAGAATATATATTAGCAGATTTACCAACATAAACACGCTCTACAGTTTCTGTACCTTTAAATTCAATACTTGAAGAAACAATAGGTACATCCTGAGTTGGTTTAACAGGTAAATCAATTTTATTTCTTGAATTTACCATTTTTGTAGATTTCTTAGCCGTTTTCTTCTCATCGGCCATTGCTCCGAAGGTTAGACTTAAGGCTAAACTAAAAAGTAAAAATTTTTTCATAGTTTTAAAATATTTAGATTTATTATTCGTCGAAAAGCAAATTTAACTTTTTTTAATAATTATTTCAAGAATATTGAGCTTATAAATATGGGCAAAGGATCAGAACATACAATTTAGATCTTAGTAAAAAAAACAATAATCTAATAACACTCAGCTGCCTTCAATTCTCAACATGCTTAATACATCAGCATTTCAGAACTAAGTACAGTATTTTTCTATCAAACCTAAATACATATTGCAATGATTTATTTAACCTTAAAAAAAGACTAAATAAAACGAGAAATCTATCCACAATCGGACAAATACCCCTGTCATTTTATTAATTTATTGATAATAATTAGGCTTTTAAGTAAAAAAAAAGAAAATTCAAGATGAAATTAAACAAAAAAAGAGCCTGAAAAATCAGGCTCTTTTAATCTAAATATTTTAAAACTGTGGTTTCGACTATTCCACAATCATTTTCTTAGATACACTTTCACCAGCAATAGTTACAGTATAAAAGTAAACACCTGATTGTAAATCATTAGCAGGCAGTTCAACTTTCATAGTATTGTTGATAGTTCCAGCATTAAGTGTATATACTGATTGTCCCATTAAGTTACTTACTTCAACCATAACTGGAGCAGATACAGCACTAGTTAATTCAATTGTAGTAGAACCTGTGAAAGGATTAGGATTGTTTTGACTAACACTAATATTAGATACTGCTTCTAATTTGTTAATACCAACAGTCCAAGGGAATTTAATACCTTTTACGAAATTATGAGTAGTAGGTGTTAATTCTTCTCCTGAACTAAATTCAGCAGGAGTTATAGAAGTTGTTACAGGAATATTAACATGATTATCAGCTATTCTACAAATTTGACCCACATTGATGAAATAATAGAAACCAGCGTATAAATCATCAGCTGTGAAGTTTGTTACTGGGAAATCACTGAAGTCGCCATCAATCATTCTACCGGCAGCTTTAATATTGGGGTTTGCATTTTCTCCATCAGTTGATTCAGGATCTTCGGAATCAGTCCAAACAGCAAATACAGCAGTTCCATCAGGAGTTCTTGAAGCACGTAATCTTGCTCCCCAACCTGCAGCACCACCTAATGCATTGGCTCCATCAGTTGGTACATCAGCACCCATAATAGAATCAATAAATATTACATTTTGAACACCGGCATCATCAATTTCTAAATTATAAACATAATTTAAAGCATTTGTATAAACATAGTTTGATGAATCAGGGTGTGTTGTAGAACAACTTGTGGTATTAATGAACATTTGTAAGTTACCATTGGCATCAACAACACCGTCTAATTCAGTTACGTATGGCCATACTGGTCCTTCGAACCTATTGGTGGGAGTTAAATATTCAGCTAAAGCTTCATTATCTTCTAATATAATTTCAATTTCTTCCCAATCTTCACCTTGATTAGTAGATTTGAAAACAATAGGTTGATATCCATTTTCTACATCAGCAGAAATTCCTTTTAACCACATATAACCAACTGTTCCATCGGTAGACCAAGCAGTTCCGAAAGACCAAAGTTGTTTTACGGTACCGTCTGCTCTTAATGCTAAGTCAACTTCAACATCAACTTCTTCCCAATCAAATGAATCACCATTAAACTCACCATTCCATACATTCATACTAAGTTCAGTTGCCACTTGAGAACCGTTATCTTGCCATTTAGAAGCAACAATATGAGCATAACCATCAGAAGTTGCAGTTAGTCCATTACGAACCAATTGACTTCCAGAAACACTTGCATCTTTCTCGATCAATTGTAGATTGTGATTATCACCATTAATTTTTGCACTTGCAAAGAAGTTGTGAGTCCAAGTTCCTGTAGAAACAGGTCCTACTCCAACAACATAAGCCTCAGCTGGATCGGTATTTCCTTCAGGATTAAAAACAACACCAGAAGGGTATCTACCAGCATCATCAGTATTAATTAACCATGTATCAGTCCAAGAATCACCATCTTGAGATGTAGCAGTGATAATATTTCCACTATTGTTTGCTGCAGGATATGTGTCTGGATCAGTTCTGAAAGTGAAAGCATAGGTTCCAAGTTCATTATTATAATCCAAACCTCTTTGTTCTTCTAAAAGAACAGAATAAACGTTAGCTGATTTACCAATATAAACTCTCTCAACAGCTTGAGTTCCTTTGAAGTTTAATTCTGGCACAACCATTGGAGTTGGTTGAGTAGGATTAACAATAGCTTCAATTTTGTTTTTTGCTTTTATTGATTTTGTTCCTTTTTTGACATCATGCTTTCCATCAGCCATTGCACCGAAAGAAAGGCTAAGAGCCAAACCAAATAGTAATAATTTTTTCATCGCACTTATAATTTAAATTAACATTATTTTATTGTGTGCTTCAAAATTATAACATCTAATTGGTATACAAGTCTTGTTAAGAATTAAAAAAAAGTAATCTCCACGTATTTTTATCTAAGTGATTTCTGCAATACGTATTGATTTAACAATTCCACATTATTCTTACTATTCCCAACAAATACCACCTCTTTGTCAACTATCACTGGTCTTTTAAGAAAGGTATATTCTTGAAGAATGTAGTTTTTATAATCTTCCTCACTAAGGTTTACATCTTTTAATTTCAGACTTTTATACTTTTGAGATCTACGGGAAAAAAGAGCTTCATAGCTTCCTACTAAGGACCTAATCTCCTCTAATTCCTCCTCTAAAATTGATCTTTTTTTGATATCAACAACCTCTAAATCCAAGTCTAAAACTCCACTGTTTTTGAGGATTCTTTTACTAGTATCGCAGGTGGAAAGGGTAAATATTTTCTTCATTTCTATTGAATTTCAACAAAACTTGGACAGTGGTCTGAGTGTTTTGCGTCGGGTATAATACCTACATTTTTAATTTTTGTTTTCATGTTTTCGCTCACCATATGATAATCGATACGCCAGCCTTTATTATTATTACGAGCATTTGCACGATAGCTCCACCATGTATAATGATGAGGATCTTTATTCATCATCCTAAAGGAATCGACAAACCCAGTGGCAAGAAATTCTGTCATCCATTCGCGCTCTTCAGGTAAGAACCCACTAGTTTTGGCATTATTCTTTGGATTATGAATATCAATAGCTTCATGACAAATATTATAATCCCCAGATAAAACTAAATTGGGAATCGATTTCTTAAGTTCGTTTATGTAGTTCGTATAATCGCTTAACCATTGCATTTTAAATTCTTGACGTGCATCTCCGCTACTACCTGAAGGGTGATAGACACTCACCACAGAAAACCCTTCAAAATCAGCACGAATAAAACGACCTTCGAAATCATATTTATCTATTCCCATTCCATATTCCACATGCTTAGGTTCCTTTTTACATAGAATAGCTACTCCACTATAACCTTTCTTTTGTGCAGAGAAAGAATAGGTATGGTAGCCTAACTCTGTAAACTCAAACACTGGAATTTGCTCGTCTTGCGCTTTGGTTTCTTGAATACAGATAACATCAGCATCCTCTTTTTTCATCCAATCTAAGAAGCCCTTTTTAACTGCAGCTCTTATTCCATTTACATTATAGGTGATTATCTTCATATAGGTAATTTCTAAGTTTTCTATTGAGGCGCTAATTTCGGTATTTTTTTCATAATGAAAGCCTAGAATAAAAAATGCTCATCAAGTTTCAAAAAAATAAAATTGATGGACTTCATGTGCATCGAATTATTAACTTTGCTTCAGATAGCCAAAACATGAAAATCAGATTACAATTATCACAACCTACTGACGAAGAACACCTCATGATTGGGGTTTCCTCTTCCTTGAAGGATTATCAGCTATCATATTATTTAAATAAGCATTTTCAGACCTATTTTAAGAAAATGCCAGATATTCCTTTCTATAACAAGAATGGAGAAATTGGGAAATTTGCCTTCTACCATTTTTATGACGAAGATTTACGGATGGACTATTATTTATTTGCCAATAAATCATCAAAAACAACTGCCGTTGGTGCATATCCTCATTTTGAATTCTTTGTTTTATTCAAGCTTTCCTCATATCAAGTACATGTCAATGATATTTTAAAAGAAATGAGAAGGATTCCTTATATTAATGCAGCATTACAGATACCGCTTCAGAAACTTAAAAATTTGGAGGAATTATTAGAGGATTTGGAGTTACATTTACTATCGATTAAAAGTGCTAAGAAAAAATGTGAAGCTCGTCAGTGGCTTTGGAAAAGATGCCTTAGTCAAAAAAATGCCCTTGATCTAGAAAACAAATTGATTTAAAAAATATAGATATCATGAAAAAATTTGCAATCATTCTATCAGGATGTGGTGTTTTTGATGGCGCCGAAATCCATGAATCGACACTAAGTATGTTAGCCGTGATGATGCACGGAGGAGTCTATGAAATATTTGCACCAGATATAAAACAACATCATGTAATTAATCATATTACTGGCGAAGAGATGAACGAGGAAAGAAATGTGTTGATTGAGTCGGCAAGAATAGCAAGAGGAAAAATTAGTCCAATGAGTGCGTTCAATGCAGAAGAATTCGATGCCTTACTAATACCTGGTGGTTTTGGAGCGGCTAAAAACCTTTCTGATTTTGCATTTAAAGGTGCCGAAGCTGGTGTTTTTATTCAGGTGAAAGATGCCATACAAGAAATGCATAGAATAAAAAAACCAATTGGAGCTCTTTGTATTTCACCTGCATTAATAGCATTAACACTCGATAATGTGGATCTTACTATTGGTAATGATAAAGGAACTATAGTGGCCTTAGAAGCTTTAAATGCACATCATTTGGAAACTTCTCATGGCGAAGTGGTTCACGATAAAGAAGAAAATATTTTTACTACTCCTTGTTATATGTTAGATGCTAATATTCTTGAAATTGCAGCAGGAGCAGATAATATTGTGAAAGCTATGATGGAGAGTTTAAACTAGTCTGGGTAAACTCACAATCCATTTAAAATAGTAAAACACAAGTGAACCAGCTTGTTATTCATAAAAGGCTAGCACCGAAATGTTTTCTGTGCGAATACCATTTAA
>JADGDY010000022.1:0-5937 GCA_016744655.1 Bacteroidales bacterium | reverse complement strand
TCTTTATCGATATTGAAATATCCTGTGCGCTCAAACTGATAGTGCGTTAATGCTTCTTTTCCTTTTACAGAACGCTCCACATAAGCTTTCTCAATAACATTTAAGCTATCAGCATTCAAGAATTCTTTGAAGTCTTTTTCCTTATCTGTATCTGGTGATTCTACTGTGAAAAGCCTATCGTAAAGACGAATTTCGGCTTCTACATGATTACTCGCATCTACCCAATGCATGGCTCCTTTTACTTTTCTACCATCTGGAGATTTTCCACCTTTTGACAATGGATCGTAAGTACAGCGCAATTCTATAATTTTACCATCCTCATCTTTTATCACTTCATTACAAGTAGCAAAATAAGCATACTTTAAACGAACTTCTTTACCTAAAGTCATTCTGAAGAATTTCTTAGGTGCATCTTCCATATAATCGCTTCTTTCGATATAGATCTCTCTACTAAATGGAAGCATGCGAGTTCCTGCACTTTCGTCTTCAGGGTTATTAATGGCTTCTACTTCTTCTGATTGTCCTTCTGGGTAATTAGTAATAACCACTTTTAGCGGATCTAAAACTCCCATGACTCTATTAGCCACTTTGTTTAAATCTTCTCTTACATGATGCTCCAAAAGTGCCACATCTATCACATTATCGCGCTTAGCAATTCCAATGGTATCGGAGAAGTTTCTTAAACTAGCTGGAGTATATCCTCTACGTCGCATACCACTTATAGTAGGCATACGAGGGTCATCCCAACCATTCACCATATTCTCTTCAACCAATTGTAATAACTTGCGCTTACTCATTACCGTATAAGTAAGGTTTAAACGAGCGAATTCAATTTGTTGAGGATGGTGAACATCTAATTGGTCCAAAAACCAATCATATAATGGTCTATGATTTTCAAACTCTAGAGTACAAAGTGAATGGGTGATATTCTCTACGCTATCTTCTAAACCATGAGCCCAATCGTACATAGGATAAATACACCATTTGTCGCCAGTACGGTGATGGTGAGCATGACGAATACGATAAATGGCAGGGTCGCGCAATTGCATATTAGCTGATGCCAAGTCAATTTTAGCTCTTAGTGTTTTGCTGCCATCCTCAAATTCTCCATCCTTCATTCTCTTAAACAAGTCGAGGTTTTCCTCTACACTTCTTTCGCGGTAAGGACTTGGTTGTGCTGGTTTTTGAGGTGTTCCACGCATAGCACTTACTTCTTCGGCATTTAAATCGCAAACAAAAGCTTTTTCTTGCTTGATGAGATTCACAGCAAAGTCATACATCTGATCGAAATAATCAGAAGCAAAGTATAATCTGTCTTCCCAATCAAAACCTAACCACTTTACATCTTCAATAATTGAGTCCACATATTCCACATCCTCTTTTACTGGATTTGTATCATCGAATCGTAAATTACATTGACCTTGATACTTTTCAGCAATACCAAAGTTTAAACAAATTGACTTGGCGTGACCTATATGTAAATATCCATTAGGTTCTGGAGGAAAACGAGTATGAACTTTAGCTTCATTTTTTCCTTCTTTTATATCTTGTTCAATAATTTGTTCGATGAAATTGAGCGATGCTCTTGTTTCTTCAGGCTTATTATCAGATGTTGTCATATTCTTAAATTTTGAATCTGCAAAAATACACAGATTTGCAGATAATTAATCACAGAAAATAAAAAAGCCGATAGAATTGCTTCTATCGGCCATATATTTTTCAATTCGAAGGATTACATAGTGAATGTAAGGCCAAAACGAACATTAGAAATTCTACTGTATCCAACTTCAGCAAATAAGCCAAAACCAGGATTCAACATCATGCGACCACCAACAAAAATCTCTTCATAGACAGCTGCTTTCGTATCTTTTTTCCATGTATATCCATTTTGCTCATCCCAATCAGAATAATCATAATCACCATAAAGTCTTAAACCAACACCAACTCCTCCATATACATCATACTTATCACTATCGAAAGTGTGTAAATGCCAAACACCTCTAGCACCAACAATAAATTGATTATAATGTTTAGTTTCATCATAATAATACCAATCATAAGTTTGTTTAGAATATTTCCAACCAGCAACACCACCAAATGAAACTAGTCCAATATCTCCAGTAGGAATTACTCCAACTTCAAAAGATGCTTCAATAGATGGATAAAAACCACCCAAACCACCAACACCAATACCAGCGTTAATTCCCATATCACCTTTATTAAATACATGTTGTGCTTGAGCTCCAACTGCCATCATCAAGATAGCAAATAACGCTAACGTTAATTTTCTCATTTTTTATTAGTTTAAGTTAATAATTTTAATGCAAATCTAAATAATCTACTAAATAGTAAATCATTAAGAGTGGGACAAATATAAACATCTGTTTCTTGATAAACAAATAGGGCTAATGTTTCCATCAGCCCTATCAAATCTTTATCTAAATCTTATTTTTATAAAATTATCCGCAATGGAAATATTTATCAACTAGAGCTAAAATCTTTTCGTCATCATTTCCTACTTCTTCACGAATATTTTCATCTTTAAAATCGCGAAGAGCATTAATAACGCCATCAACAGTAAGCTCATTGAATACGCCATATTTTAGGTATTCGTCTCTTTGTCTGTCAAGCTCAATAGCAGAATGATGGCAACTTATAGGAAGTTGCTCTAATTCCTCTACTCTACTTTTGTGCTCATCATCAAATATATTTACATCAACGTAGGTCTTCTCAGCATAAGCCAAACTATCTTCGCATTCTAATCCATGACGAGCAGCTACTGTTAATCCAGCTAATAATAAATAAATATCGGCACTACCATCTGGGCAACGAAACTCAACAGTTTGTTTAGAAGAAAAGTCTTTATTCTCACTACTTTCTAGAGGATTGGCATGCTTCAACATATTTTTCTGACCTGTCCAACCTAAAGGAACTCTTACTAATACCGAGCGATTTCTATCTCCCCAACAAATATTTGTAGGAGCCTCTTGATGAGGAACCAAACGGAAATAACTAGTAGGATTAGTATTACCAAATGCAGAAATAGAAGGAGCTAATTTAAGATATCCAGCAATTGCTCTTTTAGCTACATCACTAATTTTACCATCCTCTATCATTACATTCTTACCGTCTTTCATCAAACGAGTATGAACATGCAGACCGCTACCAGCTTTACCCACAGTTATTTTTGGAGCAAAAGTAATAGTCACACCATAATTATGTGCCAGTGTTCTCATTACCCATTTTGCAATCACCAATTGATCAGCTGCATCTTCTAATGGACTTGGTTTGAATTCAATTTCATTTTGTTCATATTCTAAGTTTCCAACTGTAAAGTTTCCAACTTCAGAGTGACCATATTTTATATTACCACCAACAGTTGCAATGGCATACATGGCTTCACGACGAAGATCTTCCCATTTAGTAAATGGTGTGCTTTCGTGATAACCTCTTTGGTCATCAGCAACAAAATAAGGTTCTTTTTCGCTAATCACATAATACTCTAACTCACCCATTACTTCGAATTCGAAGCCTGTTTTTTCTTTTAAAACATTATGTGCTTTGTGTAAGGTATAAGCTGGAGAACCATCAAAAGGATCGCCACTTTTATCGTAGAATCCACAAAGGATATCAATGGTTGGAAGTTCGCTGAAAGGATTAACAAATGCAGTTCTGAAACGAGGAATTACATATAGATCACTGTTTCCTGCCTCTATATAAGGAAACAAACTTGAGCCATCTACTCTTTCACCAGAACTCAATACTTCTTCAAGCTGTTCTTCGTCATAAACTACAAAATTCAAAGTCTTTAATCTACCATCACCGCCGGTATATCTAAAGTTCAACATTTCGATACCATTCTCCAAAATATACTTAATGATATCAGATTTTGTGAAATCTTTTGGTTGTTTTTGCAGATACTGAACCAATGGGTTTGGGCTGCTAATTGTTTGATTACTCATATGCTTTATTTTTTCAATATAAACTAGTTAGTGTGGGAGAATAATATCTGAGCTCAACATAAGCCAAAATATATTGCCAAAATTGGCGTTTTCCCCCATCTACAAAAGAAAATAAAAATCCTTTAGGAAAAAAGCGTGAAGGCACGATCTTTAAAAATTCAGTATTTTTCTGATGTTCATCAATTTGAAACACGAATATTCTCTCAATTTTTTAAATAAAAAATATTTTCATTACGATATCATAAACATCATAGGTTTAGGAATATTATTAGCAATATTCTACTTAAAAATCAAATTAAAAGGCCGAAATCATCTAATAATCACCACAATAAGACTCAGTTCTAAGTCAATAAAGACCTAGGCTATAGAAGCATTTGCACACCAGAATAATCTCAATTATTCAAAAGCTTCAATTTAAACCATTTAAGGCCTTGACAAAGGCGTGTTTTTGTATTATCTTTGCATCCTTTTTTGAGCAAACCCTAAGTTAGTGATTTTTAGGGGACACAAAGTATCATCTTATAGCAATTTAAAACTCTAGAATGAAGTTATCCAAATTCAAATTTAATTTACCAAAGGAACTTATTGCCACACATCCAACAGAAAACCGAGATGAATCGCGTTTAATGGTTTTGAATCGTGAGACAAAAACTATTGAACACAAGATGTTTAAGGACGTGTTGAACTATTTTTCAGATGGAGACATCTTTGTTTTGAACGATACAAAAGTTTTTCCTGCTCGCCTTTATGGTGAAAAAGAAAAAACAGGTGCTAAAATTGAAGTTTTCCTATTAAGAGAACTCAATCAAGAGTCTCGTTTATGGGATGTTTTAGTAGATCCTGCACGTAAAATTAGAATTGGAAATAAATTATATTTCGGTGACGACGAATTAGTAGCCGAGGTTATTGACAATACCACAAGTCGTGGACGTACGCTTAGATTTTTATTCGATGGCCCTTACGAAGAATTCAAGAAGACCATTAAAAGATTAGGAGAAACTCCACTTCCAAAAATTCATGATCGTCCGATTGAGCCAGAAGATAGCGAACGTTATCAAACTATTTACGCTAAAAATGAAGGCGCTGTTGCAGCTCCTACTGCTGGTTTACATTTTAGTCGCGAAATTTTGAAACGCCTCGAATTACAAGGTGTTAATTTTGCTGAACTAACTCTACATGCTGGTCTTGGTAACTTCCGTGACATTGAAGTAGAAGATTTAACCAAACACAAAATGGATAGTGAGCAATTATTTATTCGTGAAGCTACTGCTGATCAAGTAAATGCCTCTATTGATGCTAGGAAAAAAGTTTGTGGAATCGGAACAACAGTTATGAAAGGAATGGAATCTTCTACTAGCATTAGTGGACATTTAAAGCCTTTCGCTGGATGGACTAACAAATTCATCTTCCCTCAATATAATTTCAAAATCGCCAATAGTATGGTAACCAACTTCCATTTACCATATTCTAGCATGTTAATGTTAGTTAGTGCTTTTGGTGGTTACGATTTTGTAATGGAAGCATATAAAGAAGCAGTAAAAGAAAAATATCGTTTCTTCACCTATGGCGATGCCATGTTGATTCTTTAATCGATGTAAAAATATAGATTGGAAAGCCTGCTCAAAAGAGTAGGCTTTTATTTTTACCAAGAGTTTGAAAAAATTCATAATATGGTTACCAAATCTTTAGTGACATTCTACAAATTGTCACTAACGAGCGTCAAACAAAATTGTTTTTTACTCCTACAAGATATTCGCTTCATTTAACAACCTTGACATAAGGCGGTTTAGACATTCCTACGGGAATCTTTATAAATTTTGCGGAGGATCTACGTTTGTATAAGATTGTTTTTTTATTTCACCATATTATATTTACTAACCTGAGTTCGGTTTTTAACTATTTGGAAATCAGCAGGTAATGGTGATGTTTTTGACCGTAAAATTAGGAGATTTCATGAGTATTTATTATCTTTGTG
>JADGDY010000021.1 GCA_016744655.1 Bacteroidales bacterium | reverse complement strand
TTGTATTACACAGGATCATGATTCCTTATTTCTAAATGTGAATGAACTATTACTAAATGAGGGCGTTAAAATAGAGAATAAATATTTCTCAAAAGCAGGAGTATATAATGACGGACTATCGGATGTTCTTCAGGTTGATGGTCAATTTTTTGATATAGATAGTGATCAGTTTAGTGAATTTGTATATACCTTGTACAGTGGCTATTCAAAGTATCCCCGAGCCACGTTTCTGTATAACTTGGTTCAAGATACTTTTATTACTTCGCCTTTGAGTGGAACAGGAATTATCAATAATGCACAATACTTAGATTTAAACGATGATGGAATTCCAGAAGTTACAGGAGATAATTATGCCGCTGAGAATATCCATTATGACATTCCATATAAAGATAATAAAGCTTGGTTGGTTGTTTTGGACTTCAAAAATGATTTAAATTATTTATTTCCACCTGTAGAATGTGGTGTAGGAATAGGTTCTAGTGTTGTCTCATACTTTTATATAATAAATAAAAAGAAAAGAATTGCTGCTTTTGTTTCTAGTCAGCAGGAACTAGTGAAATCCAATTCCCGATATTTGAAACTATTTGATAATAAAGGGAGATTATTGAAGGAGAAGCAAATAACTAATGAGGAACATAGTAGTTTGCAATTTCTTCCTCAATATGATGAAAATGATGATAATTTATATTTAGTAAATAAGGAAGGACAAATATTTATATGTGATACTAACTTAATTATTCATTTATATGATGAACCAAAACATCCTGTTTTATTAAAATCACTTCAAGAAGAAAGATTAGATATTGATGGCGATGGCGAACCCGAAAGGTTGTTTATGGGAAATGATATAAGAACAAAAAAAGTGATGGTTTATAGATCTAATTTAACAGATCCCATATTCATTGATCTTATTAATCAAAAGAGGATCTCTGAATGGCATATAAGTATTCTTGATGATGGAACACAAAAATCTCCTTTGTTGATTCTACAAGCAGATAATTTAATGTATACCATAAAATATAGAAAGTCTCCTTATCTTTTATTGAAATATCCTATATATTTCCTTGGTTATTTGTTATTGTTTTTTCTTTTTTGGATGCTTCAGAAAGCTCAAAGAGCCATTGTGTCTAGCCGCTACGAAACCGAAAAGCAATTAATGCAACAACAAATGGCTCTATCGAAAAAACAGATGGAACCTCACTTTATGCTCAATACCGTGAATAATATTGGTTATTTATTTTTACAGGAAGATAAGAAAAAGGCCATATTCTACTTGGGTAAATTTGCCGCTTTAATGCGTAGAGGCTTAATGAATGTAGACAAAACGAGTACAAGTCTTGAAGAAGAATTAGAGTTTGTAGAAGATTATTTGGTGCTTCAAAAACAACTTATGGATGGAGAATTGGATTATAAAATAAGCATAGGTGAAAATGTGGAGGAGGATAAAATTCAAATTCCTCACTCTTTGATATATACCTTCGTAGAAAATGCCATCAAGCATGGTTTAAGGCCAAAAGTTAATGATAGAACATTAAGGGTTATAGTTTCTAAAGAGCAAAAAAGAGTAAAAATTAGTATTCAAGATAATGGAGTAGGGCGAGCAAAATCAAAAGAACTCAAAACCACCGATACTGGTAAAGGAATGGAAATAGTGAAGACCATTATTGCTGGATATAATAAACTGCATGGTGGGGATATATCTTATGTGGTGGTAGATGTATTGGAAGGGGCTGATGTTTCTGGAACCAAAGTGATTATTCATTTGTAATTAGAGTGAAATGAAAGAAAACCTATTTAAAAAACCTAAAATTTATTGGCTGATAAACCCTCTTGCGTTATCCATTTACACTTTTCTTTTATTAATTATTCTTAGCCCTAATTATTTTGAAAAATATGAAGCTGAGGTGGTTTCGTCTATTACCACAGGTAATGAGCATATTAGGAGGTACTATGATCTAAATTCAGATGGACCTGAAGAGCTTATCTATAAAGGATATAATGGAGGCTTAGTAGCGTCTTTTTATATTCGAAATTCAGATGGAAATATACTGGGACAATGGAACTTTAAAGGAAAATGGCTCAATAAGCATAGAGTGATTATTGGAGATTATAATCATAATAGCAATCATGAGATTTATTGTCTACATGTTGAGGAGGATTCTTTGCTTTTAAGTGTAATTAGCCCTTATGAAGAACAAAAGGTTCTGAGAGAAGATCGGTTTATTGCAAAAGTTGGTGTTTTTGATATAGATAGAGTTCATGTTGATTATGTTGGAGGAAAATTTATCGATGTAAATAATGATGGGTTTGAGGACTTTGTGTTTGTATTATATGGGGGCTATTCAAAATTTCCAAGAAAAGTATTCACCTATGATGTGCATAACGACTCCCTGTATTCTTCCCCTGAAACTGCAGCAGGTTTGTCTTCATTTCTACATTTTAAAGATTTGGATGGTGATGGTGTTGAGGAGGTTTTGGGTAGAGTATCTGCCCACGAAAATATACATTATCCAATGCCTTATACTGATAGTAGTACTTGGCTTATGGTTCATCAATTGTTTCCTCGTTCTGAATTCCTCTTTCCTCCAATTGAATTTGAGTGTGGACTTGGATCATATATTAGACCGGTTCCTGTAAACATAGGTGATAGAAACTATATAGCATGTGGCTATTTCTGTGAAAACTCAAAAAATGGTGATGGGTCTTATCAACTTTTGCTATTCAATAGAAAGGGGACTCTAGTGAGTCAGCGTACAATAATAACAGAAGAATCTGGTATCCTCGATTTTATAAATCCTCCTCAAGAACATAGTAAGCATATTTATTTAATCGATGAAACAGGCTCCATATATATAACAGATACCACATTAAAAATGGAATTGTTTAACGAACAAACTATTAGTACTGCCATACAAAATCAACATAATTATAATTTTCTCGATATTGATGGAGATGGACTTAAGGAACTATTTTTAAGTGTAGAGGTAAAAGAAAGAGGGCTTTTAATTTACTCAAGCAAATTGGATGATCCAGTATTGTTAGAGATTCCAAGTTTAAAAGGCTCATATAGTTATAGGTTTTCTACAAGAAAGCCCACAGTATCAGATCCATCAAATTTAGTTATTTCTACAAGTGAAAGAATTATTCAAATTCAATATGACAAAAATCCATTTTATCCTTTGCGCTTCTTAGCTTATTTGATCGCTTTCTCTCTCATTTTCTTGTTTTTTTGGTTGCTTCAGAAAGCACAGAATATTTTAGCCCAAAAGCGTTTTGAAACCGAAAAGCAATTAATGCAACAACAAATGGCTTTGTCGAAAAAGCAAATGGAACCTCATTTTATACTCAACACAGTAAACAATATTGGCTATTTATTTATGAAAGAGGATAAGAAAAAGGCCATATTCTACTTGGGTAAATTTGCAGCATTAATGCGTAGAGGTTTGATGAATGCTGATAAAGTGAGTACCAGCCTCGAAGAAGAAATAGAGTTTGTAGAAGATTATCTGGTGCTTCAAAAACAACTGATGGACGGTGAGTTGGATTATAGAATAAACATAGATGAAAATGTGGAGGGGGATAAAATTCAAATTCCTCACTCTTTGATATATACTTTCGTAGAAAATGCCATCAAGCATGGTTTAAGGCCAAAAGCTAATAATAGAACATTAAGGGTCATAGTTTCTAAAGAGCTAAAAAGAGTAAAAATTAGTATTCAAGATAATGGAGTAGGACGAGCAAAGTCAAAAGAGCTTAAAACCACCGATACTGGCAAGGGTCTGGAAATAGTGAAAACCATTATTACTGGATATAATAAACTGCATGGTGGGGATATTTCTTATTTGGTGGAGGATGTATTGGAAGGTTCCTTAGTTGTGGGAACTTTGGTGGACGTTTGGGTTTAAAAAAGGGATGACATCGCTTACTTCTATGTTTACCTTCATGACCTTTCTTTGTAGACATAAAAAGAGGCATTTCCCAAGAAACACCTCTTATCAATCAAAATCCTCAATGTAACATAATCTCCGATGCGAGTGGGAAACCATATCTATCAACATTACCTATCTATTATTAAGCAATATTACAAAAGGCTTTGGAATAGTAATAGCTATAATTAAGTATTGCGACTACTTATTTTTGAGTATTACAAATGTTTTCTTAGATTTGTTACATAAATTCTACGCTTATGCGCATTCCTTGTTTTATTATTGATGATTCTGCTGCTGGGCGCGATAGAATCAATACAGTTATCGAGAATTTCTTTTCGGATGATTTAGAAGTTATGGGTATGGCATCTTCACCTTCTGTTGCACTTGTTCAAGTATTACGCTTAAACCCTAAAATACTTTTTCTTGATGTGGAAATGCCTGGAATTACAGGTTTGGATTTGGCAGACCAGTTAAAAGACAAAGGTTTTAAAGGTGAGATTATCTTTGTGACAGGACATCTACAGTACTCGGTAAAAGCACTCCGAGCTAATGCCTTCGACTATTTGGTAAAACCAGTAGATGTGGAGGAGTTAGGACAAGCCATTGAACGATATAAAAACCAAAATAGAGGAGGTTTTAATCAAAGAATCCTCCAAGGTTTTGAAATTAGTAAACGAGAAGAGGAGTTGATTAGTTTAATGAGTCAGGGTTTGTCCTCTGAAGAAATGGCAGAGAAAACAAAGCTAAGTCGTCATACTATCGATACCCACCGCCGTAATATCTACCAGAAAACAGGAACTCGAAATGTGGTGGAGGTGATTAATTTGTTGAGAGGTTGATGAATTCTTTTTTTCTTATTCCCCAAAAACCATCAAAAACTCAGTAAAAACCTTGTCTTTTCGATGGAGCTTAAAGGAAAATCCATGATTGATTAAAATCTCACGTACTAAGGTTAATCCTATTCCCTGACCTGTTTGTTTTGATGAATAAAATGGAGTAAAAAGCTTCTCCACTGTCTCTTTACTAAAGCCTCCTCCATTATCTAAAATAGAAAGGCTATTGCTTTTAATTTTTACTTGAATTATTCCTTTGTTTGAGATAGCTTCCACACTGTTTTTAATGATATTCACCAATACCTGTTCCATTTGGTCAGCGTCGGCTTTTATGATTAGTGGAGATGTTTTTTCTATGATTTGTATTTCATGAGATTGGAAAGTGGTATTGAATAATGACAATACTTTTTTAATAAGCTCCGAAACCTCTACTTCCTTTTTTTGTGGAAGTGGAAGTTTGACCACATCAGCAAAATTGGCCATAAACCTGTTCAAACTCTTATTACGGTCCATGGAGATTTGAAGCGCTTGCTCCACATCTACTCTGATATTCTCGTCCAACTGGTCACTCATCCCCAATACCGATTGCATAACAGAATTTACTGCTCCAACCGAGTTGTTCACTTCGTGAGACATCATCCGAATGACTTTCTCATAACTCTGTCTTTCTGCTTGTACCAATTCTCTAGTCATTTCTTCAATTAAGATAAATGGTCTAGAAAATCCTTTATCCATAAAAGTATTATAGCTGGCTTTGAA
The DNA here is from genome assembly GCA_016744655.1 of Bacteroidales bacterium. Taxonomy (GTDB): domain Bacteria; phylum Bacteroidota; class Bacteroidia; order Bacteroidales; family UBA12170; genus UBA12170. The sequence goes on along the minus strand of JADGDY010000021.1, from coordinate 34,934 downwards.
TCTTCTAATTCCATCAAGCTTAATACTAGAGAAACCCTCTTCTCCTAATGTTTTTAGCTTTTCGGGCCATGGAGGAGGGAGCTGAGGAAATTCTAGAATAGAAAACTTTTCGTTGGAGAGTTGAAAGAGTTGACAAGCAGCCGGATTCATTCTTTCTATTGCATTTTCGGTGTTCAAAATCAAAATTGCGGAAGGTGAGGCTTCTATTAACCTATCCAGAAAAAGATTTTTCTCTTCGTGTTCCACACGTTCCAAATGCAATTGCTCCGACATCTTGTTATAAACCTCAATAAGCAGGTCAATTTCTTTTTGCTTTACCGGACTCAGTCTAGTACTAAAATCTTTTTCTTTTAGTAAATGAATGGCAGAGCTAATGGTCTCAATGGGTTTTACCAACTGGTTATAAAGCACAATAAACAAAACCAATGACAGTAAAAGTAAAACCTCACCAGCTACAAAATACCATTTATTCACATCAAGCAAATGATATAAAAGAAAGCCTGTGGAAAGATAAAACAACAAGCCCCAGAATATGAATTTCCATTTAATGCTCATAAGGAATATCATGTTTTTCGAAACGACGGTATAGGGCACCTCGACTTAATCCTAAGGACCTAGCTACTCGTGAAACATTTCCACTATATACTTCCATTGCTTTAATGATGGCTTCCTTTTCTATTTGGTTCAAAGTCTTTAATCCCCCAGCTGAACTTAGGGGCTCTAATTTGTCCAAATATTTCTCAATATCGGCTTGTTCCAATTCTGACTTATTTCTCATTAGCACACACCTTTCCATCAAGTTTTTCAGTTCTCTAATGTTTCCAGAAAAATTCTGAAGCTTTAAAAAAGAAAGTGCTTCTTTTGTTAGTTTTGGTTCGTTCAGCTCATTTTCATTACAAGTAAGCGATACAAAGTATTTTGCCAAAAGAGGAATATCAGTTACACGTTGCCGCAGGCTTGGATTATGGATATGAATGAGATTAATTCGGTAGTATAAATCTTCTCTAAAACTACCCTGCTGTACCATTTCACTTAGATTTTTATTGGTGGCACAAATCACTCTCACATTGGCTTTTCTCACCGAACTCTCCCCTAAAACCTCATAGGTTCTTTCTTGTAATACTCGCAATAACTTCACTTGGGAAGCTAAAGAAAGCTCTGCAATTTCATCGAGAAATATGGTGCCTCCTTCAGCCATTTGAAAACGACCTTTTCTATCAGCAATAGCATCGGTAAAGCTTCCCTTTTTGTGGCCAAACATTTCGCTTTCGAATAAACTTTCGGAAATTCCTCCAAGATTTACTTTTATAAATTCTTTAGATTTTCGTTTGCTGTTATTATGAATCACCTCTGCAATCAACTCCTTACCTGTTCCACTTTCTCCGGTAATCAAAACGGTGGCTTCACTACTAGCTACTCGGCCCGAAATTGACAAAACTTCAAGTAAAGATTCATGTTCACCAATAATTTCTCCCAAATCGAATTGCTGATTTAACTCCTTGCGATTATTAGAAACACTTTCCATATTTATTTTAGCCCATTGAATATTGCTTTTTATGGATTGCAAAAGCCCATCATTGTCCCAGGGTTTACTCACAAAATCGGAAGCTCCATTTTTAATTCCTTCCACGGCTAGAGCAATACTCGCCCAACCCGTAATCAAAATTACAGGAACCAGAGGATGAAATATCCGCACTTTTTGCAGCAATTCTAAACCCTCTCGTCCACTGGTTTCTATGGAATAATTCATGTCCATGAGTATTAATTCTGGACTATTTTGGCGCAGCCATTGGAGAGCCTCCCCAGGTTGATAACAGGCATGTGCTTCATATTTGGCCTGCTTTAAAAGTAGCTTTAAAGAGGTGCAAACTGCTATATCGTCGTCTATGATTAATATACTCATAATGTCAGGCTAAATTAATTAAAAATTAAGACCGTTACAAAGCTCCGTTTTGTCTTAACAAAGGAGCAATCTTTTGCTCTAAAAATGGTCTAAAGTTGATTTTAAATCACTCCCCTATTGCTCAGCCGAAAAGTTCTGCTGATTATAACATCAGTATGACTTCCGGCGATTTAATACACTTTTTATCACCGCGTGTCTTTCTGTTTGATTCTAACCCTATCATCTGGCGGTTCTTTTAAAACAAACTGCATTGTTATCATGGTGCTCCACTTTGTTTCGCACCATGATAACAATATGACGCGCCTAAAGCGCTATTAAATTTCTTCCAAACTCAAATTATCTCTCATTCATACTTTTTATTTATTCCTCAGATAATGCTTCTGCAGCTTCTATTTTTGAAGCCAAATATGCAGGATAATATACCGAAATACTTACCAAAACGAATATCAATAGTACACTTAAACCAAGTGCTTGTAGAAAGATGTGGTTAGCAATAGGGTATAAATCGAGCAGAGGAATCTGTATCATAAGAATAACAGCAGGAATGAGCGCCAAGAGCGTTAAAGACCAAGATTCTAGTAATAGAAGTAAATGGAGTTTTTGAGCACTTGAGCCCATTGCCCTACGAATCCCTAGTTCTCCTTTTCTTCGCTTTACACTATATCCAAAAATACCAATCATCCCTAAAATGATATTCACAATCAAGAACACAGCAAAGAAACCCACCATGGTCATTTCGATATTGGTTTCAGCCACCACATCTTGCTTTTTAGCATGCATAGTAGAAGCATAACGGATGGCAAAATCGTCTTTGCTAAAATATTGATGAATAATTCTTGCCAATTGAGAAGGTTTGGCCGGCTCACCATCTTTATACTTCACCACCATATCTACAGCATAAGCTTTAGTGAAATCCATAGGTGAACAAAGCGAGGCTCGATTATCCTCATATTCATTTCGCTTAAGCATTTCATAAACTCCAACTACCAGTTTATCTCCATTATTTTCAAGTGTTTTATTAATGGCATTTTCAGGGCTTCCAAAAAGTCCTTCTGCCAATAATCTATCAATAACTATTGGGGGGTTAGCACTAAGGTAATCATTTTCAAACCAGGTTCCAGCTATTATTCTTAGATTAAAAACCTCACCAAAATTCTCATCCACATTCCGCAATACAGTTCCAACATAAGTACTATCATAGATACTTGTGTTCACATTCATAGACCATATATATGGAATGGCATTATAAGAGTAGGATACTTCTTCAACAGTTGGATCTGAAATAATTTCTGCTCTAAGCTTTGATAAACGATCAACATAATCAACCCTTTTAAAGTCCTTCTGATTGATTCGCATATGAAACATATTGTCAATATTAGCACCCGTGCCCTCTTTAAAGAGCTCGTATTTCTCTAGCATGTATATTGAACTCAATAACAAAATGACAAACAAGAAAAAGAGCTCCAAAATAATATAGGTGTTCTTGAGTTTTTGATTCCAGATTAATTTAAAACTATGCTTTATCATAATTCACCTCCTTTTAAAACATCTATGGCCTCTACCTTTGACATTTTTAGAGCCGGAATCATTCCTGACAATAAACTAAGCACTAATGAAACTATTAGACTGATCAAAAATAACCCAAAGTTTAATTGAATATTTACGTTATTTCCAGCATCACTGAACAAAGTGCTTTTTAAAGCACTTTCGAATCCATAAACCAAGATAATTGCAAAGACTAAACCTAAAACAGCACCTAAAAATGTGAGCAATGTGTTTTCATAAAGAATCTGTTTAATCAAACCTATTCTAGTTGCTCCAAATGCTTTTCTTACTCCGATCTCCTCAGATCTTTCATGAATCCTTATCAATTGAATACTGACCAAATTAAGCGCAGGGAGGAACAGAATCAGTAGAAACTTGGCAAATAGAATCAATAATTCCCGAGCATTTCCTTGATATTCGTGTGGATTAGTCCACCCTGTTAAATAATAAGAAAGTGGACTATCAGGACCTCCTAAATATAATTCGAACCCCTCATCTAATAAAGGTTCTATTTTCCTTCTTATAGACTCTGCTTCAGCTTTAATCTCATCTTTATTACTATTGTCTCTAGCTAAAAAAATCACAGTGTAATCCCCAGGCTGCATCAAATCTCTACCTTGCCCCTCTAGTAAGCTATATGGCATAAAAACATTAGCATGGGCTTGCATGCAATTGCTGGGCACTTCTTTTACTACGCCACAAATCTTGTAAGATTTTCCTGCAATTTCTATCAATTCACCAATGGTTTTCTTTTCCTGAAAAAATCTGTTTTTCACTTTCTCATCTATAACTATTAATGAGGCACCTTGTTCTACTTCTTTCAGGTTAAAACCTCTACCTTCTACAAATTCAAAGTCAAAAACCTGCCACCAACCAGCGTTTACATTTCTGACATCAAACTCTTCAACTCCATTTTCACCAAAGAAACTCCATGGTGTATGACTACTAAACGCAATCGCTTCAGGGCTTTTCATCTTTGCCAAATAATCTTCAACTATAGCAAAGTTCAAACCTCCCATAGACATATGTTGTTCAGCCACCACTACTTCGTTTTTAATAAATAGCATATTGTCGTTATTCTTTTCAGGTCCGCCGGGCCTAATGGTTGATTCTATCTTAATGGCAGCAATGAGGATAATCATAATGGTGATACTCACGCCAAAAAGATTCAAAAACGTGAAGAACTTATTCTGCTGAATAATCTTCAAAAACTGTATAAAACTTGTTTTCCACATAACTCCAATTTTTAGTTGACTTGTCTACCATCGAAGAAACGGATGATGCGATTGGTTTGCTTGGCCAAATGTTCATCGTGAGTCACCATTACTATGGTCATTTTGCCCTCGGTATTGAGTTGATGTAAAATCTCCATGATTTCATGCCCCATTTGAGAATCCAAATTACCGGTGGGCTCATCGGCCAAAAGAATATCTGGATTACCTGAAATAGCTCTCGCAATGGCTACTCTTTGGCATTGCCCTCCAGAAAGCTCAGATGGGAAATGCTTCATTCTATGTGAAAGACCAACTTTTTCGAGAGTCTCTTGCGCTATTTTTCTACGTTGTGACGAGGAAATATTACGATATAGCAAAGGCAATTCCACATTATCGATGATGTTAAGAGAATTAATCAAATGAAAGCGCTGAAAGATAAATCCAATCTTTTCGTTTCTGAAATGCGCTAATTTCTTGTCTTTTTGACCCAGAATTTGAGTGTCAGCAATGCTAATTTCACCTTCTGTAGGTTTGTCTAATAATCCCATAATATTTAGCAAGGTACTCTTGCCACATCCTGAAGGCCCCATAACGGAAACAAATTCAGATTTTTTTATTTCCAAATCCACTTGCTCCAAGGCAATGGTCTCAATATTTCTGGTTCGATATATTTTCTGAACACTTTTTAATTGTATCATATATTTTAGTTTATAGTTCTGTATTTATTTGAGTAACTAATGCTTTCTGATTGACGAAATCGTAGAGGGTAATCATTCTGAGGCGATGATAATTGACCCAGAAACTTCCTTTTGCAGATAATAAATCGCGACTTGCAAAATCCTTTTCGCTTTGAGCCATATTTAATTCTAATACACTTAAATCACCAGCCATATACCTTTTGTAGGCAATCTCATATCGCTCTTGAGCAATCATTTCAGCTTCTTTTACTACTTCTATATTTTCTTTGAGCATATCTACCACATTTACCAAGCTGATGATTTCTTTTTCAAAGTCTATTTGTTCTTGAAGTACAGAAGTTTCTTCCAATTCCTTTTTCATGGAAGCTTGCTTTCGAGCAGCATAGGTTCTTCCCCAATCGATAATAGGAATGGAGAGTCCAACTTGTACGCTAGCATGCTGATTTAAATCTTCGTTCCATTGGGGTAATTCATCGAAATTAGAACCATAACCAACTGTGGCAAATACGCTTCCATTTACTCCAGTTGCTCCTTTTACTCTTGCCACTTCTTGGTCAGCTTCGAGCAATCTTCTTTTAAAAGCAAGACTTTCTGGATTATGTTCTAATGCATATTTAATGGCCTCCTCAGAAACGATTTCAACATTTGGAATGGAAGGAGGAATACTTGGTTGAAAATTATCTATTTCTCCCAAAGAAAGATGAGTAAGCAATTGTAATGCTGAATTTTCCATTCTTACCTGTGCGGCTTTCAAACTCTTCTTAGCATTTACTTGCATCAGTTTTACTTGTAATAATTCGTCCTTTGAAATTTGGCCTTGATTGAATCTTTCCTCGGTAATCCTATATAATTCGGTATTCATCTCCATATTGGCATTGGCCATGGTCCACTCATGTCGGTCGCTTAAATTCCGAAAGAACATATCGACAGCTACATAAGCAGACATTTCGAGGTTTCTATCGTATTCTTTCTGTGATTCTACATATAAAACAGGTTCTATTCTCTTGTCCCATTTCAATTGATTAAAACGAAATATTGGTAACTGGATTCCTACTTCCAATGGCTGAGAGCTATAGCTGTGGGTTTTTGAACTGAAATTATCGAAGCGGTATAAATAGGAACTCATAAATACTTCGGCACCAATAAATGGCAAAGGCTGAAGTAAAGAAAGGTTGGCATTACTGGAATTCTGATTGATGGTTTTAATGGCAATACTTCCATCCTCCTGACTCACTGGGGTAACTCCTTTTGAAAAATCGGTGATTTGTGTATCAAGCTTCAATTGAGGTTTTAAGTTGGAGCGATGGATTTGCCAATTCCAATAAGCATTCTTTTGACTTACAAAGGCTTTTCGGGCACTCAAGTTCTCTGTTCTGGCTATCTCTACTACTTCATCAAGGCTTAAAATCACTTGAGCCTTAGTGCTAAAACAGCTAAGAATCATCATTCCGATGATACCGATATGTTTGATTATTCGCTCCATGATAAAGAATTATACTTTTTATACTTTTCGATAAAGGCATTACTTGTGATTACAGTTTCGCCTTCTTTTAATCCCGAAATAACTTCCACATATTCGAAATTAGCTCCTCCTAATTTTACTTTTCTCTTTTCCAATTGGTCACCATTCTTTACAAATAACTCAGTGTATCCAGGTCCAAAATAATAATCTCCATTGGCAATACGTAGCGAGTTTTCTTTTTCCGAAATAATAATTCTAACCTCCACTTTAAGTTTAGCTTTGAGGAGTCTGTGATTGGATTTTTTGAGATTTACTGTATAATCTATGCTTCCATTATCAACTGATGGTGAAATAGCGGTAACGAGCCCTTGGAGTAGGCTGTCGTTGATATTAACTAATGCTTTCTGCCCAACATATACCTTATCGGCATAACGAGTGGAAATGCTTCCTTCAATTCTGAATCTTTCAGCATCAGCCACATGCGCTAAAGCCTGGCCTTCGCTCACATGCTCACCTGGTTGCACCAAAATGGAAGTAATGATTCCATTTATTTTAGGCTGAACAAATGCTTGACTAATCAAACTCTCTAATTTCACCTTTTCTTGCTTCTTTACTTGCAACTCCAACTCCATCCGCTCCAAATCAAGCTTTTGCAACTTCTTAAACGATTCAAACTCGTTCTTCTGATTATCGCGATTGATGGTTGAAAGCTGATGATCTATTTGAGCTTGATCAACTTTTTGTTGAGAGCCTCCTCCAATACTAAAAAGGTATTTTTCTTTTTCAAGGTTCGATTCTAATTGTTGTAGCTGAATGGAGTCTTTTTTTAGGTTGTTTTTTAATGCTCTATGTTTTTGTTTCAGTTCTTCTTGGCTTCTGAGAATGCTATTGTGTTTTAAGGCAATTTCTCTTTCAATTTGTAGTATTTGTGTGTTTAGGTCTTCCACATTGGGAATAAAAAGAGTATCCTCAGGGCCCACCATATCTCCTGGATAATGTTTAATCTCTAATATTTCTGTAGAAATTGAGGAGGTTAACAGTTCTTGATAATAGGGTTCAATAATAGCATTGGTGGCAAAAGAGTTTTCTACCTCTCCAATATCAACGGTGCTTAAAAGCACTTTCTTTAGTTCAACAGAAGGTTTAAGCTGATCAATTATCAACAATAAAGGAATTGTTATCACCAATATAATTATTGAAAATTTAATAATCTGCTTTTTCCTTTTCGCTTTAAGATAATCTTTAGAAATCTCTCTATCCATTTTTTAAGAATTTACCAGCTACTTGCAATCTAAATGCCTAAAACCGCATTCTGCTGAACCACTGCTGTATACGGAATATTGAATTCTAAAAACCGCCCATAAATGGGCACTCTGTTCATTAATAAATCGACTTTTTTTTAATAAATTACTCCATATCAAACAGCAATGACATATATATGAGGTTAATTTTTCATAAAGAATTTGCACTGGCGTTTTAGTTTTATGATATACCCATAAATTTGCATCTTAATTTTTATTAAATTTGATGCCCTTTTCACTAGAAATGAGGACGGAAAGAATAAAAACAAATACTAAATAAAAAATACAAATGATGAAAAAATTTACTACTCTTTTAATGATGTTCTTGATGTTTATCGGAATGTCTACGAAAGCTCAGGAAGTACTCGTTAATGGGGGCTTTGAATTATGGGGTGATGATAATTCTCCCACGGGATGGACAAAAGCTGAGAATATCACTAAAGAATCTGGAGCTGATTTTATTCATGGAGGCACATATTCTGCTAAACACGAAGGTGGTACAAAAAAGCTTGGTCAAACCATTGGAGGAATTATCGCTGGTGATTCTTACACTTTAACACTATGGTACAAGGTTGTTGAAAGTGATGGTGATGATGCAAGAATATGGAGTTACTGGAAAAATGCAGATGGGAATATGGAGGACCATGCTGCTGAATTAAGGGGTCCAAATAATGCATATTTTGACAATAATGGTGGGCTATGGACACAATATACTGTAACATTAGAAGCTCCGGCAACTGTTACAGACTTTTACTTTGAAGTGAGGACATACTCAGGTGCATTTACCTATTGGGATGACTTTTCATTTGTCCATAATGGAACCAGTACTACAGTTTCTACTCCAGTAATCTCCCCTAGTTCAGGTGATTATTTTGAAGCTATTAATGTAACAATGGTATGCTCGACAGATGGTGCAAATATTTATTATACAACTGATGGAACCGATCCTGACGAAACAGATAATCTTTATAACAACAATTTTAGCATCAACTCAAACACCACTGTTAAAGCTAAAGCTTTTAAAGCAGGTTTAGACGCAAGTGATATAGCTGTTACGGAATATAATTTTCCAACTGTTACTAATGTGTCTAGTATTGCTCAGCTAAGAAGTCAATCATCTGGAGGTTATTATAACCTAACAAATGAAGTAATATTAACATACCAACAATCATATAGAAATCAAAAATATATACAAGATGGAACTGCTGGTATTTTAATCGATGACATTAGTGGAAATATCACAACAGACTATGAAGATTACGATGGTATTACAGGGATTACAGGAATATTAGAAGAATACGAAGGTATGCTTCAATTCATTCCGATTTCAGATCCTGAAGACGCTACAACAAATGCAAATTCTATAACACCTGAAGTTGTTACATTAGATGATTTATTAAGTGACTTTCAAGATTATCAAGCAGAGCTAATCAAGGTAGAAGGCGCAACTTTTGTTGATGCTGGTGTAGATTTTGAAAACGGAACAATATATTCTATAACTGACGGTAGCAAGGGTTCTTTTAGTTTTAGAACTTCATTCTATAATGTTGATTATATAGGAACAGCTATTCCTTCTGGAGCACAAGACTTAATAATGATACCAAATACACTTGACCCAGATCCGAATGGAAGTACCAATCAGAATTTTGTAACAAGTAGAAGTAGCTTAGACATTAATCCAGCTTCTTCTGCAAACCCAGCTACTCAATTAGATATCACCTCTATTAATGGTGGGAGTGCAGTGAATGAGAATCAAGAATTTACTGTTACTGTTCAAGCACAAGATGTAGATGGAGCAGCTGCCAATGTTGATGCAGATCTAGCTGTGACTCTAACTTTGGGTAATGGAACAGGAACGCTAGGAGGAACCCTAACAGGAACAATCGCAGCTGGAACAAGTACAATTACAATTAGTGGAATAACTTATGGCCCACATGAAAATGGTGTGGTGTTAAATGTTGCTGGTGGTAGTTTAACATCTGGTTCTAGTGACGCTTTTGATGTATTGGAAGTTATTGTTCCTGAAATAGTGATTTCTGAAATCATGTATAAAGCAATGGGTGGGAGTGAAGATTCTCTTGAATACATTGAGTTTTACAATAATGGTTCTTCAGCTGTTAACCTTGAAAACTACACAATGTCAAAAGGTGTTGGTCATACTTTTGGTAATGTTTCAATAGATGCTGGTGATTATTTACTCCTTGCAAAAGATGCAGATGCTGTTTCAGACATACTCGGAGTAAATGCTGAAGAATGGACTTCTGGCGGTTTAAACAATGGAGGTGAGGAGGTTGAGTTATCTGATGCTTCAGAGAATGTAGTTGCTTATGTAGACTATGGAACTAGTGGAGATTGGCCTACAACAGAAACAGGTAAATCTATTCGTTTTTGTAACACTACTTTAGTAAACAATGACCCTGCAAATTGGAGTATTAGTGAAGAATTTCTTGTCACAATTGGTATAGATCCAGAAACGCAAGATATATATGGCTCTCCATTAGAAGACTGCGGTGCAGCTTCTTTAAATGCAAATTTCTCAGCAGATGAAACAAATATAGAGGAGGGTGATAATGTAGATTTCACAAATACTTCTACCGGAGCTCCTACTTCATGGGCTTGGACTTTTGAGGGCGGAACACCTGCTACTTCAAACCTTGAAAACCCTGAAAATATCGTTTACAGTGCTGCTGGAACATATGATGTGACTTTAGTTGTTACTAAGGGAGCAGAAGAAGATACAGAATTAAAAACTGATTATATAACAGTAAGTACACCAACCAATCCGGCAACAAAATTAGATATTACGGCTATCAATGGGGGAAACGATGTTTATGAAAATACTGAATTTTCTGTCACTGTAAATTCTTTAGATGCTGCTGGTGCTGCTGCTAATGTTGATGCGGATTTAGATGTAACCATTTCATTAAATACAGGAAATGAAACTCTAGGAGGTAACCTTACAGGAACTATCCTTTCAGGTACTAGTTCTATTGAGATTTTAGGTATTACTTATGGTCCTCATGAAAATGGTGTTAAGCTTGATGTTAATGGTGGAAGTTTAACAATGGGAACTAGTGCTGCTTTTAATGTTTTAGAAGTGGTTATTCCGGAAATTGTGATTACTGAAATCATGTATAATGCAATGCCAAATACGGATACATTAGAATATATTGAGTTTTATAATAATGGGAACTCCTCGGTAGAGCTTGACAACTTTAAAGTCACTGAAGGGGTTGTTCATACTTTCGAATCATTTACGCTTAATGCAGGAGCATATGTGCTTATTGCAAAAAATGCTTCAGCAATTCAGGATGCATTTGGTATTACAGCTTTTGAATGGACAAGTGGTGGTTTAGCAAATGATGGAGAAAGTGTTAACTTATTAACCCCATCTGGAGCACAAGTAACCCTAGTGACTTATGATGTTGTTGCTCCTTGGCCGATTAAAGAAACTGGGAAATCTATACGTTTCTGTAATCCAGGTTTAGATAATAATGATCCTGCTAACTGGAGTATAAGTATAGAATCGTTGGCAACTATAGGAGGTCAAGAGATTTTTGGTACTCCTATGGCAAGTTGTGGCGTAGCTGATTTAGATGCTGAGTTTTCAGCTAATACAATCAGCATTGAAACTGGACAAAGTGTAGACTTTACAGATGAATCTACTGGAACTCCTACATCATGGGCTTGGACTTTTGAAGGCGGAACACCTGCAAGTTCAACTAGCCAAAACCCACAAGATGTTGTTTATAATACAGCAGGTGTTTATGATGTAGTCCTTACGATCTCAAAAGATGGAGACTCTAATACAGAAACTAAAACAGAATATATTACTGTTGTAGACCCTATTATTCCACCTGTGGCATCTTTCACAGCAGATGTAACTACAATCTTTGTTGGACAAAGTATTCAATTTAATAGTACTTCAACAAATGATCCGGAATCATATGCTTGGACTTTTGAAGGAGGAACTCCTGCTAGTTCAAACATACAAGCGCCAAGTGTTTCTTATGCCACTGCAGGAACATACGATGTGAGTTTAACGGTAACAAATGGAGGTGGGTCAGATGATTTAACAGAAACTGACTATATAACTGTTCTTCCAGCAACTTTAGGTGATTTAGTAATTACTGAGATCATGTACAATCCACCAGAAGCTGGTGATGATATTTTGGAATATGTAGAAATTTATAATAATTCTGACGAAACAGTTGATTTGATAGGTTATAATTTCACTGAAGGGGTAGAGTATACTTTCCCAACAATGGACTTAGCTAGCGGAGCATATGTGTTGGTTGCAAAAGATGCCGATGCCATGCAAACTACATTAGGTGTTACAGCTTTAGAATGGACTTCTGGAAGTTTAAGTAACAATGGAGAATTGGTGAAATTAAGTTCTCCAATTGGTGTTACAATTGATTCTGTTCATTATGGGATTTCTGAACCTTGGCCTGAAGATGCTAATGGTAACGGTCCTTCTATTTCTATTTGTGATGCTGAAGTTGAAAACTCAATTGGAGAAAATTGGCATGCATCTACCTTATATCTAACAGATGATGCAAATGGAAATGCTATATATGGCTCACCAGGAACTGCTCCAGCTCCAGTTGCTAATTTTTCTGCTGATGAAGTTTCTATACTTATTACCGAGGATGTTCAATTTACAAACCTTTCTTCATGTAATTACACCAGTATAGAATGGACTTTTGAAGGTGGAACACCAAATACATCTAGTGATGAGAATCCTCTTGTTTCATATGATATAGAAGGCGTTTTTGATGTGAGCTTAACTGTTACAAATGATATTGGAAGTCATACCATTGAGATGGTTGATTATATTGAAGTAATTGATCCTACTATTGCTCCTATTGCCGATTTCTCTGCTGACCTTACTACTGTTTTCGTTGGGCAAAGTATTCAGTTTACTGACTTATCTGTAAACGAACCTGTTTCTTACGAATGGACATTTGATGGTGGAACTCCATCTTCTTCTTCATTACAAAATCCTAACATAACTTATAGTACACCAGGCACATATGATGTTAGCTTGTTTGTTGAGAATACAGCTGGAGACGATGAAATGATAAAAACAGATTATATCACTGTATTACCTGCAACTGTTGGTGACTTAGTAATAACTGAAATCATGTACAATCCACCAGAATCTGGTGATGACTCATTGGAGTACGTTGAATTATATAATAACTCTGCTGATATTGTAAACCTAATGGGATATTCCTTCAGCGATGGAATTGAATATACTTTCACTAATGTGGATATTGCTGCAAACGAATACTTAATAGTTGCAAAAAACTCTAATGCTATGCAAAATACTGTAGGTGTTACAGCTTTAGAGTGGACATCTGGAAGTCTAAGTAATGGTGGTGAGTTGATTAAAATTATTTCAGCTACAGGAGTTACAGTAGATTCTGTTCATTATAGTGACATGGCTCCTTGGCCAGAGGATGGCGATGGCGCTGGTCCTTCCATTACAATTTGTGATCCAGAAGCTGAGAATTCAGTTGGTGAAAATTGGCATGCATCGGTAAATTATTTAGCTGATAATAGTAATGGTGATGCCATTTTTGGTTCTCCTGGAACTGCTCCTGCTCCTGTTGCTAATTTTACAGTCAACGAGCAATTTATAGGTATGGGAGACCAAGTTGAATTTACCGAATTATCTACTTGTAATGCTGAAACTTTTGAATGGACATTTGAAGGGGGAACTCCTGAAAGCTCTACAGATCCTAATCCTACAATTACCTATTCAATGGCTGGTGATTTTGATGTGACATTAACCGTAACAAATGCTTTTGGAAGCCATACCATCATTATGGAAGAGTATATTAGTGTTGCCACTGGTATTGCCGCTCAAACATTATCTAGGATTTCTGTAGTACCTAATCCTTCTACAGGATTATTCACCCTAGAAAATCCATCTCATAATGAGATTAATGTAATGGTATATAATGTTCTAGGTAAATTAGTTTATGAAAACAACTCAGTGTTGTCTAGCGAAGTTATTGACTTAACTAGAGAAGAAAGTGGAATCTACCTTTTACAATTAAGTATAGATGGTGAATACAAAACCATGAGAATTATAAAACAATAAAAATATCAAGCTGTCCCAATTTGTTATTACCTTTGGGACAGCTATATTTTCTAAAACAAATTAAACATAATGCATATGAAAAAAATTACTTTTTTATGGGCAGCTTTACTAATAGCTACCTTGGGATTAAATGCCCAAAATCTTATTGAAAACCCAGGCTTTGAGACTTGGACTGCTGGACAACCAGATTCTTGGGTTACTTCAGGTGATGCTATCACACTCTCACAAAACACCACTAATGTACAAGAAGGAACATCTAGCTGTCAAGTGGTTTTCACAAGCCAAGACAACCAGAACCTACAGTCGAATACTTTTGCTGTGAATGCGGGTGATCCTATCGCAACCAGTGTATATGTGTTTGATAACGATGCAGCTGGCAGAGCTCGCCTTTCTGTATTATTTGAAGGCGCTGACAATTATTATGGTGAGTATAGCGAAGATATGGATACTTGGCAAATGATTAGCTACGAAGGAATGGTTCCTGATGGAGCGACACAAGCTACTTATCAAATTCGTTTTTATGATGTAAATGATAATTGGGATGGTGACGCTGAAATTTTAGTAGACAATTGTAGCTTTATCGTTGATGATGCTATTAAGCCAGAACCTGCAAACTATCCAACTGTTTTTACTGCTGCCGCTAATGGTGCTGCCGCTAATGCATCTTGGACTGATTCTGAAGGTGGACAACTTCCTCAGAATTATTTAGTAATGGTTTCAACATCTGCTAGTTTTACTGCTCCAGTTGATGGAACTCCAGTTGCCGATGATTCAAATCTTTCTGATGGAAGTGCTGTATTAAACGTTGCTTTCGGTAGTCAAATTGCTTCTTTTTCTGGAGCTGAAGCTGCTGCAACTTATTATTTTACAATTTTCCCTTATACAAATACTGGTGCTGATATTGACTACAAAACTGACGGAAGTGCTCCTACAACAGAGTTAAATATGCCTGATGTAACAATTATTGATTTCGTTGACTACGAAGATAACACTTTAGGTAACTGGTCTGCTGTAAGCGTTACTGGTGATCAAGCATGGGAAGTTGTTGCTTACGGAAATCCAGGTAATTGTGCTAAAATGGCAGGTTATGATGGTGGAGCATTTGACAATGAAGATTGGTTAGTTTCTCCAGCTTATAGTTTTGATGACTATTCAAACATTACCTTTTCATTTGATAATGCTATGAATTTTGATGGCCCTGCCATGATATTATATATTTCATCTGACTATGATGGTGATGTAAATACCGCTACATGGGTGGAGTTAAGTTTTGAAGCAAGTCCTGGTGGATCTTGGGATTATGTAAACTCAGGTGAAATTGATTTAGATGCTTATACAGGAACTGCTAATTTAGCGTTTAAATATACCTCTACATCCAGTGGAGCTGCTACATGGGAATTAGATAACCTATTATTAACAGGGACTGTTTCTAGTTCAGTTAATGAAGAGGAATTAGTTGGATTAAATGTATATCCAAACCCAGGCTTTGGTGTTTATAATATTGATAATAGTAAACAAACTAAATTAAACATTAGTGTTTATAATATCTTGGGTGAATTAGTATATGAAACTATTTCTTCTGAACAAACCATCAACTTAGATATTCAAAATCAGAATAATGGTGTATACTTAGTACAATTAACTGGTCAAGGAAACACTAAAACTATTTCTGTAATTAAGAAATAAAACAAATTCTAAGAGGCGCGAAAGCAAATCTGTTAAGAATTAATTGATGATAAGGAACAAAATAATGCTTTTATAGCTATTTTTGTTCCTTATTTTTATGGCAAGAAAAAAGCAAAAATACTACGTAGTTTGGAAAGGGATTCATCCAGGTATATATGAAAGTTGGGCAGAATGCCAACAACATATAAATGGATACCCCAGTCCAATTTATAAATCGTTTGATAACAGAGAAGAAGCCATTAAGGCTTATCGGGAAGATCCTTCCAATTATATTGGAAAAAAAGGAAAGAAAAACCTTAAAGAACTTGTCCTTCCTGACGATCAAAAGCCTAATCTATATAGCCTATCTGTAGATGCCGCTTGCAGTGGTAACCCTGGAATCATGGAATACCAAGGCGTTTTTACCGATACCGAAACCCAAGTTTTTCATCTAGGACCTTTTCCTGTAGCTACTGTTAATATAGGTGAATTTCTAGCCTTAGTTCATGCTTTGGCTTATCTCAAGAAGAACAAGCTTACAATGCCCATTTATACTGATTCAAGAACAGCTATGTCATGGGTAAAAAGAAAACAAATTAAAACCACTTTGCCACGAAATGAACAAACAGAAAAACTATTTCATCTTGTAGATAGAGCATTGTATTGGTTGCATGAAAATACATACACCACCCAAGTAATAAAATGGGAAACCAAAATCTGGGGAGAAATTCCAGCAGATTTCGGAAGGAAATAAAAAAAGGCTGAATCTTAAGATTCAGCCTTTTTCGTTTATTTTAGATTAGTCATAAAAGCCCTTACGACTTTTGAAATACTCTTTTTAGGAGACTTGGTTTTTCAATATCCTTATCATCAGAATAATAACCATATCCGTAACCATATCCATAACCGTATCCATAACCGTAGCCATATCCGTAACCGTATCCATAACCATAGCCATATGCATTCCTGGAAAGGCGAACATCATTAATCATAATATTTACATTAGGGATTTCCCTCTGCTCAATATCTTTAATAATACTCGCAAATACTTTTTTATGGGTGAAGTTCTGACGAACAACGAATAAGGTTACATCAGTATGCTTCATTAATAGGAAAGCATCTGTCACCAACCCAACAGGAGGAGTATCAATAATGATATAATCATATAATTCTTTACAACGAGCAAACAATTCATTTGTCTTACTAGAAGCTATTAACTCTGCCGGATTTGGAGGAACAGGCCCGGCCATAATAATATCTAAATTATCAATGGATGACTTTTGAATGATATCATCAAAGCTACTTTTATTAATGAGGTAAGATGAAATACCTTCAGTATTAGACAAGCCAAAATCTTGATAAATCTTCGGCTTTCTAAGGTCAAAACCCATTAATAATGTTTTCTTACCATACATGGCATAAATAGAAGCCATATTGATGGAAGAATATGTTTTTCCGGCACCAACCATATCTGAGGTAATCAGAATAGTTTGCTGCTCCTTACCTTTTGCAATATATTGAAGGTTTGTTCTAATGGATCTAAAAGATTCAGCGATGGAAGATTTTGGGGATGTTGCCACCACAATTTTCGACTCCTTACTACTATGTATGGTATGACCAATGATAGGAAGTTTAGTGAGACTTTCCACATCTTTTCTCTCTATCACTTTATCATTCATAAAGTCTTTACCTAAGATATAACCTACAGGTAATACAACCCCTAAAACAAGGGCTATTAAATAGTTTAATGATTTCTTAGGATAAACAGGGCTTCCTCCAGCGCTCTTACGAGCTTGATCAACAATTTCATTGTCAGGCTGATTAGAAGCAGCAGTAATTTGAGCTTCTGAACGCTTTTTCAATAAGAAAACATACATGGTATTACTTAATTGAAACTGTCGTTCCATATTAAATAGCTTTCTCTGAGTTAGCGGGAGTTTATTAACTTCGTTGGTTAACAGGTCTATTCTTTCATCAATATCATTAATAGAAATTTGTGAAGCCAGAACCAGGTTATCTATGTTTTCAAGTAAAGCTTTTTTCTGATTATTAATCTTAATATCTACTTGAATAACTGCTGGATTAATATCGGTGGCGCTATATAATAATTCAGCTCTTTCCTGATAAAGATCGATTAATATCTGAACAAAACTACTGGTAACAGGATCATTGATTCCTAAAGCTGATGGTACAATAATATCATCTATTTTATCTTGATTTTTGATGATATAACTCTTCAAACTTTGATAGTATTTATCACTTAATAAAAGTTCTGCTTTCTTTTCGGTTAGTGTAGCCATTTGCTCAAAAACCTGAGTAGTTTGAAAATCCATATTCATCACATCATTCTCAGTTCTGAAGATCTGAAGATTATACTCAGCAGAATCAAGATTTGACGTAATAGAGACCAATTGCTCATCGATAAACTCAATGGTACGCTTGGCAATTTGGTTTTTCTTGTCCAACTCCATATCTAAATATACTTTAGTAAGCATATTTAAGAAATCAACAGATTTATCTTTATTACTACCTTTTAGCTTCACTTCAATAATGGAAGATTCTTTATTGATTGGTTCAATTTCAAATCCCTTATACCTTCCCACTAATCCATCAGTACTATTAAAAACGAAATACATTTTCTTATTCAAGTTCTTCTCAGGATCGAACTTAGGTGTTAGAATCAATCTAAAACGATAATGATCTGATTCTATCCATTCACCAAAACGATGATTTTCATTAATACTAACGAGTTTTAGTTTCTGATCTTCAACCTTTTTATCTGTGGAATAATCATATAAATCTAAATTCTCACCATCACATGCTAATGTAAAATCAGTCGGAGAATTAATATTAATATTGAAGTTTAGAGTTAAAGTTTGTACATGAGTTTCATCATATTCTACTCTAAAGGGAGATTCGGTATAAAGCTCCTTAGAAATAAAGTTTTCTTCTCCATAACAAGACACTTCAAAATCGAGCATCTTAATGGTTTGGTAAGATAGTTTATAGGATTTTAGTTTTCCTATCTCGTTTTCGAGGTTTTGCATATTATTCCTAAATCCTAATCCGAGCAAAGACTGTGCATCGCCTGCACTTTTATCTTCTATCAAAAGAGTGGTAGAAACCTCATAAATTGGCTTAGTATATTTATTAAAAAGAAAGGCAATAACTAATGCGATGAATATGGTGACAACAAAGAAGTACCAATGACGATAAAACTTAAAAAATAGTGCTTTATAATCTACGGCTTCTTCTTGATAAATATCTTGTGGGTTATAATTTTCGTTCACGATACAGGGTTTATTTTACTTGTAAGAAAGTTAATAATACAATAACAGTGGTAATAGTTGAGAACAACAAAGCATAAGGGAAAGTTGAGAATGCAAATTGCTTTCCTTTTAGCGGTTCAATATAGATTACATCATTAGGTTTTAGATAGAAATATGGAGATTCCAAAATATCTTCACGAGTTAAATCTATGATATGTAACGCCGTTCCGTTATCGGTTTTACGCATGAGCTTCACTTCATTTCTATTTCCGTAATCTGTAATATCTCCAGCCATTGCTATAGCTTCAAAAATATTGATATTGTCTTGGTAGATTTTGTATTCACCAGGTTTTTTTACCTCTCCGACAAATGTAATGTTGTAATTAACCAACTTTACAATAATTGTTGTTTCCTTTAAATACTCATTAAGGATGACAGCAATTTTTTCTTGGGTTTGATTTAATGTCAAGCCAATCACATTTATAGGCCCAACAAAAGGGAAAATAATATCACCCTCTTGATCTACATTATAGCTATTCAAATAAATCCCAGCATCATTATACATGGAGCTATTATTTGATGATGTCCCTAAATTATTAAAGAAGTCGTTAGACTTACTATCTAAACTTCTAACTTTTATGTAAAGATTATCCCCAACACCTAAATGGTATTCCTGATAAGCAGGTGTTGCAAAAGCAACTCTATTGGTACTGTCTTCATGCATTGGTTGCATGTATTTAATCTTCTTTTGGGGGATACAAGAACTAAACATAATCAGAATAGCAATTATCTTTAATCCAGTAATAAGGGAATAGTTAATTTTACGTTTCATTCAATACAAATTATAATTTTGATTTATTGATGGTTATGAGTTTGGGTTCCGTGGATAAATCCTTTCTCTTAACATGGCAAATTTAGTCTATTTTCCCAAAACTCAAAATATTAATCTGCTGTTTATTGGCTTTAAAAACAAAGGGTTTAACTAAAATTTTATCTATCTTTAGCTTCAAATTATTTATCCATGAATAAAAAACGCCAATGCCTAAATTGTGGTTATGAATTATTAGGCCGATCTGATCAGAAATACTGCTCTGATTTATGTCGTAATGCCTATAATAACCAGCTTAATAGCGATTCTACAAATTTTATTAGAAACATTAACAACACTTTAAGAAGAAACCGGAGGATCTTAGCAAAACTCTGTCCATATTCTAAATCGAAATCGTCAAAGGGACAAATGACTAGTGAGGGATTTAATTTCCTTTATCACACTAATGTTTATCATACCAAAAAAGGACAGCAATATGTTTTTTGCTACGATTATGGCTACTTAGAATTGAGTAACGAAGAAGTTGTTATCGTAAAGAGAAAAGAATACGTTGATTAGTGAGACGATGTATCTAGCAGTTCTACTGTCTTTTCATACATTTCATCTTCTTGAAGATAAACATAGAAATAAGCTTTTTCTCCAAAAGCTAACCTAGCCAGTTCTGCGTTAAAAGTATTCAAAAGCATTTCTTCACTTCTATCTATGTTCTCTTCTTTTGCAATGATATCCTGTGATTTGGCTGTTGCTACGAGCTTTTTGTATACCGAAGAGCCTAATTTAAAATCTTTGGCAAATGTTTCCATGTTTTCAAAAGCATCAATTTGCTTTCTATGCTGATTATAATAATCGATAGCTTGTTCAGCTAAAATACTATTGCGAATCACCCTATTATAAAAGTAATAATTGAAATTAGTATCAAAAGGTATTTCAACATCTGGCATTATTCCTCCTCCACCATAAACCACTTTACCTTGAGGAGTAACAAATTTTACAGTGTCAGATTTTGGTATACTATCAGACTTTTCTACATCCAACATTCTATGATAATGATCAGTATAATAGGCTTCTGTACCTTCATCATAAGGTCTTTGTATGCTTCTACCAGTTGGAGTATAATATCGCGCAACTGTTAATCTCAATGCAGAACCATCCTCAAAATCCATTTGTTCCTGAACCAATCCTTTACCAAAAGAACGACGTCCAACTATGGTTCCTCTATCATTATCTTGAATAGCACCAGCTACTATTTCGGATGCTGAAGCCGAATTATCATCGATTAAAATAAACAATGCACCCTTCTCAAAAGCTCCATTTTTGTTTGCTAAATATCTTTTTTCGGGACGATTCTTCCCTTTAGTATAAACTATTAAAGCCTTGTCTTCCAAAAATGTATCCGACATGGCAATTGCAGCCCGTAAATAACCTCCACTATTACCTCTTAAATCTAGAATTAGTGCTTCCATTCCTAGCCTTAATAGACCAACCATAGCATCATCAAATTCTTCAATTGTAGTGGCTGAAAACTTGCTGATTTTAATATATCCTAAGCTGTCGTTTACCATAAATGAAGCATCAAGACTATATGTTGGAATCTTATCACGAATAATGGTAAACGGTAATAAGCTATCCACATGACTTCTCCGAACAAACAAATCCACTTCACTTCCTCGAGGGCCTTTTAATCTTTTAATCACATCATCAGAATTCATTTTCATTCCCGCTATAGTATCACCATCAGCAATTACTATTTTATCTCCAGCTCTAATTCCTGCTTTTAATGATGGCCCTCCTTCAAGTGGAAGCATCACCGTTAAGCTGTCCCTTATCATCCTAAATTGAATGCCAATACCATCAAAATTCCCTAAAAGTGGATCTACAACATAGTGATAATTCTCAGGTGTGATATAGGATGAATGCGGATCTAACTCTTTAATCAACTCGTTTATGGCTTGTTTTTCCATATCGACTAAATCCACACTATCTACATAATCGCGTTCAATGTAATTTAGAATGCGATCTACTTTTGAGACTCCTCCATTATAACTATTTGATCCTTCACTTAAGAAATGACGACCAACCGACATTCCAACAACAAACACCAATGCTATTATAACAGGAGTATATATTTTATTCCACCAGGATGAATTCATACTATTAACAGTATTTTTTAGACTTTTAGCCGTCAAAAGTAAAAGTTATTTTTAGAAAAGTTATCTTTGCAGCCAAAATTTTAACCATAAAAATTTGATAAATAATGACTAAGAAAGCCATACTAATAATAATGGACGGTTGGGGCCAAGGCAAAAAAGACAAAGCCGATGCTATTTTCCAGTCCAATACTAGCTTTACAAAAAGCTTATTCAATAATCCTGAAGTTGCACAAGCTCTTCTACATACTGATGGTGAATATGTAGGTTTACCTGATGGCCAAATGGGAAATTCAGAAGTGGGACACCTCAATATTGGATCTGGAAGAATTGTATTTCAAGACTTGGTAAGAATAAACAATGCCATAAAAGACAATAGCATTGAACAAAACATTGAAATCGTAAAAGCTATTGCTTATGCCAAAGAAAAAGGCAAAAAAATGCATTTCATCGGATTGGTTTCTGATGGAGGAGTTCATGCTGCAAGTGCTCATCTGGTGAAGCTATGTAAAATGGCAGATGACGCGGGGCTTAAAGATGTTTTTGTACATGCTCTTACTGATGGTAGAGATACTGATCCTAGAAGTGGATTAGGTTTTATTCAAGAATTAGATTCCAATATTAAGGATACCTCAGCTCAAATTGCTACGGTTTGTGGAAGATATTACACCATGGATCGTGATAAAAGATGGGATAGAGTAAAACTTGGTTACGATTTAATTGTAAATGGAAAAGGTAATGCATTTCAGTCTGCTGAGGAGGTGATGAAAGCCGCTTATGCTGCAGATAAAACAGATGAGTTTGTTGATCCAGCTGTAATCGTTAACGAGAATAACGAGCCTATAGCAAAAATAGAAGCTGATGATGTTGTTTTCTGTTTCAATTTTAGAACAGATAGATTAAGAGAAATTACTACCGTTTTAAGTCAAGAAGATATGCCAGAAGAAGGTATGACTAAGCTTCCTCTTTACTATGTTACCATGACTCGTTACGATGAGAAATTTAAAAATGTTCATATCGCATTTGATAAGGATGATTTAAAAATGACATTAGGCGAAGTGATTAGCAAAGCTGGCAAAAGCCAAGTTCGAATTGCTGAAACAGAAAAGTATGCTCACGTTACCTTCTTTATGTCAGGTGGTAAAGAATCAGAATTCGATGGTGAAAAGAGGATTTTAATCCCATCGCCAAAAGTAGCTACCTATGATTTGCAACCAAGCATGAGTGCCAATGAGGTAACCGATGCTATTGTTTCTGATCTAAACGAAAACCAACCTGATTTGGTAATTTTGAACTTCGCCAATTCTGATATGGTAGGTCATACAGGTATTTATGAAGCTATTCAAGAAGCAGTAGAAACAGTAGACAAATGTGTTCAGAAAGTAACTGAAACAGCACGTAATTTAGATTACGCTGTGATGATTACAGCCGATCATGGAAACTCTGATCATGCAGTAAATGCTGATGGGAGCCCAAACACAGCTCACTCTATGAACCCAGTTCCCGTTTTCCTTATGGATGGAAAACATAAAGAATTGAAAAATGGAAAGCTTGCTGATATTGCACCTACACTATTAACTCTAATGGGTTTAGATATCCCTGAAGAAATGACGGGTAAGATTTTAGTTTAATCGAAAACGAAATGAGAGAATAAAAAAAACCTTACCACTTTGGTAAGGTTTTTTAGGTTAAGTTAATCTAACTTTTTGCTTGCCCTTGTCTACTTCTACAAAGAACTCGTGAAGTAAAACAGTTGTTTGTCTGTCATTGGCACACTCTGGGCAATAATCCAGGGTTTGGTTGAATTCTGATCCACAAATGGAACAAGAGTAGTGCTTCCGATAGATGCGTAATTCGGGATTGTCTTTTTTAAGAGTTCTGAAGGCCACCACGCCTCCAATAACCACTACTAATACGATGCTTATTGTTAAAATCATGATATCTATTATTAAGTTGTTGGGACAATTGTTGATTTCAGAACCACATATTTATCTTGCTTTAAACATAATGGACAAGAATCGTGGTTTTGGTCAAAGCTAAAACCACATTCTGGGCATTCATGTTGCACTATGTGATACAGAATTAATTTTTGGGAATTCACAACAACTAACAATCCAGCAATTGGAGTCAACAATAAACTTACAATAAGACTGTTTAGAAACCCTATGGTTCTATTATGGCCCCAAAAAGCTATTGCTATAGACAACACAAAATATATAATGACTCCAAATATCATGAGGCAAAAGTATGAAAGCAAGTAAGACAATATGGAGGATATGAATGTTTGCCAGTACCTAATTAGCGTTTAAGGCATTTCATCGAAATTACGTTTCCTTGTATAGTTGAATAAATAACTCCCTGCCTTCTCTAGGTTTAATAGAATTATAACAAGGCTCTAGGGTTTTAATATGGAAATAGGGCTTAAAAAGTTGACGGTACTCTTGTACGTCTCCACCATAAGGAGGACCATCAAAAGAAAAAAGATGATTGAATAGTAGCCCAACCATTCTCCCGCCATTAACTAATAACTTGTATACTTGTTGAACAAAATCTTCTCGTAAACCAGGTTCAAAACTTGTAAAGAAAGTTTGTTCCACAATAATATCATATTGTGCCTGATGTTGAAAGAAATCCTCCTCTAAAACATGTTCTTTAGGAAAACCGGGAACTCTATTTCTGAATGATGACAATGCTTTTGAACTCAGATCTAAAACAAAAACATTCTGAAAACCCATTGCCCATAGTTGTTCAGCTTCCCATGAGTAACCTCCTCCAGGAATTAATATGCGAAGTTCTTTATCTCTAACTGAACTGAAATATTCCATAATAGGAGGAGAAGCATATCCAATATCCCAACCTGTGTTCTGATTTATATAATGTTGATTCCAGTAATTTGCTCTGTCTTTCTCTTTCATTTATCCAAAGAATAAATACGCAATAAAAATAGCTGCAATAATCCCAGCAAAATCAGCGATTAAACCAGCTGTTACTGCATATCTGGTATTCTTCACCGCTACAGAACCAAAATAAACTGCTATCACATAGAAAGTAGTATCAGTGGCACCTTGCATGGTAGAGCTCAATCGTCCAGCAAATGAATCTACACCATAAGTATTCATGGTTTCTAACATCACTCCTCTGGCTCCACTTCCTGATAAAGGCTTCATAAAGGCAGTAGGAAGAGCAGGAACAAAATCAGTATTCAATCCAGCCAGTTGAACTACCCAAGCAATTCCATCGATAAAATAATCCATGGCTCCACTCACTCGAAATACTCCAATGGCAACTAATATTGCTACTAGAAAGGGGATGATTTTAATAGCTATGCCAAAACCTTCTTTGGCTCCTTCAATAAAGGTATCGTAAATATGAATTTTCTTTCTCAGCCCTAAGACTATGAAGGAAATGATTAAAGAAAACAAAATCACATTGGCAGTTACAGAAGAATATACCGAAACCTTTTCTTGAGGTAAAACTGAAAATGTATAAATAATTCCAGCTATCATTAAAGATAGACTCCCCATATATGCTAAAATCACTTTATTGAAGAGGTTGATTTTCTGATATAAACTTACAGCGATTATCCCAGCTAAAGTGCTAAAAAAAGTAGACAATAATATGGGCAAAAATATATCGGAAGGATCTGCAGCCCCCAGTTGTGCTCTATAAACCATCACGCTTATAGGGATTAAGGTTAGACCTGATGTATTGAGCACTAAAAACATGATCATGGAATTGGAAGCGGTATCCTTTTTAGGATTTAACTCTTGCAACTGATTCATGGCTTTTAAACCCATGGGAGTTGCGGCATTGTCTAAACCCAACATATTGGCTGCTAGATTCATCATGATACTTCCATTTACCGGATGATTGGCAGGAATATCTGGGAATAGCTTCCTAAAGAATGGCCCAACAATTTTACTCAAAATGGCTACCATTCCTCCCTTTTCACCCACTTTCATTAAACCTAGCCATAATGTCATCACCCCGGTCAATCCTAAACTAATTTCAAAGCCAGTTTTGGCATTAACGAATGTACTGTTCATTAAGGCAGGAAATATTTCAGTATCGCCAAAAAAAATGAGACGAATAAGAGCAATAATAAACGCAGAAAGGAAAAAGAATATCCAAATATAATTGAGAGCCATATGGGTGCTTTTGACTTATTCTTTTGAAAGGGCTTCAGCTAATTCATCTGTCATTTCCAGATTGTGATAGATATTTGCTACATCATCATCCTCCTCAAAAACTTCAATGATTTTCAATACCTTTTTAGCTGAATCCACATCTAACTTTTCGGTTGTAACCGGAATCCTTTGTAGTTCCGCAGATTCTGGTTCAATATTGAGTTCTTCCAATTTCTTCATCATAGAACCAAAATCCTCCATGGCAGTGGTGATGGTTACATGTTGATCTTCCACTTCAATATCTTCCGCGCCACCATCAATAAATTCTAATTCTAAATCGTCCATATTTAATTCGCCCAATTCGATATTAAAAATCCCTTTTCTATCGAAAATAAAGCTGAGGGAACCATTCTTACCTAAACTTCCACTATATTTATTGAAGACAGCACGAACATTGGCGACAGTCCTTTGTGTATTATCAGTAGTGCATTCCAAGAAAACTGCAATACCATGAGGAGCGTAACCTTCGTAATTTAATTCTTCGTAATTATTAGATTCTTTATCGTCACCTTTTTTAATGGCTCTAAGAATATTATCCTTAGGCATACTCACCCCTTTGGCATTAGTGATGGCCAAACGAAGTTTCGGATTGGAATCAGGATCATTTCCTCCCTCTTTCACTGCAATAGTGATATCCTTAACAATTTTACTAAACATTTTGGAGCGCTTGGCATCAGCAGCACCTTTCTTGCGTTTAATGGTCGACCATTTACTATGTCCTGACATATTATTGATTTTTATTGAACGGGTAAAATTACGAAAATAAGCGGCTCTTTGAAGATCTAAACTTATCAAAAAATCCTAGACGCAGCTCTTGGCTCATAAATGATTGATATTTATAAATATAAGCTATCTTTGAATCAAATTCTTCACACTATGCAAACGATAAAACTATTTATTAGTATCGCGTTCATTTTTTTTATTGTCGACTTTGTAAGAAGCCAAAACGAAAATTTCCTTTTAATGGTTGTAGATGTGCAAGATTTTGAAATAATAAAAGAGGAGGCTGAAGAAGAAGAGTATCATGAGTTTTTAAAAGAGGTAAATGGAGCCATTGAGTTATTCGAGCCTGAAAAAGTGATCTATATAAAAGATATGTCGCTTGCCTTATCATTATCTTTTAAAGGAAAATCGGTGGATACAGTTAGTTTTCCAAACTTGGACGCCCAACTAAACGTAGTAAACAGTCAGATATTTACTAAAACTGAAGGAGATTCGTTTACAGCCAAAGGATTAGAGGACTTTCTACAAAAGCACTCTGACTATCAGTTTTTAGTTGTTGGGCTTATTGCCGATGGTTGTATCTTTAGCACCTTAAAATCTGGTCGTAAGAAAGGATATGAAATGTATATTATTCCAGAAGCAATTTGGGCTCGATCAGAAAAAAATAAAACTAAATACTTAGCTAAATATAAAAAGATAGGTGTAAAAACCTATGATAAAAACTAAGCTAATGAAAGCCTTAGACAACTGGCAAAAAAGATTTTTAGGCGCAATTATTTTCATTGCTTTGGGAGTAGCCTTCTCGATTACAAGAATAGACTCTTCAAATTCCTTAGGTATTGTTTTTATGAGCATTGGGGGATTGTTGCTAATTTCAGGAATTCATTTAAAAAGAAAAACTGACCAAGAAAACAGGTAACAAAATGCATAATGAAAACTCTCCTCTTATTCTATTCGATGGCGTTTGCAAACTCTGTAATGGAAGTGTCAAATTTATCATCAAGAGAGATTCAAAAGCAGTATTTAAATTTCAGGCATTACAAAACTATCAGAACCTTCAGCAGGTTGCTACTCACTTTCAAAACCAGGTTCCTGATTCCATCATCTTAATTCAAGATGGAATCATCTATTCAAAATCTACAGCAGTTTTAAAAATCTGCAAAAATCTCGATGGATTATGGCCACTATTATATGCCCTTTTTATTATTCCAAAGCCCTTTAGAGATTATCTTTACATGCTTATTGCTAAAAACAGATATGTTTGGTTTGGGAAGTATGAAAAATGCACTATTCCGGATGAAAACTTTAACGAAAGATTTATTGAGAAATGATGAATTAGAAATCTATCTTTGCCGCCATGAAAATCAGCTTCAAATTAAGCAATCTAACCCAGGCCGAAAGGTATACTTTTAGGCTTCACCTTATCTATTCAATTTTAGAAGGAGTGGTACTGGGTGTTCTGGCTCTCAATGAGTTTGTTTTCCTGAAGAGTTTAAAAGGGAGCAATATGCAACTGGGGATTTTATTCCAGTTTAGCATGTTGGTTTTTATTGGATTAATCTTTATTAACGAGCTGATTAGGCGAACCAAGAATAAAGCCAAAATGCTGCGAACAACAGCAATTCTGACTCGTCTACCTCTTGTACTCCTCTTCTTTTTTCCGCGTAGCGAAGCGGCATTAGATGGAGATTCTGTTTATCATTTGATCTTTTTGGCCATCTTTTTGGCCTATTATTTAGCCGCCCCTATTATCTATCCTACCATTAATCAGTTTCTTAAAAACACCTACAGCCACGATAACTTTGGAAGGTTGTTTTCTAATGCTACCTCTGTAAATAAAATTGTGATGTTGGTGGTAACTTTTGCCTATGGTTTGTGGTTAGATATAGATCCTTATGCTTTCACTTGGATTTATCCAATCATTGCTATTATTGGTATTGCCTCGGTACACCTTTTATCGAAAATACCCTATACCGATAAAGATATCATCATTAAAAAGCCATTTAAAGAAGCCGTAAAAGACAGTATAAAAAGAATGACTAATTTAGTAGTTACCAATAGGCCTTATTTGCATTTCGAGTTGGGTTTTATGCTCTATGGTTTTGCTTTTATGAGTACTGTTGCAGTGATTACCATCTATTATGATGAGGTATTGCAATTGAATTATTCTTCGGTGGCCTTCTACAAAAACTCTTACAATATTTTAGCTATTATCATTCTACCATTCTTCGGAAAATTACTTGGAAAGATTGATCCGAGAAAATTTGCAGTGATTACTTTTGGCAGTATGCTCATGTATATTTTGGCTTTGGCCTTAACCCAATATTTCCCTGCATTTGTGGATTTATGGAATATCAAGCTGTATTATATGATGCTGGCTTATATCCTATTCCATAGTATTTTTGCCGCCACCATGTCCTTACTTTGGTTTATAGGATCAGCCTATTTTGGAAAGGATGAAGATGCAGGCGATTTACAATCTGTCCATCTATCTTTAACAGGAATTAGAGCAGCCTTTGCTCCATTAGTAGGAATTATTTTCTATCAAATATTTGGATACACCATCACCTTTGGAATTGCTATTCTCTGTCTTTTTATTGC
The DNA here is from genome assembly GCA_016744655.1 of Bacteroidales bacterium. Lineage (GTDB taxonomy): Bacteria > Bacteroidota > Bacteroidia > Bacteroidales > UBA12170 > UBA12170. The sequence goes on along the minus strand of JADGDY010000021.1, from coordinate 5,278 downwards.
TGTATTGTTGATGATATGGTCTTATAGAAGACGTAAAATTGGGTAAACCCCATATATGAAATTTATCCTTTTAGCTCTTCTTAGTGGGTTTTGTGTCTCCTTCGTGTGTTTTGTGCAACAACCCTTTTAAATCGGGAAAATATCAAACACAAAAAATGTATTTTTGCCCCAATTTTTAAAAAAGGATTTTAGAGTATGTCGAATTGGCAAGAAAGAACTTCTCTTCTTCTAGGGGAAGAAAAGGTAAAGAGATTAAATGAAAGTCATGTCCTGATTGTAGGTCTTGGAGGAGTGGGTGCATATGCTGCTGAACAAATAGTAAGATCTGGAGTTGGACAGGTAACTATTGTCGACGGAGATACTGTTTCTGAAAGCAACAGGAACCGTCAGATGGCTGCTTTAGTGAGCACTGTAGACCAAGAAAAAGCTGAAATTATGGAGCAAAGGCTTTTAGATATTAACCCTGATTTAAAAATCACCACCATCAATGAGTATATAAAAGATGAGAAGATGGAAGAGTTATTAGATCATCCTTATGATTATGTGGTGGATGCCATTGATACTTTAGCACCGAAGATATTCTTACTTTACCATTGCCAACAAAAAGGATTAAAGGTAGCCAGCTCTATGGGAGCAGGTGGGAAAATGGATCCCAGCCAAGTTCAAATAGCTGATATTTCGAAATCTTATAATGATAAGTTGGCCAGAATTCTCCGAAAGCGACTTCATAGATTAGGTGTATACGAAGGTATTCAAGTGGTATTCTCTCCTGAAGTTATTGATGAATCAGCAGTAATTTTAACAGAAGGCGAGCAGAACAAGAAAACCACAGTGGGAACCATCAGCTATATGCCTGCTATTTTTGGGAATTTCTTATCTAGCATCGTTATTCGCGATTTAATAAAAGCAGAATGAAAACATCCGGATTTAAAGATTTAAATGGACAAAAAATCTACTATGAGCTTTATAAAAAATCTGAGGAGGATCCATATTTAGTATTACTCCATGAAGGATTAGGTTCTGTTGCTCAATGGAAGCATTGGCCAAAGGAGTTGTTGGAGTTAACAGGTATGAATATCCTAGTTTACGACCGTAGTGGATATGGAAAATCATCACCAGTTCCCGAGAACTATCCTTACGATTATGTTCGCTACGAAGCCAATACTATTCTACCCCAATTACTCGAACAACTAAAAATAGAAACATGTCATCTATTTGGTCACTCCGATGGTGCAACTATGGCCTTACTTTTTGCTGCTTACCATCCTCAAAAATGCTTAAGTGTGATTTCGGAAGCCGCCCATGTCATCATAGAGGATATGAGTGTTGAGGGAATTAAAAACATCAGAGCCATATACCAGGATAAAATCCAAAAACCACTTCAAAAATACCATGGAGACAAAACCGATTGGGTATTCTATCATTGGTCAGATACCTGGATAGACCCTAAATTCAAGTCATGGGAAATGAATGAGGAACTGCAACAAATACAATGTCCTGTATTGGCTATTCAAGGAATGGATGATGAATATGGAAGCAAAGAACAGTTAAACATCATTCAAAATTTATGTGATGCAGAAACTCTATTTATACCTAATTGCGGGCATGTTCCACATTTTCAACAAGAAGAAATCATAAAGGATGTAATCCTAAAATTCTATAAAAAAGGGTGATTCCAATTAGAAATCACCCTAAACCAATATTTTGAATTTTTTATTGCTTCGTTGCCTCGGCTGTAACCTCTCCTTCAACAGGGATTGATATCCCAAGATACTCAGCATCACCAGTAATAATCATATCATAATTAATAACATCCCCAGAAAGAGTTCCAGTAGTGTTTCCGACAATTTCTAGCAGTACATCGTTATATTCCTGCTCCGCACTGATAGGGTCAAACACCACAGCCGTACCATCAATAATACCTCTTACAGTTATGGAGTCATTAACCATTAATATTTCATTAATACTGCTTCCTTTCTGAATTTCAAAACTCACAGGCCCATTTAATGGTATAGTTTGGGTTTGGCCTAAAAAAGATATGGTAATATCTCCTTCTGATACCCCTACATAGTTTCCAAGCCACTGTTCGCGGTTATCAACTTGTATTTCTTCTTCCTCATCTTTTTTACAGCTACTGACAAATACGCCTAAAAGAACTACAATAATTAGAAAATGTATTTTTTGTTTCATATGATAAATCTTTATAATTAGTTTCTGATTACGAATCTACAATAAAAAAGTATGAGTTGTAAATTCTATTAGCTAAATGAATTGGTGATCAAAGAATAGCTTCACTACATAATGTATTTATTTACTGCCATTTTGAGTAAAAACCTGAAGCAAATGCAATTTCAAACCATCAGAATTTAACTAATTAGTATGAATAAATAAATGTTCGATTTCAAACCTGTCATTAAGCATATGCTAGTGCAGTTATGATTTAGCATAAGTGTTCTTAGTCTTTAACACCCAGTAATTCATCCAAAAATTAAGCTAGATTTAAAACAAAAAGAATAAATCGTAGATTTGTGCCCCTAATACAAATAATATGTCTGCATATTTAGAATCAAATTATAGAAAAATCACCACTCATGTTTTAAATGAAATGAAACACCGTGGTGAAAAAATTTCCATGCTAACAGCCTACGATTATTCTATGGCTACTCTTTTAGATAATGCTGGAATAGATGTGATATTGGTGGGTGATTCCGCCTCCAACGTAATGGCTGGTCACAAAACCACACTTCCAATCACATTAGATCAAATGATTTATCATGCATCAAGCGTAATGCGTGGAGTAAAAAGAGCTTTGGTGGTAGTGGATATGCCCTTTGGAACTTACCAAGGGAATAGCAAGGAAGCTTTACTTTCTGCTATTAAAATCATGAAAGAAAGTGGTGGAAATGCTATTAAAATGGAAGGTGGACATGAAATCCTTGATTCTGTCAATCGCATTTTATCGGCAGGAATCCCAGTTATGGGTCACTTAGGGTTAACACCTCAGTCTATTCATAAGTTCGGAACCTATGTGGTACGTGCTAAAGAAGAGGAGGAAGCTGAACAACTTCTAGCTGATGCCAAAAAACTGGAAGAGGCAGGTTGTTTTGCATTGGTATTGGAGAAAATTCCAGCCGAACTAGCAGCTAAGGTTCAAAAGATGGTAAAAATTCCTGTGATAGGAATTGGAGCTGGACATGAAGTTGATGGACAAGTACTTGTTCTTCACGATATGCTTGGAATTACTCAAAAGTTCTCTCCAAGATTCTTACGCCGTTATCATAATTTAAGCGAAGAGATTCAAGGCTCTGTAAAAGCTTATATTAACGATGTGAAGACTGGTGAATTCCCCAATGAGCGAGAACAGTATTAGAAGAATAGCACTTAAAGTTCATAGAGTATTTAAAGTTAAAAGTACTTAGAATTGAATGATAAAAATCAAAGGTCATTGAAAAAAAAATAGAATAAAACTATAATTAAATATCATGAGAAATATTAAACATTTTGCCATCATTATTATGGCTTTAGTTTTGGCATTACCTGCTATTGCTAAGAAAAAAGAAAAAGAAGAGGACAAAAAAGAAGGATATGTATTTACAGCAGTAAAAGACATTCCTACAACATCTATTAAAAACCAATATCGTTCTGGTACTTGCTGGAGTTTTAGTGGTTTAAGTTTCCTTGAAACTGAATTAATGAGAAAAGGAAAAGGTGAAGTAGATCTTTCTGAAATGTTCGTAGTGCGTAATGCTTATAGCCAAAAAGCTATCAACACAGTTCGTTGGCACGGTAACTTAAACTTTGGTGGCGGTGGAGCTTTCCATGATGTAACTTGGGTTTTCGAAAATTATGGTGCTGTTCCTGAAACGGCTTATGCTGGTTTAGAATATGGCGAAGAAAAACACGTTCATGGGGAAATGGATGCACTTTTAGACAGCTATGTTGCTACTGTTATTAAAAATAGAAATAAAAAAGTAAGCCCAGCATGGCATACTGGTTTCGATGGTATCTTAGATGCATATTTAGGTGAAGTTCCTGAAACATTCGAAGTAGAAGGTGTTGAATACACTCCAAAATCTTATGCTGAATATCTTGATTTAGACATGAGCGATTATGTTGAAATTGGTTCTTACACTCACCAACCATATTATAGTACTTTTATCTTAGAAGTTCCAGACAACTGGATGTTAGACGAGATTTATAATGTGCCTATGGAAGACATGATGACTATTATCGAAAATGCCATTATGAATGACTATTCTGTAGCTTGGGGAGCCGATGTAAGTGAAAAAGGATTCAGCTGGAAAAATGGTGTAGCTATAGTTCCTGATGCTGACAAACCAGAAATCGCAGGTATGGAAAGCGATAAATGGGAAAAGATGGACTCTAAAGAAAAGAACAAAATGCTTTATAGTTTCGACGAGCCTGTAGCTGAAAAAGTAATCACTCAAGAAATGCGTCAAGAGCAGTACGACAACTACAAAACTACTGACGATCATGGGATGCTATTAACTGGGATTTCTAAAGACCAGAATGGGAACTTATTCTTCAAAGTTAAAAATAGCTGGAGCGAAAAAGGAAGTCCTTACACTGGTTACTTCTATGCTTCTAAGCCATTTGTTGCTTTAAAAACTATTGATGTTTTGGTTCATAAAGATGCCATTCCACAAGAATTAAAAGATAAGATGGGAATTAAATAGTATTTAAATTCTATATTAATGAATTAGGGTTTCACTTTTAGTGGAGCCCTTTTTTAGTCACAAAAAAATCATTATTTATAAACTAAAGCCCTTGACTCTACGGTATGCCTTTATACCAACTAAAAACCATATTGAGTGATATAAGTCGTTTCTATTTCTCTTACTTTTCTAAAGAAAATATTTAGTTCGTGAGTTAATATTTTTATTGGAACTCATGATTGCTAAAGCAATTCCGTAGCTATGACTATGCAAAGATTTTATTTCTCAAATAAGAAAAATGTATTCCGATTTATTTATCCCTCATACAGATATTTATTTGGTATTACTGTTAAATCTAATATTCTGAAATTCAACTCTTGAGTAGCTTCTCGTTTCCGAGAGGCCTTCCCACAGTCTCCGAAATAAGTCAAATAGTAACCCGAGTTCGATTATAAAAACAGAGCTAATTGATCATCTTTCTCCAAATCATATTTTATAGAAGATTTTTTAGCAAAGAATGAATATGCAATAAGAGCTGCAATAATATTAGAGATAAAATTTTCAAAACTTCTGTGCCTAGAATGTTCAATTTGACACATATT
>JADGDY010000201.1 GCA_016744655.1 Bacteroidales bacterium | reverse complement strand
CTCTATCTGCGAAAAATGAATTTTTCCATGCTTCTCCAGCACCTTCTTCTTTTTTCTCAGCATCAGCCATCTTCTTCTCAATATACTTATCTTGAGTAGTTTTGCCAAATTTCATGTCTTCTGGATATTCAAAAGTAACATTTAGCTCTGCTAAGTCTTCCATGAAATCCATATCGCCGCTCACGACTTTTATTTTTTGTGCTTGTGTGAACCCGACCATCATAAATGATGCGATAAATACTAAAATAATTTTTTTCATAAGATTTTGATTGTGTTAATATTAATACGCAAATGTAAAAAATGATTTGAGAGATTAATAGTATTAGATAATAATTTATTTGAATATTTTTTCCTTGTTTAAAAACTCACGATAGGCATTGGCATTTCTAATATGCTGTTTACTGTTTTTTGCAAAGTTGTGATAACCAGAGTAATCAGGTTTTGCACAGAAGAAAAAATATCCATGATTTTCTGAGTTTAAAACTGCATTTATTGAGGATATAGATGGAATGCAAATGGGGCCAGGGGGTAGACCGATGTACTTATAGGTGTTATATGGAGAGTCTACTTCTTTATACACATTCAATACTCTTTTAATATCAAAATCGCCTAAAGCATAAATAAGTGTAGGATCTGCCTGTAATCTCCAACCACTCTCTAATCTGTTTATGTAAACACCAGCGACTCGTGCTTTCTCGTCGTTCTTCTGGGTCTCCTTTTCTACAATGCTAGCCAATATACTCACCTCAACTGGATTTAAATCTTTGGCATTGGCTTTTGCTATACGCTCCTCTGTCCAAAATTGCTTGTATTCATAGTTCATTCTATTTAAAAACTCATCAGTTGTCGTATTCCAATAAACAAAATAGGTATTGGGTAGAAACATACTTTTTACGGTTTCTGTGGTAAACCCAACGGATTTACAATAAACAGAATCATTTAGTTTTTCTAAAAGAAGAGCCTCATCAATATTAATTTGTTCTGCTATTCTTTTGGCTAAATCTTCTTTTAATCTCATATTGTTGAATATGAGTTTAATGGGTTCTTGATTTCCACTTCTTAATAGATTGATGAGCTCATTATTATTCATTCCATTTTTAATGGAATAACGCCCAGGTTTAATATTTTCGGAGAATTTTTTATAATCAGCTAATAGTTCGAAATTATTTCGGTGAATAATATTTCCATTGGCATAAAGCTGAGTTTTTATGCTTTCAAAATCATCGTCATTATGAATGTAGATATACTGTTCTTTTTCTCCTTCGGTCCAAACATTAGGAGCCATTACAATTTGGTAAGCCATATATGCTGCAACTCCACCAATGGCAAAAATCCCAATGATTATGATAAATAGAACCAAACGAAATGGGTTCTTTTTTTTCTTTGTATTACGGCGATAAGAACTATGATAATGAGGCATAAAATTAGTTTTTCCTGATTAATTGTAATAAAATTTCGTCGTGGTATTTACTTTCAATAAATACCCAATCTCGTTTTACTCCAATTTCAGAAAAATGTTTCTTTTTAAAGAGATTTAGACTTTCTTTATTAGAACTTAAGATATTACAATATAATTGATGCAGCTTCAAATAATTAAATGCATAATTTATTATTAATTCTAAAGATTCGCTGGCCCAACCTTTATTCCGATATTTCTCATCGATAAGTATACCTAATCCCGCTCTTTCATTATGTGCATCAAAATCGAATATATCTATGCATCCTATGACTTCATTGGTTGATTTATGAGTTATCATATATCGAAATTGCTTATCCGCATAAATATCATGATTTCCTTGTAAGATGAATTGCTCTAAATCGAAGCGAGAAAATGGGAGGAGGGTATTACTGAGATACCAGAGTTTAGTTTGGTTTTCCCAGTTAAACAATAGATCTAGATCGGTAAGTTCGGGCGCTCGTAAAACTATTTTGTCGTTTTCTAACATATCAAATTATTAATGTTTATGGCTCCTTCAAAAACAAATACAGCAGGACCTGTAAGATAGATAGAATGGAATTTTATACCATCCTCAGTTTTAAACCTCACATTTAATTGTCCGCCAAGAACTTTAATGTCGAAGTTTTTGTAAACAAGGTTTTGACGAATTGAAGAAGCTAAGGCTGCAGCAGTAACACCAGTTCCACAAGCTAAAGTTTCATTTTCTACTCCTCTTTCGTAAGTCCTTACAAAGAGTTGATTCTCATTTTGCTCCACGAAATTTACATTTATTCCTGCTTCTTTATAGTTTTTAGAGTAGCGGATTTCTTGGCCTTCTTTAAATACATCTAGGTTTTCAATGTTTTCACGGAAATCAATATAATGAGGAGAGCCTGTATTAATTTCATAGTTATTATAGAGAATTTTGGCCTTTTCAACATCACTCATTTTAAGTTCAACGAGTTTTTCGGTAGTATGTTCTTTTAAGATTCTTCCTTTGTGTTCTCCATCAATAGCAATAAAACGATATTGGTCTTTAATAATTCCCATATCATGAGCAAATGCCAACATGCAACGACCACCGTTTCCACACATACTTCCTTCATTTCCATCACTATTGTAATACTTCATTCTGAAATCATAATCTTCAGATGGCAAAAGCATCATTAATCCATCAGCACCAACTCCCTTATGGCGGTTGCATAAAAAAGCAATTTGTTCTGTACTCAGTGAATATGGATTCCTAAGCATATTAATGATAACAAAATCATTTCCTGTTCCATGGTATTTATAAAAGTGAATCATTCCACAAAATTAGTAAATATTATAAACTGAGATAGTCTGCCAATATGAGTTAAAAAATGACTTGTCGTTTAAGATATCTTGTTCTTTATTCTCCTTTGAAAACCTTTGTATTTAGAATGATATGTAATTGACGGGTAATATTTATAGGTACTGAATTGGCTTTGAATATTTGCATATGTAAGTTGTTGTTTAAGTATAACTTATGGTTTCTGATTGGCTTTGTTGAGACTTAATATTTTACAATAATTCTTTTATCTTAGCAGATTAATTGCAATCTCAAATTTATTTAAAATTCTCAATCATGAAAAGACGTATACTTTTCTCCTTTTTAGGTATTCTATTATTAGGCATAACTGCTTATTTAATAGTGAATACAACTAACAAAGAAAATCAAAATTTCAAGCAACAACAATGGTCTGAGCTATTATTGAATCATCCATTTAATAATAGACCAATTATATCTGCTGAAGAATTAAAGGCCATTCCTAAGGCGGATAGGCCCGATTTGGCTATGGAGCAGGAAGTATTAATGACTATGGATCCTGCATTGGGTAGGGTTCCAGTAGAGAGAAAACTCCAAGCCAATAAACAAGTAGCTCAGATTTTAAAAACAAAAGGAGCTATTCCTGGTGTTGAATGGCAAGAAAGAGGTCCTAATAATGTGGGAGGTAGAACTCGAGCATTGATGTTTGACCCTAATGATGTCAATAACAAAAAAGTTTGGGCCGGCGGAGTTGGTGGAGGCCTTTGGTATACCAATGATATTACAGTGGATCCTCCCACATGGAATCATGTGGATGGTTTCTGGGATAATATAGCTGTAACATGTATGGCTTATGATCCAAGTAATACCGATGTGATGTATGTGGGAACTGGTGAAGGTTTTTATAATGCCGATGCACAAATGGGTGGTGGTATTTGGAAATCAATAGATGGTGGAGTAGCATGGAACCTATTGGTTAGCACTGAACCTGGTGGTAATGTAACTTCCAGTGATTTTCATTATGTAAATAAAATTGTGGTAAAAGATGATGGAACTGTATTTGCAGCCACCAGAGCATATTATATAAATAGAGGTGGAATACAAAGATCTACCGATGGAGGAACAAATTGGTCTACAGTTTTATCAATTTATGTGGAGAATACAGGATATTATGATAGGGGTGCTGATATAGAAATAGCTGCAAATGGAGATTTATATGCAAGTATTGGAATTAAAGCATCTAGTAAAATTTTTAAATCATTAAATGCTAATAATGGAGCTACATGGTCAGATTTATCTACTAATGTAGGAATGAATAATGCTGAGCGAGTGGAACTTGCTTGTGCTCCTTCTGATGCAAATGTAGTTTATGCAGTTGCTGATGGGGGTAGTGGAAATAATGATGTAGAATGGTTTAAAAAATCGGTGGATGGCGGTTCAACTTGGTCTTCTGTTAATATCCCAATGATGGAGATCAATAATAGTTCAGATGTTCATTTCACAAGAGGTCAGGCCTTTTACGATTTAATCTTAGCTGTTCATCCCACTAATGCTAATTATGTGTTGGCAGGAGGAATTGATTTACATAGAACTACAAATGGAGGAACTTCTTGGTCTCCAATATCTCACTGGTATGGTGGATTTAGCCAACCAGAAGTGCATGCAGATCAGCATGCCATTCAATTTAGACCAGGCTCAAGCAACGAAGCTATTATTGGAAATGATGGAGGTGTCTTTTATTCAACTAATATAGGGAACTCATCTGCAACTCCATCTTATACCATGAAAAATGATGGTTATAATGTGACTCAGTTTTATGCTTGTGCAGCAAAAAATGAGGCCAACAGCCATTATTTTCTTGCAGGAGCTCAGGATAATGGTTCGCAACAATTTAATTCTCCTCAAATTGGTTCTACAATTGAAGTTTCTGGAGGAGATGGTGCTTTTTGTCATATAGATCAACTAAATTCAGATATACAAACTACAGCCTATACCTATAATGCTATTTATCGTTCTACAGATGGCGGAGCATCATTTACAAAAGATATAAACGAAACAACAGGTCATTTTATAAACCCAAGTGACTATGATAGCCAAAGAAAGATTTTGTATTCAGCTGCAGCTGATAACAAGGTGAAACGAGTTTCAAATTTTGATGGAATTTTATCTAATACAGATATATCTATTTCTGTTGGGACTGCAAAGGTTTCGGCTCTAAACGTAAGCCCTTATAATGACGTGGTATTTTTGGGAATTGAAAATGGTAGAATCTATAAAATGTCCAATGCAAGCGGAAGCCCTTCTTTATCAAGAATTGATAATGGAACTACAGCCATAACTGATGCTGGTTGGGTTTCTTCAATAGATGTTGGTGCTGATGATAACCATATTATGATAACTTTCTCAAATTATGGTTTAAATTCCATTTGGGAAACAACCGATGGCGGAACTAATTGGTATAGTAAGCAAGGCGATTTGCCAGACATTCCCGTAAGGTGGGCTATATATAATCCTCAGAATAGAGAGGAAGTTTTATTGGCTACAGAAGTTGGTGTATATAGTTGTGATGATTTTTCTACAGGCCCAAATTGGGTAGTAAGTAGTTCAGGATTAGCATATACTCGTTGTACCATGTTGAAATATAGGGAGGCAGATAAAATGGTTGCAGTATCTACACATGGTAGAGGTTTGTTTACAACAGATGTTTTTGCTGATCAACATGTAGCAGATTTCTCTTACGATCAAAGTATATCCTGTTCTGGTAGTTTGGTCGTACAATTTACTGATGGCAGTTTGTTACCAGAGGATTCTTGGGCATGGGATATTGATAATGATGGTACAACAGATTATACCACTCAAAATCCTAGTCATACTTATTCTAGTCCAGGTGTATACTCTGTAAAACTTGCAATTAATGGTGGAGCTCAACAAGTTATCAAAGAGGATTTGATAATAGTTTTAGCCAGTGAACCTACAGAAAATACAGGTTGTTCTTTAAGTGCCAATAGTAATTCAGGGAACACTGGTATTGGTATATATCGTTTTGATTTTAACGATATCAGTAACAGTACATCAAATAAGGATAGCTATTATGTTAATTATGCATGTACTAATGCGACCACATTGAAACTAAATACTGAATATGTTATAACAATTCAAACAGGAACATTAAATCCAGAAGGAGCTAGTGTTTATATAGATTATAATGATAATGGTGTTTTTGAAATTGATGAAAAGATAGTTTCTTTTGCCTCCAGTAATGCAGGAGAAAGATCATTGAATTATACAACCCCTGCATCTGGAGTGATTATGAATAAGGGACTTAGGATGCGAGTTCTCTCCAAATTTGCTGGTGTTCCTAGTAATGCATGTGATATAAGTACATATGGTCAAGCCGAAGACTACACAGTATACTTCAAAGGAGAAACAGACCCTACATGGACTGGTGCCACAAGTAGTAATTGGGCAACAGCAAGTAACTGGTCTGGAGGTACTGTTCCTACTTCTGCTGATAATGCTATAATTGCAAATACTGGGATTGCGCCTGTTATTGCGAGTGGAGTAGAGGCTGATTGTAACGATTTAACGATAAACTCTGGAGCTACATTAACCATGCAAAGTGGTGGTTCTTTAATTACAGCAGGAACTGTTACTAATAACGGAACTTTTAATGTGGAACACAGTATGAGTGATGGGCATTGGCATATGGTTTCTAGTCCAGTTGAGGCAGCTACAGCAAATGTATTCTATGGTGATTATCTTCAGTATTTCAATGAAGCTACTGGTGCTTATATTGATATTGAAAGTGAAACAATTCCTTTAAACGATTGTCAAGGGTATTCTTGGAGAAATTATGGTAAAGGTAGCTTCACATTCACTGGAACTCCTCATACCGGAACTCAATCAATTGCAACTACTGCAGTTCAAGCTAATGGGTGGAACTTGGTTGGTAATCCATATCCTTCATCTATTGACTGGGATATATTAGATGATACTTATGGTGCTTCATATGTTTTTAATGACAATGGATCAAATGATGGTTGGGGTTCAAGAGTTAATGGAGCTTCAACAAATAATGGCCCAAGGTATTTAGCACCAATGCAAGGATTCTTTATATCAACTTCTAGTGCAGGGTCTTTTGAAGTGAATAATTCAGATAGAACTCATTTTGGGGCAGGTGGTTATGTCAAATCTGTTTCAGAGCTACATAGTTTTGTTAAACTACAAGTTACTGCTGATAATAAAAGTAGTGAAACCTTTATCCAAATAGGTAATGAATATGTAGAGGGATTTGATAGACTATACGATGCTTGGAAAATGGCAGACACTGACTTGGCATATTTACAATTCTATTCAAAAACTATTGATGGCAATTTAAGTATCAATAGAACTCCTGAGGCAGATTGGGTGCAGCTTGGATTTAATTATGGACAAAATACATCGGCTAGTATTAGTATTATAGAGGAGGCTGATTTTACTTATGTTGACCTTGAAGATACCAAACTTCAAATATTCCATGATTTAAGTCAAGAAGCTTATGATTTCGAGTGGGATATAACTGATTCTGAGGAGCGATTTAAACTTCATTTAAGAGCTACAGGAGTGAATGAATTAGGTTCACAAGATGCACAAGTATATGGCTTCGGTAAGGAGATTTACATTAGAATGAATATTGAAGCTGATTATCAGAAAGCAGAAGTTTATGATTTAAGTGGTAGAATTGTAATTTCTCAAGCATTAAATAAAACGGAGCTCCAAAGTATTCCTGTTTTAAAACAAGGAATATACTTGGTAAAATTAATTGGAGAAGCAGGAAGTCTAACAGAAAAAGTCATTATAAAGTAATAGATCATGAAAAAGAAAGTTTTAAAATATTTAGGAATAATGGTGTTTATAATTGGGATTTCTTCTGCTTTTGCACAAACTCCGCCTCCTCCTAATGGTGGTGATACTGGAAACGGAGGAACTACACCAGTTGGAGGAGGTGCTCCAATAGGGAGTGGTATTGTAGCCATGATGCTAATGAGTGCTGCCTATGTTGCAAGCAAATTAAGCACTGAAAAGAAATAAAATACAATCTAATATTTAAAAGCTGGACATTTTACAAGAATGTTCAGCTTTTTTATTTTACAGTTTGCCGGAAACTTCAAACATAAACAGTTTTGCTGTTTTTGTTTGAATAAATAATCCGTGGAAATTAGCGTAATACCAAATATATTTCCAATTGATTGATATAATTTGTATCTTTACGGTATGCCAAAACGAATAGAAATAGAGATAAAAGAAGACCTTAATTATTTGA
>JADGDY010000200.1 GCA_016744655.1 Bacteroidales bacterium | reverse complement strand
ATGACATATGTTTCTATGTTATAGATACTGGAATAGGTATTTCTGAGCCTAAACAAAAACAAATATTTGAACGTTTTGCACAAGCAGAAAAAGTAGATAATAAAGTAACTGAAGGAGCTGGTTTGGGCTTAGCTATTACAAAAGCTTACGTAGAGTTGTTAAAGGGAACTATCCAATTAAAATCGAAACAACATAAAGGCACCGAGTTTAATTTTACTTTGCCACTAAAAAGGGTATAAAAACTGGTGTCAATTCTGGTATATTCCTTTTCAAAAAAGGATTTGCCTATTATCATTAAATTTTATCGAATAAATTAGTATTTTTGAGCATATTTTAGAATCCAGCAAATTGTTGGATTTTCAATTATTATTCAAAATCAATTCATTAACCTAATATTATTCTATGAAAACAATAAAATTTACTTCCTTATTTTCCATCTTTTTTATCCTTTTGATTCTTGGTGTTTCTAAGAATAATACAGCTCAAACTGTGGTACAATGGTATACTTCTATGGGAGATTTTAGAGCAGAATTACGCGAAGATTTAGTGCCCAATACAGGTGAGAACTTTATAAACTTAACCAATGATAATTTTTATGACGATCTTATTTTTCATAGAGTAATTAGCGGTTTTATGATTCAAGATGGTTGCCCTAATGGAAATGGTTTTGGAGGACCTGGTTATTCTTTCGATGATGAGTTTCATCCTGATTTACGACACGATGAGCCTGGGATTTTATCTATGGCCAATTCTGGCCCAAATACAAATGGATCTCAGTATTTTATAACTTTAGCGCCAACAGCTTGGCTAGATGATGCCCATGCTGTATTTGGCAAAATTATTGATGGAATGGATGTGGTTTATGCCATAGGCGCAGTAGAAACCAATGCCAGTGATAAACCATTAGTTGATGTGAATATTGATAGTATAAGAATAGTAACAGGAGAACGAACCATTGAATTAATAGCCCCTGTTTCCAGTGGAAAATGGAATGCTGCTGGTACCAGTAATATTACTTGGAATAGCGCATTTATTGCTGATGTGAAAATTGAATTCTCTTCAGATAATGGAGCTTCTTGGGAAACAATAGAGGAGTCTATTTCTGCAAATACTCGACTTTATGAATGGGATGCTCCAAATGTGATTTCTGATGAGTGCTTCATTAAGATTAGTGACGTTGCCAATCCAGACATCATGAGCATGAACGAGGAAGCATTTACTTTTGCTTCTTTAGAATTATTAGAACCAAATGGCTTCTTAACATATCAAGTCGGTAGAGAATATGAAGTAACTTGGTCGGGTGAGTTAATTGGAGACCTAAGTATGTATTATCAAGCTGAAGATGGTGGCGATTGGGTTTTTGTGGCTGACGGAATTGATGCAGGAACCGGCTCTTATATGTGGACTCCAGAAACAGCTACCGATTGGTGTAAAGTAAAACTTGAAGAAACAGCATTCCCTGAGCTTAGTGATGAGTCTGACTTTAGATTTTTTGTTTATTTATTGGATATTCTTTCACCGTTTGAGAATGAAATTGTTACTTCAGGTTTCTCTTACGATATTACTTGGAATAGTGAGATAATTTCTAATGTAAAAATCGAACTTTCTACTGATAATGGTTCTACGTGGTCTGTTATTGCTACAAATATAACAGCAGAGGATCAGGTTTATAGTTGGAATGTTCCAGATGCTATGTATAGTAATTGTTATATCAAGCTATCTTATCCTAGTAATGCTGAAATTTTCTCTCAAAGCGACCTTTTTGCTATTGATATTAATCCATATGTTAACGAAGCATTAAATAGAGAAAGTTTTACTATCTCCCCAAATCCAGTAAACGATTATATTAATATCGATATGAAAAATATGGTTTCTGGAACGAAAGAAGCTACTATAGAAATTTATAACTCAAATGGTCAGATAGTTTTTATACAAGAATTAAAAGCGGAGCAATTACAAAATAATCAAAGTACAATTGATACGCAAAAACTACCTCAAGGTGTTTACTTTATTAATGTGAAGACTTCAGATAAGGAGAATAGCTTAAAATTTATTAAGATGTAGTTCTTTTTTAACGATATAAAAATAGAAAACCATGAGCACGCAAATTGTTCATGGTTTTTCTTTGGATAACATTTCACATTTGTAAGCTTTAAGCTAAAGCGGATTCATTTCTATGTGTTCCTGACTTCAATTTGTAGCTTCTGCATGAAATCTTTTAAAATATTAGTTCACGCAAAGAAAACGCAAAATCTTTTCGCAAAGCTCGCCAAAGGGGATTGTTCTTATTTTAACATAAAACCAAAGAAGTAAAAGAATTATTACAGTTTAAAAACTCATCAAACTTCCCAGAGTAGATTAATTCACCACCGGCATCACCACCTTCTGGGCCTAAATCAATAATCCAGTCGGCGGATTTAATGATGTCTAAATGATGTTCTACCACAATGAGGGAATGTCCCTCTTTTACTAACTTCCTAAATACTTTCAGCAATACTTCCACATCTTGAACATGCAATCCTGTGGAGGGTTCGTCAAAAATAAAGAGGGTTTTCTTACTGCTTTGCTTGTTCAACTCGTTGGCTAATTTCAACCTTTGGGTTTCTCCTCCCGATAGGGTAGAAGTGGCTTGTCCGAGCTGTAAATAGCCTAATCCGACCTCCTCTAATATTTCTAATGATGGCGCAATCTTTTGAGATGAAATAAAGAATTCCTTGGCTGCAGAAATACTCATTTTTAAAACATCATAAATGGATTTTTCTTGATGTTTTATGGTAAGGATTTCTTCTTTATATCTTTTGCCATCACAAACTTCACATGTCACCCAAACATCGGAGAGGAAATCCATAGGGACTTTGTTTTGTCCCATTCCCTTACAAGCTGGACAACTCCCATCTTTACTATTAAAAGAGAAATGTGATTTTTTAAATCCTTTAGCTTTGGCTTCAGGTTCTTTTGCAAAAATATCTCTGATGTGCTCGAACATTCCAGTATAGGTGGCACAATTACTCAGAGGTGAAGTTCCAATACTTTGCTGGTCCATGATAGATAAAGACTGGATATTTTTAAACTCAATCTTCTCACATTGCTCAGCTTGTCCACTTTTATAGGACTTGGCAATCACATCAAATACCAAAGAAGATTTTCCAGAACCAGAAACTCCTGTGATAGCTGTCATTCCACCACTTGGAATCTTCAGGTCTATATTTTTAAGATTATTTGCATTGGCTGAAGATATTTTAATTCCTTCTTTCAACACTGCATCTGATTTTGCAATTGAAATACCTTTGGACAGAAATTTTCCAGTGATAGAATCCTCCGAGTTTTTTATCTTTTCTATATTTCCTTGTGCAATTATTTCGCCGCCATTTTTACCTGCTTTAGGGCCTAAATCAATAATATGGTCAGCATCCTGAATCACATCCAAATCATGCTCCACCATAATAATGGTATTTCCATTCTCTTTTAATTGAGAAATGGTTTTTAGTAATTTTTCGGTATCTCTGGAGTGTAAACCTACTGTTGGTTCATCTAAAACATAAGTTAAACCGCATAAATCAGAGACCAATTGGCTGGCAATCCTTAGGCGTTGTGCTTCTCCTCCCGAAAGGCTTTGGATGGGGCGATTAATACTCAAATATCCCAATCCTAATTGCTGAAAGATGCTAAACTTTTCTTCCAATTGAGTGAATATCTGCTCTTGTGACTCCTCCGATTTTTTAACCAATTCTTTAAAGAAAATTTGGGCTTTCTGAATATTCCAATCTGATATTTCAGAAATATTAAATCCTTGATATTTGATGGATAAAGCCGCGTCTTTAAGTCTCTTTCCATGGCATTTGGGGCATTTGATTTCACTCATGATAAACTCATAAGCTTCGCCTCTTTTGCCATCCTTTTTAATCTGAAAATCTTCATTCAACTCATTGATAAACCCTCTCCATGGAATTTCCAGTTGATGAGTTCCGCTTCTTTTTCCTCTCTTAAATTGCCATTCCACATTAAATATCCTATCGCCACAACCATAAAAAGCTATTTCTTTAGCATCCTCAGTTAGCTCGTGATAAGGAATTGAAAAATCAATATCTAATTCAGTTCCAACTTGTGCCAAAGTTGCTACAAATTGACCATTGACATCACCAAAGAATTTCCCTGGTTTATGCCCATCCATGGCGCCATTTAATAAAGATTTCTCTGGGAAGCTAATAAACTTTTTAGGGTCTGCAGTTATCATTATTCCCATGCCATTGCAATGTGAACAAGAGGATTCTATTCTATTAAATGAGAAATCTGACATGCTCAAAGTATTCTTCTCGCCTTTTTCATTTTCCCCAAACCGAGAGAATAATAAGCGGTATAAATCATAAATTTCGGTAGCAGTTCCAACAGTGGAACGTGGATTTTTCTGAAATCTATTTTGGCGAATTGAGATGGCAGGAGTGAGGCCAGAACATTGTTCCAAATCTGGCTTTTTCACTTTGTTCATCATCCTTCGGGCATAGGAAGATAGGTTCTCGGTAAATCGGTTTCTGCTTTCTGAGTATATAGTGTCAAATGCCAATGAGCTTTTTCCACTTCCAGAAACACCGGTGATAACAGTGGTTTGATTCAGAGGAATCTCCACATTTAAATTCTTCAAGTTATGGGTATTAACACCATAGAAATGAATATTGTTTTGTGAAACTGTTGGACGAGAAGTTTGAGTATCGACTTCATTAGACTCGTACTTCTTCTTTAATTCTTGCCCAGTAATAGATTCGGAGCAATTTTGCAATCCTTCAGGACTACCTTGAAACATCAGACCTCCTCCGTTTTCTCCACCTTCAGGACCTAAATCAATCACCCTATCAGCTTGTTCTATAATATCTAAGTCATGCTCAATAACAATGACTGTATTTCCTTGATTAACAATTTTCTGAAGTGCTTGAATAAGATAGCTAATGTCTTTTTTATGTAATCCCACCGAAGGCTCATCTAGAATATAAATCACATGGCCTTTGGAGGTTTTATATAATTCCGATGCCAGTTTTATTCTTTGAGCTTCGCCACCAGAAAGAGTAGTGGAGGCTTGACCAAGTTTTAAATATCCAACATCCAATTGGATGAGTTGGTCGAGAATTCTCGTGATTTTAGCATGACCATCGAAAAAAGTAAAAGCTTCTTCTATGGATAATTCTAGTATATCGTAAATATTCTTCCCTTGATAAGTGACTTCTAAAGTCTCATCAGAAAAACGCTTTCCGTGACAATGTTCACATTCAATCTCCACATTCCCTAAAAAATGCATACCCAATTGAATTCTTCCAGCACCTTGGCAATGCTCACATCTTCCACCTTTATTATTAAAGGAGAATTGTCCTTTTTTGTATCCTCTATTTTTCGATTCTTCTAATTTGCCAAATAAATCTCTGATATGGTCAAATAAATCGGTGTAAGTGGCTGGATTACTTCTTGGCGTACGTCCAATGGGAGATTGGTCTATAGCGATGATTCTCTTAATATCTGCTGAGGATTCAAGTTTGCCAAATCCCGTTTCTGTTTGTTGATTTCGCAACATTGGAACCAAAGTTTGATGAACCAAGCTAGATTTGCCAGCACCAGAAACTCCTGTAACCACATTAAATACTCCTAATTCAAATGTGACATCAATATTCTGCAAATTATTTTTGAGGAGGCTACTAAGTTTAATTTCACCTTTGCTTTTTCGAATCTCTTTCTCAATAAACTGTGAATGAGTTGATGAGAGGGATTGAGCAGTAATGCTGTTTGGATATTTCTTTGGATTTTTAAGTAATTCTTTACTCTCTCCTTGATAAAGAATTTCACCTCCATGAATTCCAGCTTTCGGACCAATATCTATTAAATAATCGGCTGCTTTTATGGTTTCTTCATCATGCTCAACTACTACCACTGTATTCCCATTGTCTCGTAAATCTCGTAAAACTTGAATTAGTTTTTGATTATCGCGGGCATGAAGTCCAATGGAAGGCTCATCTAATATGTATAGAATCCCCTGTAATCCTGTCCCCAATTGAGAGGCCAGTCTAATTCTTTGTGCTTCTCCGCCAGATAAACTAGCCGATTCTCTATCTAAAGTGAGATAGTTTAAACCCAATAAATCCAAGTGATGAAGCCTTTTATGTATAGGTTGGAGAATGTGTTCTAATACTTCTTTTTGTAGATTTCCTTGTTTTAGTTTGTCGAGAAATAGTTTTAAGTCAGACAAAGTCATTTGGTTCAAGTCACCGATGTTTTTTCCGAGTAAGTGTACTGCTCTGGCTTCTTTTCTCAATCTACTTCCACCACAATCTGCACAAGTGAATGAACTGGCAAAACGAAGGATATTATCGTTTCTATCGCGTTTTAGGATTTCCTCCATAATGGGTAACATCCCTTTATAGAAAGCCTCTTCACGTGGTTTTGCGGTGATTCCTTTCCATTTTAATCTAGATTCGAGAGAATGTTTCCCAAATAGGATTTTTACTCTATCGCTTCCAAACCAAATTACATCTTGCTGTTCTTGGCTTAACTCATTCCAGGGGATGTTAACATTAAAATCATGAGCTCTACAAACCTTATCTAGTTCATCAACTCTCACCTGAGAATAAACAATATAACCAGTTGGAGTAGTGGGGACGAGTGCTCCTTCTGCTAGGCTTTTATTGGGGTCTGCGATTAGTTTGTTCGGATCAATTTGTTCTGTTACACCCAAGCCTTTACAAGTCGGACAAGCACCAGCGCTAGAGTTAAAAGAAAAGAGTTTTGCTTGAATTTTTAGATTTGTATGACCACAATCGGAGCAGATGTTTTCCGACTTGTTTTTCATATCGCTACCACAGCTTTCGCATTTCACTTCACCCAATCGAGCAAAAAGCAATCTCAAATAATCGTAGACTCCAGAAAGAGTGCCAACAGTGGAGCGAGGATTAGAAACCGCCGTTTTTTGATGAATGGCCAAGGCAGCTTGTAAACCTTTTATTTCTTCTACTCTAGGCTTTTCCATTTTACCCAAATAAGACCTGGAATAGGAAGAAAATGATTCTAAAAACCTCCTCTGGCTTTCGTTGAATATAACCTGATAAGCCAATGAAGACTTACCAGAGCCTGATACACCAGTAATTACAGTAAGTGAGTTATGCGGAATTTGAACATCAATATTCTTAAGATTGTGTTCTGAAGCATCTTTTATAGTGAGCTTATTATTCTTCGAATTCATCCTTTGACTTGTTTTGCAAAATAATCAGCGCAAAAGTAAGGTTTATGGGAGAAAGAGTAGAGTTGAAGAGGGTGTTTTTATTGAAAAAATGTTGTTGTTTCTGTCGTTTCGGTGCGCAGCATCTTTTCTGGCATTTGTAAAAGGAGATTGAGTCAGTATTAATAAGAGTGAAAGGGCAGAGCCCCGATGCTTCTATAAAATCAAATATGAAGAAGAGTTCCAAGCTAAGGAGTAGCTGAACATATTTTGTGCTTGCCAGAAAACGCCAATTTCTTCGTTACTTTTGTTTTGAAAATAGTTATTTACCAAAGTAAATGCCTGATTTTCAAAACTGAAAAAGCCTCGAACTTGACGCCTTCTGACTAAGCACTCCAAAAATCAATAGTTTTCTGGCTGATACTATTTATGTGTTTAGGTTTCTGTTGTCGTCGCAGTTCTATCAGTTTTTTTCTAAGACTTATCTGGCGACTTTGAAATTATCATTGCATTCTAATTTCTATAGATGTTTCGGTAAAGACGCTTCGGTCGTTATCTTGATGCGCTGCACCTTATTGTTCATTAATGGATAATGAGCTAATAAAGATAATCATTAGAAGGGGCAGGGCCCCGATAACCTCTATAAAATCTAATATGCAGAAGAGTTCCAAGCTACAGAGTAGCGAAACATGTCTTGATAAGAGATTGTAGTTCACAGCTCTATTAGGAAAGGCTTAGACAACCGTTCATTTTTATTAACATGCAAAATAGCATTTAATAATCTAAAATGATTTTAAAAACAAGTAATATAATTACTTATATTTGTATCATAATATGAGATAATATGAATAGGAT
>JADGDY010000199.1 GCA_016744655.1 Bacteroidales bacterium | reverse complement strand
CTTCCTTGATTGGCAGCTTCAAACCTTCCGGCTCTGTCTTCTTTAGCATCGGTAAATGCTCCTTTTTTATAACCAAATAATTCACTTTCAAATAGTGTTTCAGTAAGTGCACCTAAATCTACAGTCACAAATACCTCCGACTGTCGCATAGAGGCACGATGAATAGCTCTAGCTATCATTTCTTTTCCAGTACCATTTTCGCCTAATAAAAGGATGTTGGCATCTGTTTTAGCAACTTTTTGAACCGTATTTAAAACCTGACGAATGGCTGATGATCCTCCAATGATTTCTCCAAATAATGAATCAGCATCAGAAATTAAAAGCTTTTGTTTGTTTTTAAGATTCTCCAGCTCTTTTTTAGATTCGCGAATTTGAAGATTTGCAGTAATTTCTGCAAGAAGTTTCTTGTTATCCCATGGTTTTAGTATGAAATTGGTAGCGCCTTCTTTAATTCCTTGAACCGCTAATTCGATGTCTCCATATCCAGTAATAAATATAACTACAGCTGCTGGATCTATTTCCAAAATCTTATTTAACCACATAAACCCTTCTCGTCCACTGGTGGCATCTTTTGAGAAGTTCATATCCAATAAAAAGATATCATAATTTTCATTCCTCATCAAGTCTGGAATTCGTTCAGGATTATTTTCAGTGTGAACTATTGTAAAGTGTTGACGCAAAAATAGCTTTGCTGCTAATAGAACATCTCTATCGTCGTCTACTACTAAAAGTTTGGCTTCTGATTTTGTCATACTAATTATTTTGTTCGTAAATGTACAAAAAAATGAACGCCAGCGAACATTAATTATTGTTATTGTAATGATAAAAAAAATCTGACATTCAGTTAATCAGAGTTTTATGTCTGCTGGCACTACTTTTGAGCAATTATTTTTAATGAACGTTTTTTATTTAATTATATTTCATTCAATTTCTTAAAAAAGACTAATTGATTATCTTAGCCAAATTGAGACAGTTCATTAATAATTGGACGTTTAAATTATGATAAAGTTACGAAACTTAACAAAAGTATACAGAAGTAGTGAGGTTGAAACCTTAGCATTATTAAGTGTGAACCTTGAAGTGAAAAAAGGGGAATTTGTTGCTATTATGGGACCTTCAGGTTGTGGAAAAACTACTTTGCTTAACCTTCTGGGATTACTTGATGTGTCTTCTGATGGAGAGTATCAGTTTATGGAAACGGCGGTGGCTCACCTTTCGGAAAAAGAAAGATCTAAAATTAGGAAACACAATATGGGTTTTGTATTTCAGAACTACAACCTAATTGAGGAATTAAATGTTTATGAAAATGTAGAGCTTCCTTTGATTTATATGGGTGTGAAAACTGAGGAGCGTAAAGATAGAGTACACGAGATACTTGATAAGATGCAAATTCTACATCGAAAGTTCAATTTTCCAACGCAGTTAAGTGGTGGGCAACAGCAAAGGGTAGCAGTAGCTCGTGCAGTGGTAGGGAAACCTAGAATCATTTTTGCCGATGAACCAACAGGGAACCTAGATTCGGCTCACGGTGAAGAAGTGATGCGATTGTTAGATGAGGTGAATAAATCCGGAACTACAGTGATTATGGTGACACATTCACAAAGAGATGCATCTTACTCAAATAGGGTGATTCGTTTGTTTGATGGTCAAATTATTAATGAGAACATCCTCCAAAAATTTTCATAATCATGAGAGAAGTTAAAATACTAATACCAGATACTGATGATAACGAAAGTGTTGATATCAAAGTTGTTTCTAAAGATCAAGAGATTGTTTCTTATCGCTTAGAAATTCTTAATTATCCAAAGGAGTCAACAACGAAATCAAGAGCAGAGTTTGTAAAAGATAGCATTGATCAAATAGATCCAAAATTTGAAGTGATGGAAGTTGGACTGGAAGGGGACACAAAGATTCCGGTTTTACTAAGAAGAATAAAAAAATAGATAGAAGTAGAGATTTAAAAAGCTATGCTGAAAAATATTGTAAAAACTAGTTTTAGGTTTTTAAGCAAGAATAGAGTTTATACATTGATTAATGTATTAGGTCTGGCACTTGGTTTGGCTACTAGTATACTTATTTTTCTTTATATCACAGATGAGTTGAGCTATGATAAGTTTCATGAGGATTATGAGAATATTTATCGAGTTCAAGAAAAATATGATTGGGGTGATTATACACAATTTTGGGCCACTTGTGATGGGAATATTGCATTAAGAATGGCAAATGGACCAGAGGATGTTACAACTTGTAGAATAATGAGTTATTATAATCCTCCATTTTTGTTTGCAAATGCACGATCTGCAGAAAATGAAAAGGTAATTTTTGCTGATTCTACTTTTTTAGATGTGTTTTCTTTCCCTTTAGTTGAACGAGTGGAAGGCAGTGTTTTGGGATCTCCTAATCAGATTATGATTTCTGAAGAAGTTGCTACTGAGTTGTATGGCGATATTTCTCCCTTAGGAAAAACTATTGAAGCAGATGGAGAACAGTTTGAGGTATCTGCCATATTTCAAAAAGTTCCTACCAATTCACATTTAAATTTTGATGTGGTATTCTCCGTCGAATTAATGAGAGAATCTTTTGTTCGAGTTGATTCTTCTGGACCTATGATTTTCTATACTTATGTCCGAACTCACGATTTAAACTCCAAAACTAGACTACAGAATTATCTCCAAAACGATTTGGAAAATGAGATTCAAAAGCTCATGGCCAAAAGCGATGAAGCAAAAGAAAGGTTTGCAAAACTAAAAGCGGAGATTGCATTTATTCCCTTAACCGATATTCATCTCAAAAGCGATGCTGAGAAGGAATATCAAACAAATGGGAATTTCGAATATATTATCATATACCTAACAATTGCAATTTTTATCCTGATATTGGCAAGTATAAATTACATAAACCTAGCTACTGCCAGTTCTGTAATTAGAGCGCGTGAAATTGGGGTAAGAAAAGTATTGGGAGCACACCAAAAGAATATTTTCTTTCATTTTATTAGTGAGGCTTTTATATTAGTTTTAACCTCTACCATAACAGCTTTAGTATTTGTGGAATTGGGTTTTCCTACCTTCAATGCATTTGTAGGTAAAAACCTATCGATTAATATGATTTGGACCTATGAAATCCTTAGTTTTTTAGTGGCTACTACCTTTGTCCTTACACTTTTATCTGGGCTATACCCAAGTCTGCTAATGTCGACTTTTAACCCATTGACTGTTTTGTCAAACCGATTAAATGCCCAAAAGAATAACAAAATCAATTTGATTTTGAGACGGTTTTTAGTGATATCACAATTTAGCATAGCTGTTTTTCTTTCCATCGCTTCTATTATTGTTGCACAACAGCTTCGTTTTATTCAAAACCGAGATGTCGGTTTTAATAGAGAAAAAGTGGTGGTGGTTCCATTGAGCGGAGACAGTGGTTTGGATCATTTGGTAGACTTGAAAGAAGACTTTTTAAGAATTCCGGGTGTTGTTTCAGTAACTGGAAGTTCGGATGTACCTGGAGAAAGATTTGGGTATTATGGAATTTATATGCCTTCATTGGAAAATGATCTAGATAGCTTACCTCAAGAGAAAAAGCATAAGACCTGGCTAGGAGTAAGAATGCTGTGTGCTGATCATGATTTTCTTAGTTCTTTTGGATTTGAAATTAAAGAAGGAAGAACGTTTTCCTTTGATATAAACTCCGATAGTAATGCTTTTATTTTAAACGAAGCGGCAATAAGGAAGTATCAAATAGAGGATCCCATTGGAAAAGAGGTGGTCTTTAATTATGCCGTAAAAGAACCTAAAGTTGGTAAGATTATTGGAGTTGTAAAGGATTTTCACTTTGCATCTCTACATCAAGAAGTAGATCCACTGATGATCCATATTTTCCCTCCATTTTATCGTTATGTGATTCTGAAAATAGAAAGACAACAACATGCTAGTCTCATATCTGAAGTGGAAAGAAAATGGCACAAACATTTGCCTCGAACTCCTTTTAGTTATTATTTTCTTGATGAAGCTTATGAATCCATGTATCGCTCTGATAATAGACTGGGCAGGATATTCTATTTCTTTACATTTATTGCCTTATTTTTAGCTGCATTGGGATTATATGGTTTGGTTGCTTTTATTTCTGAGCAGCGAAAAGCAGAAATAGGTATTCGTAAAGTTCTTGGTGCTTCCATTGGTCGCTTAATGTTTACCATGTCAAAAGAATTTGTTTTACTTATTTTGTTCTCCAATGTTTTGGCTTGGATTCCAGCCTGGTATTTTATAAACACTTGGTTAGAAGACTTTGCTTTTAAAATTGAACTTTCTATTTGGCCATTTATTTTTACTGCTATTATCTCAGTCTTTGTTGGTCTTCTAACCATTAGTATTAAAACTTGGGTGGCTACAAAGTCTAATCCAGCTGAGATTTTATAGTTTTGGGAGCCAGGAGTTTGGTGAGTTAAGAAGTTTCGAAAGTGGAAAACCTAATTTATATCTCACATCCGCATCCGACACAATCCACATCGATCAACCCACATCAGTCATCCCTCATCCCACATCATCCATCAGTCTCCCCACATCAGTCAACCTCTCACTCCACAGTTTTAAACGAAGGCTTTATGGGAAAAGTCAAGCTTATTTTTACGGATAGATTGTCTTCGAAGAGTCTATTAGAATAAGCTCCATAACGATAGGTTGCACCAATTCCGATGTTGTAGAGATATAGATTCACCAATCGATTTATTAAAATGCCACTTTCGAAATATCCCTGTTCCATGGTTTTGAAGCCGATATTCTTATGTTGATCGGTGTTATTTAACCATCCAAAGCCAATATTGGTAACTAAAACCAATTCTGGCTTAAACTTTTCACCTTGATAGATCAAGTTACCAAAATTATGACTTAGGAATGCTGAAACATAACGATCGGATAAAAACTCGTTGGCACTCATGCTTCCAAAGCTTCCTGGGGCATAAACGGTCACAACTCCATAAGTTCCTTGTCCGCGATATAAATTAGAATAGGGGAGGTCTCCGACTATGAATCCTCCATTTACATCAATAGTAGTCTCTCCTAGATATTTAGTATAGAAGCTCTTTTTTATTCTAAGATCAAATCTATGAAAATCATAATCTCCATTTAAAACTCCTTTAAGTCCTTTTGAGTAATTGAGCCAAACAATAGGATATTTAGTTCCCATGGATAGTAACATACGGCTGTTGTCGAAATACCTTTCTTTAAATGCAAATCTAAGTCCTAATCTGAGCTCAGTAAAGTCAAAAGTATGTTGTGGATTATCAAATTCCGATGCTTGAAAATAATAGTCATAGGCGGCTTCTTTATGATCCATTCTCATTCCTATGCTCGCATGAACATATCTTAATGTCCTAAATCGTAATGCTATTTCTTTTCTATCGGTATAATTGGATCGGGAAATAAAGAAGTTTTTAAACCGCTCAGGGCTGAAGGTGGTTTCATGGTTATCGTAAAATTCTATTCCAGCAGCTTCTTGGTAATCTTTAGAGTAAGCAGCATAAAGCTTCAATGAAAAAGGTTTGTAGAGCAATACTTGTCCATCAATTCCATATTTAGCCTTTTGTGCTCTAAAAGCATAGGCTCCATAAATTCCAATATCCCATTTTTGACTTAATCTTTTATTGGTTCTTATTCCGGCTCCAAGTGAGAAACCTTCATAATTATTATAGCCTACAAATTTATCGAGAGGGATATCAAATTTCCCCCAAGGAATTCTACCTGTGAATAAGGTTTCTGCTTGTTTTATGGTTTTATCAAAGTTTTCAGCTTTTCCCACACTGTCCATAAAGGCATATGTGTTTTGATCTCGCTGAGATAAAGAATCTTTTCGGTATTGGTTCCAAAATTCTTCTTCTTGATAACCAGCATTTGGATCTAGTTCAACTTCAATATGTGAAAATTGTCGTCTTACTAATTCGGGATTTAAAACCACATCTCTATGATAACTTTTTCCAATTCCAATAAAATTGGCTTGTTCTCCACTAGTGGTAGCAATGGTATTGTTAAATAAGATATTGGTATTTAATTGGGTTGGAAACCAATGATCATCAATATAATCGTAAAGCTGTTGTATTTCGATGTTAAAACCTTGTTCCTCATTATTTAATGGTTTTGCCCGTACGTTTGCTATTGCCCATTTATTGGTGCTGATATTTATAACACCTTGTAATCCATCAAAATTCTTATTGGAGAATGGGGTATAGCTAATGGAAAAGATAGTATCCCCATTTGGAGAATAGGTGGTGTCTTCCAATTGAAAATAATATTTATTAAAGCTTCCATTACTAATTGGATTGATATAGTGGTTATTTACCATATGGATGATTTCATCGTAGAAAGAAGTGGATTGAATTTGAGAAACAACAAAGACAATGAGGGGATCTTGTAATCCTGAAACTCTTGATGCAACTATCTTTTCGTGATTTCTCTCTGGTGCCATAAATTTCTTTTCTACCACATTTTCCATGAGTAGAATGTCTTTGTCTTCAATAAAACCACTTAAACTACTAATAGAATCGGGTAGCAGCAAAATAGAATCGGTAACTACAGTATTTTCCAAGTCTAGGGTAATGACCATTTTATCGTAAGAGGTATAAGAATAGCTTTGGAGTTTTTTAGGATCATTAGTATCTTTATATTGAAGCACATTTGAAATGATTCTATGAGCTGGATTAATACCTGGTTTTACCTCAAATTCACACAGTAAGTAAGCAGAGGCCTTCATTTTAAATACATATTTACTTTTGTGATCGGCAATAGATACTTGTTTCTTTTCGTAGCCCACATAGGAAAGAGATAAGTTTTGAGTCTCTTTAGGTATATTCATTTGAAATTTTCCATCAATATCAGAAGAGGTTCCAAATTTATCGTCATCAGTAACAATATTCACAAAAGCTAAAGGTTCTCTTGAATCCTCATCGATGATAATACCTGAAAAAACCTGATGCTGAGAAAAAGCAAGGAAGGAGTACAATACTAACAGTAGGATTAATAAAGTTTTGGAAAAGAAACTAGTCATTTTAAGAATGTGAGTTTAAGCGGTAAAGATATAGATTTATAAAATAAAGAGGATGGAAAAAAACCAAGCACAAGGGATAAACTTTGGGCTTATTTACTTGCGTTGAGTGTTCAATTAACGCATACTAGAGGGGGATCCCTTGCCTTGGTTCTGTAATAACTTATTTAAATGTGGTAAAATCAATTCACGTTTACTTTTCGAACGGCTACAGGAATGGAAAAGAGAATTGTACTAAGTACAAGATATTGGTTTGGTCTTTTCTAGGCAGTATTGCTACTGGTTTCCTAAATAATTGTTCGAAGGTAAAGTTACAACTCTGAAAAAGGCATTTCAAGGGGTAATGAAAAAATATTCAATTATTTTTTAAGAAGGGAAAAATTATGCTTGTTCATAGATAAATTCACCGAATTCACTATTGATGGTCAGTTTTTTTGTAGCATTGTTTTCTACACGGCCAACAACTTGAGCATCAACATTGAAACTTTTCGAAATATCTATAATGTCTTGGGCTAGTTCTTCTGGAACATATATTTCCATTCTATGACCCATATTAAAGACTTTATACATTTCTTGCCATGGGGTTTTAGATTGCTCCTGAATGAGTTTAAATAGAGGAGGGACATCAAACATATTATCCTTTATAATATGTAGATTGTCGATAAAGTGAAGCACCTTAGTTTGTGCACCACCACTACAATGAACCATACCGTGAATTTGAGCACGATGGCTATCAAGTATCTTTTTTATGATAGGAGCGTAGGTACGAGTAGGGGAGAGAACGAGTTTTCCTGCATCAACGCCATCTACTTCTGTTGCATCAGTAAGTTTCATTCCACCAGAATAAACCAATTCTCCAGGAACTGCATGATCATAGCTTTCAGGATATTTCTCAGCTAGGTATTTTGAGAATACATCATGTCGAGCACTTGTTAAACCATTGCTTCCCATTCCCCCATTATATTCTGTCTCGTAAACTGCTTTACCAGTTTACGAGACAGAATATAATGGGGGAATGGGAAGCAATGGTTT
>JADGDY010000198.1 GCA_016744655.1 Bacteroidales bacterium | reverse complement strand
AGCTTCCTTAGTATTGTCGGAAGAATAATCGTTTACTATGATAATTTCTTTCTTTATTCCATTAAGGTCAACAGCAAGAATTTTATTTAAAATTAGATGAATCGTTGCGCCTTCGTTGTAGGCAGGAATAATAATGGATAATTTGTTTATCATTTGATTTATGTTTGTGCTTAGACGCCAATTAAGTAATCCGCAAAAGTATTGTTTTTTTAATTATTTAAAAAAGTAGATTTTGAATAAATGCTGATCTAAGAGAAAAAATGAATTCTTTGAACAAAATCTTAATTATTTCTTTTTTCTATTCGAGCTTTTTCTTCCTCATCTTCTAATTTCTGATAAGCTTTTATGATATTAGTCACTAATGAATGACGAACAATATCTTTATCATTAAGGTGAACGAAATCAACTCCCTTAATATTGTTTAGCATGGATTGAGCTTGCTTTAATCCAGAAGTATATTTTCTTGGAAGATCTATTTGAGTGATATCTCCTGTAACAAAGAATTTGGAATAAACTCCCATTCTAGTTAGGAACATCTTTAGCTGACTAGATGTTGCGTTTTGAGCTTCATCTAATATGGCATAGGCATTATTTAATGTTCTACCACGCATAAAAGCTAAAGGAGCAATTTCTATAGTGCCATCCTCTAAATATTTTTCCAACTTTACAGCTGGTAGCATATCTCTCAATGCATCATATAATGGCATCATATATGGATCTAGCTTCTCTTTCATATCGCCAGGAAGGAAACCTAGGCTTTCACCAGCTTCTACTGCAGGGCGAGCTAAAATGATTCTCTTTAC
Organism: Bacteroidales bacterium; assembly: GCA_016744655.1. Lineage (GTDB taxonomy): Bacteria > Bacteroidota > Bacteroidia > Bacteroidales > UBA12170 > UBA12170. Next base: position 7,264 of record JADGDY010000198.1, on the reverse strand, counting down.
TTCTTTGTTCTTTAAGGCTCGTACAGCTAAGGCAACAGCAGTATATGTTTTACCACTACCAGCAGGGCCAATAGCAAAAACCAAATCGTTTTTCATGGAAGTCTCCACCAACTTTCTTTGGTTGACAGTGAGGGCCTTAATTAACTTCCCATTTACACCATGAACCAAAATATCATCAGAAATCTGACTTCCTTTCACATATTCCGAGGCCGATTCATCCATTAATCCTTTTAAATCCTGAGGACTAAGTTTGTTGAATTTCTCAAAATGCATTAAGGCTACATCAAAGAATTTCTCAAACTTGATCATCATGTCATCACTACCAAAAACTTTAAAAACATCTCCTCTAACCACAAATCGGATAGAAGGGAATAATTCTTTAATGGTTTTGAGATTGACTTCGTTTGCTCCGAATATGTCTAAAGGATGGTATGGTTCTAATGAAAGTATTTTTTCTGCCATGAATGGTTCTATTATTTATGTTTTGCAAATGTATTAAATGAAGATTGAATTTTATAGAATTATTTAGTGGTAATTTAAAGGATGTAAACTGTGATGATTATAGTTATGGGAACATCTGGTTTTATCATTATTAATCCATTATCCAATCTAGGTTTCTGTTGAAAAAATAATTCAAATCGAATACTATTAGTGAACCATAAAAGTATAAGTTGTGTATGTAAAATACTTTTCCTTTCCTGAGTATAAATTCAAGAAATAATATTGGAATGAATCCCCAAAATGCAATGATCCATAGTGTTATATATAAGTTTTCAAAAATGTAGTAGTAGGGTCTTTCAGATTTATTGAAGGGGCTATAAAATGTGAATCCCCATATTAAACAAACCGTAATTAGAATTACAATAATTGATTTAAATGATAAATCATGTTTTATTTTTAGCCTCTCCATTAAAATTAAGAAATTTGATTAAAGTGATTAGAAAACGTTATTGTATTCAGTTATATTGCAGCAGGTCTATTTATTCTCTTAGTATTAAAATACAATAAACTTAAGAAAAACACTTTTGCAAAGGAGCTCAATATTATGTTTCTATTCTTCTTAAGAAAGTCTTAGCAATTAGTATGTAATTTTTACCAATCAATAGGTCGATAATCTTTTAGAAACTTTCCGCACCAATGCTTTTCGGTATTTATTCCATCAAATAATGGGTCTAATACTCTAGCTGCACCATCTACTATATCTAATGGAGGTTGAAAATCGTGTTCTTCTTCTTTTCGTTTAGCTAATTCAGCAGGGTCTTCATCTGTTACCCATCCGGTGTCCACTGCATTCATATAAATGCCATACTTTGCAAAATCGGAAGCTCCGGTAAGAGTCATCATATTTAATGCAGCCTTTGCCATATTGGTATGAGGATGTCTGTCTTCTTTATGCCAACGATGAAATTTCCCTTCAATAGCGGATACATTAATGATATGTTTGATACCTGTGTTCTCTTTTTTCATGATATTCACCAAGCGATTGGTAAGAACAAATGGTGCAACGGAGTTTACAAGCTGTACTTCCAGCATTTCATTGGTATGGATTTCTCCAAGTTTCAAGCGCCAACTATTGGTTTTTCTTAAATCAACTTGTTGTAAATCAGCATCTAATTTGCCAACAGGAAAAACTTCATTTGTAGGCAGAGAGTTATCAATACTATAAGGAATCTGCGAAAGCTTAGCAGAAGCATGAAGCCCAATCCCCAATTGTTTCCCATGCCAACTAACAGGTAGGTTTTTCTCCTCCTTTTCTGAAAATCCTGAGCTCAGACTCTTCAATTCAGCCAAACAAGAATGATGGTCAGATAGTAGTTCTTGAGCATGTTCTGGAAGCTCATTTATTGGTAAGTCTTCATTAGCGATTAAATGTTGGTAGAAACCTGCAGGACGTCTTACTGTCTGTGCTGCATTATTAATCAATATATCTAATCTATCATATTGTTGCTCAATAAAATTACAGAATATCTCAACGCTGGGAATATGTCTAAGGTCGAGGCCGTGAATCTTCAAGCGGTGTCCCCATTTTTCGAAATCAGCTTCTTTGGAATATCTTATTGCCGAATCAGCAGGAAATCTAGTTGTTGCAATCACAGTAGCTCCAGCTCTAAGCATAATCAAGGAAATGTGATATCCTATTTTCAGTCTTGAGCCAGTTACGAATGCCACTTGTCCGCTAAGGTCTGCCGTTTGAAAACGTTTGGCATAGTTGAAATCACCACATTCTTTACACATGGTATCGTAAAAGTGGTGGAGATGGTGGAAGGTTTCTTTACAGACATAGCATTCTCTAGGTGATTCCAGTGGAATTTCTTTATCTGTATTTAATTCTCCAGAGCTAAGCATAGTTGGTGCAACGAAAATGCTAGTTTCTCTGGCCGACCTAATTCCTGTAGAGTTTCTAGCCATTTTATCATTGAGCTTCGACTTCTGTTTTCGAGCCTTTTTTGAAGCCTTATTGCGTCGGGTAAATTCTTCTTTGCTTGGTCTGGAAAGCTGACCAGCAGATATCATTAACGCGAGCCTTTTATCTTGTGGGATTTCAAATATTTGGTCGATGTCTTCATTGAGTATTTGAAGTACCTCCAAGCACTCATCAATTCGTTCTTGACTTAGTTTTTTTTTTTCTTCCTTTTTCTCACCCTGAATTTCTGCCATCGATCAATTTATTTTGCTGGCGAAAGTAGGTATAATATATATTCTTTATGGAATATGTTCAATATAGATTTTCCTACATGAATTAATTAGAAAAAGCCCAAGAAATACGAGCAAAATACATCTGACCAAAATCGCCATATTCCGAACCCGATTCACCAAAGAAGGTTTGAGCAATTAGATATAAGGATACATCCTCAGTTAATGATAAATCAACGGAAGGACCTAAATAGAAACTACCATCAAAAGGATTAATGATTCCTGACATATCAATTTTAATGAGAGGAGTCAAAGGATAAGAAACTTGAGCAAATACTTGAGCTTTGGATATAGTATAATCCAAAGCGGAAATATTATCCATCATGGAGAAAAAACCTCTGCCTGCTTTCCCGGTTGTTCCATTGGAATTATAGAGAACAGAACCATGTAAAAATAGTCCTTTTTGGAAGGTATAGTTAAACGAGACCGTAGCAATGAGCGTTTCTTTAAAAGAGGTATCACTAATCATTGGTGAATAATACGAAGCTTCTCCCGTAAAACCTGCTCCTTTTAAACTACCGGCCCAGCCCAGTCCGGCCACATAATATTCTTGGTTCATTACGCCTCCCATCAGTTGCCAATCGTAATTCCACTGATTGAATACATAGCGTGCGGCATAACTACTCCGTTTTCTATGGTCTATTTTGTAGGCCATATCAAGAGTTGATGTGTATCCAGTATAATATTGCACCCTTACGGCATCGCTGCCAGGTCTTTCAGGGTAGTTGAAGTTTAAATAATTAAAGGTATTGAAGATATCATTGGGTTGCCATACCATATTTACTCCCCAATTGATTCTTTGTCTACCAATTTTAGCATTGAATTTCCCTAATTCTATTGTGGCAAAAAGCCTATCTATATTCGTGTAGAAAACACCATTATTGCTTTCCGACCAAGCCTTAGTTAGATTCACATAACCATCGTCATATACCAAAAGATTATTATAGGCTCCATCCAAAACTTTATTGGTTTGATAAAGCATATTACCAAAGGTGAAATTATTCCTAATACCTGCTTCAAAACATAATTCATTGATGGGGTACCAGCGCAAATTTATCCGATTATTTAGCTCAGTATAGGTCATGATTTGATCGCTGGGAATTCCTATTGCTGATAAATCCGATTGATTATTGGCCATATAAACAGGCATGCCTTCAATATGGCCGTCAACCTCAAATTTCTTTTGAGCTATTAAAGAAAGGCTTGTGATGATCAGAAAAAAAGTAATTAATTCTTTCATTATTTTCTGTTTATTGTCAATGAATTAAAATGCATTTCTTTTTAAACTAAACAGAGGATGAATGATTGAAAATCGGGCACCCTTTAGGGTAGGGGCAGATTTGATTTTCAATATAATCCAACTGACATAAAAAGGTGCCATTATGTTTTATTTTCTCAGTTCATCTGAACTAATTTCCCCATCAGTCAATGTCACAATTCTTCGGGCTCTGTCCATTACTCTTTGGTCGTGGGTGGCAAATAAGAAAGTGATATTTAGTTTCTTATTCAAATCAGCCATCATATCTAATAGATCGCCAGTAGCCTGAGAATCTAAATTTGCTGTTGGCTCATCGGCAAGGATGAATTTGGGTTTGCTAGCCAAAGCTCTTGCTACAGCCACTCTTTGCTGCTGTCCACCGGATAGTTGATTTGGGCGGCTATTGAATTTGTCTCCAATACCAACTTGGTCAAGTAATTCTTGAGCTCGTTTTTCTCTTTCCTTTTTGGAAACCCCTTGAAGTTCCATAATAAAAGCTACATTTTCGGCAGCTGTAAGAACAGGAATGAGATTGTAAGCCTGGAATACAAAACCAATATGATGTAGTCTGAAATCAATGAGTTGTTTTGAGCTGAGGCCAGAAATATCTTGTCCATCTATTTTTACGCTTCCACTCGTAGGTACATCTAAACCACCTACCATATTTAAGAAGGTCGTTTTTCCGCAACCCGAAGGGCCAACAATGGCTGTAAATTCACCCTCCTCTATATTTAAATCGATATCATTCACAGCGTGAACTGGTACTGTTTTTTCGTTATAAACTTTCTTTATGTTCTTTATTTCTATTATTGACATGATTTTTGTTTTTTCTTGTTTTTTTATTGAATGAGTTTGAAGCATGAAGCATGAAGTTCGAAGATACTTCATGCTTCGCACTTCTGACTTCGTGCTCTAATCTCTAACCGCTTCAGCTGGTTCCAATCTCAAAGCATGTCGAGCAGGAAATATCGATGCAATAATAGCCGTGATAAATACCAAAATTCCAACAGTGAAATAGAAATCAATACTGGTTTTTGTGTAAATGATGGTATCCATTCCAAACGCGGTCATTCCTTGCCCAAAGACTGAGAGGTCGAGTCCTGCTTTTCCAAAATAGCCAATGACCAATGCAGAAATAGTAAGTCCAAATACTGCTCCTACTAAGGATAGGAAAACAGTCTCCCATAAAATCATGCTAAAGATTCTTTTCTTATTCATTCCTATAGCCATCAACATACCTAGTTCTTGGGTTCTTTCCATCACCACCATGGTCATGGTATTTATTATTCCAAAGGCCAAGGCAATTAGAATGATAATGATAAAGAACCAAGCAAAGGTGTCCATGGTTTGTATCATTAAATCTAAACTAGGGTCAATTTCCTTCCAATCTTGAACTATAATTTCCTTGGAATTGATTTCTTTATTGAGGAGGTCTTCGATTTCACTTTTTGCTGTTTGTGTTAAATCGTCATTCTCCATAGAAATCGCAATTTCAGTAACATAGTTTTGAGGAGTTTTAAGGAGTTGTTGGAGTTCACTTTTCAAAACAAATACCTGTAAGCCATCAAACATATCATTATTGGTATTATAAATACCTTGTACTTTGAAAGCTGCATAAACTACTTCTCCTTTGCCATCTGCCATGGAAAGAATGACCTTGTCACCAATATCAGTCTTAAGTTTCTTGGCCAGTTTCTTTCCAATAAGAATGGGGATTTTAGTTTCTGGGTTTAGATATTCTCCTTGTATAATTTTCTTTGAAATGGCAGTGACATGTATTTCTTTAGTGGGGTCAATTCCATTAATCATCACTCCAGTATTGGCTTCTGCGGTGCTGGCCATACCACTTTCGTTAAGTCGCTCACTAATCCCTTTTATACCTTTAATGGGTTTAATCTTTTCAATTATGGTATTTGAATTATCCATTCCATTATTGATAGACTCATCTAAAAGAAAGCTAGGATGATGGATTTGGATATTTGCCGTTTCGTTGCTAATAACTGAATTTACTCTTTGGCTCGTCATTCCCACAAAAAAGGAGTTTGTGAAAACTCCACCAAATAAGCCAATGGCTATTGCTATAATAATGATAAGGCTCCTCAATTTGTTTCGCCATACATTTTTCCAAGATATTTTAATATTCATAGGGCTTATTTTAGCGTGCATCCACGGGTTTAATTCTCAAAATACTAAAGATAGGGTAGAGCGCAGCCACAAATGAAATGATGAGAATTACAATTGCTTGGCTGAAGAAGATATATGGATCTAGCGAAAATGGTAGAATGGGTTCTATATTATAGGTTTGCATCATGGCTGCCATATCACCTTGTAGTTTGATAGGGTTAATGTGTAAGTAGTATACAAAAGGAAAACAGAGGATGATTCCAATAATAACACCGCCAATTCCTAGCACTATGGTTTCAAAAATCATCATTGAAATCAATCGAGTTTTTCTCATGCCAACAGAAACCATAACGGCCATTTCTTTTCGACGCTCTAAACTGATCATGATGATGGTTCCTAAAAGACCAAAACCAACAATCACATAAAGCAAGCCCATCATCAATAATCCACCAGCATTATCTAACTCAATAGCCTGAACAAGTTCAGTGAGCATTTCAGACCAAGACAAAACTTCGTATTTTTCACCTAAGATTTCTTCTAGATCTACTTTTGTCTCGTCTACTAATTTAGGATTGTGTAAGTCTAATGAAACTGATGTGGATAGATTAGGAACATAGGGACTAAATACATATTGGGCCTCCACCAAGCTCATATAGATAAGACTAGAGTTTTCTTGAGGAGTAGGGAAACTCACAATTCCTCTAATGGGAAATAATCCATAGGCACTATTTCCTTGATAGCCAGAGCTGATAATTACCAAGCTGTCTTCTAAAAGCTTTACCTTTTTTATAAACTTAACTTTTCCTTCATCATTAATTGTGCTGTCTGATTTAATTTCTACTAGCTTTAGAAATTTGGCAAGGTTTTCGGCCACAAGTATTCCATTGTCATCGTTGCTGAGATAATTTCCCCAAATTAGTTTTTTTGATAAACCAGTATGTCTGTCCTCCAGCTCTGGATGAGTTCCAATGACTAAAGCTGCTTTGGTATGTTCTCCTGATGATGATAATCCGAAGTTACTCAGTCGTGGAGTTACTTCTTTTACATTTTCTATGGAAAGTATTTGTTCCTTGAGTTTTGAAGAAACAGCTAGAGCATTATTGATATTCTGGTTGTCCCAGAATCCTTTTTTATGGATTTGAACATACCCAACTTGATTGATACCACCTTGCATCATCTGTCCATAAG
>JADGDY010000020.1 GCA_016744655.1 Bacteroidales bacterium | reverse complement strand
CCAGAGAGTGTTTTATCAGGAGATACCATATTCTGGGCTGTTCAGGCTATTGATAATGGATTGTTAGGTTCTGAGTTTTCTGAGGAAGGTTATGTTGTAAATAATGAATGCGAACCACTAAATGGAACTTTTACGATAGGGGTATCCACATCTGATTTCACAAGCTTCAACGAAGCCATAGCGCTATTGGAAAACTGCGGTATTGATGGACCAGTTACTTTCAATGTAAATAGCGGAACCTATAATGAGCAATTATTGATACCGGAGATTAGCGGTAGCTCAGAATCCAATACCATCAGCTTTACTGCAGCAGATGGGAATCCAGAGTCTGTAATTATTCAATATGCACCCTCTAATCAAGAGGAAAATTATGTATTGAGAATAGATACAGCTCAATATCTGGACTTTTCTAATCTTACATTCCGCAATCTTGAAGGTTCTTATGGAGGAGTGATCTATTTAAGAGCTTCTGCTTATAATCATTTTGAAAACTGTATCATTGAATCTTTCCCTACTGAAGATGCTATTTGGTCTTTTGGTATTTTCTCAGATTCTTATGTAGCACATAATACTATCGAAAATAATGAGATTATTGGTGGAGACAATGCCATTGAAATGAATCCGTATTTCGAAAACCATCATACAGGAAACAAATATTTAAATAACAATATCCATGGGTTCTCCAACACAGGTATTTCATTGAATAATTGCGATTCCGTTCAAATCATAAATAATGCTATAGAATGTAGCATTGAAACAGAAAGCGCTATAGCCATGGATATGCATTTTGTAAGTGGTAAAAACATCATTACCAGAAATACCATCTCTATGCATGCATCTTCATCAAACATAGGTATTCAAGCAACTGCATGGAGCCCCGAAGATGATGAAAACCCAAGAAGTTTAATCGCTAATAATACCTTTAATATCAGTGGAGACGAATCCTATTCTTATGGAATTTATTTACATAATATGGAGTATTGCGATTATTATTATAACAGTATCCATGTGAGCTCTGATTACGAAGGTTCCAGAGTATTTTATGTAGAAGAGAGCAACCAAATAAATATCCAAAACAATATTATAAAACAAAGCGGAAATACTCCAGTTGTTTATGTTAGAGATATTTCAAATTCAAATTTCGATTATAACTGTCTCTATACATCCAACACAAATAACGAATTTGCTACCTATGAGGATATCAATTATTCCAGTCTAGCCCAATTAAACAATCAATCAGGATTATTCAATTTCTCTGTGGAAGAAGAGCCTGTTTTCGAGTCCTATAATGATTTTCATTTAGCATGGGGAATCAGTCAACCGGGAACTCCTTTGGCAGAAGTCACACAAGATAAAGATGGAGTAGATAGAGACGCCATTAGTCCTACTATGGGTGCTTATGAGTTTGATGAGCCTGGCAATGATGCCGGTATTTCATTCCTTACAAGCCCCGCTGGTGGAGGAGCAGGAGACAAAGATATTATAGTGGAATTATCCAATTTTGGAACCAATCCATTATCGGAAGTGAAGATTAAGTATAACATCAATGGAGGAGCTACACAAACTTATGAATGGTTTGGTAATTTACCTGGAAGAACATCTCTCATTTTAGATACGATAGCAGAAGTGAATTTAGGTTCACAAAACTTTGCCAATGGGATTTACGAGATAGAAGTGTGGACAGAATTTCCTAATAATGCTATAGATGAAGATATTTCCAATGATAGTTATTTGGAGAGTGTTGAGTTTTGTGATCCTATTCATGGGACGATACTAGTTGGTTATCCAGAATTTATGACACCTTATGCAACAATCCAACAAGCAGTTGACCATATTGTAAACTGTGGGATAGATGGGCCATTTACAGTAGAAATAGCTCCTCCAACATATTATAATATTGAAGAGCAAATAACTATTCCAGAGATTGCAGGTTCTTCAGAAGTAAATAAAATCACTTTTAGAGGAGGCTCACTAAATACAACTGTAAAATATACAGCAACAAACCCTGATAGTGCATGGACCATAAAGCTTGATGGCGCATCACATATTTTGTTTGATGGTTATTTTCTGCATTTCCAGACTCTTGATTCGGTTTTTGGTAATGTTTTCGAAATTGAAAATGGTTCTGGCAATATTGAATTTAATGATGTAAATATAGAGATGCCAATAGGTAATGGAAATCATTATGGAATATATGCAAATGAACTTATTTCCGAAAATATTTTTGTGAAAAACACAAGCATTTTCGGAGGAAAGTTTGGAGCATATTTTTATGGTGAAACTTATAGTTCAAGCTTAAATAATATTTATTTTATCAATAATGAGATCTCGGATTTTTCTCTATCTGGTATATATATTGAATATTTAAATTTCTTTAATGTTATTAATAACAATGTGTCTCAGTCTAAGGATATTGCAGACAATTGGATGATTGGAGGTGTTACAGTGAAAAATGCTAATTATGGATTTCTTTCTGGAAACAAAATATTTGGAAATGGCTTGTCTTTAACTTTGCTTGACTCTGAAGCGACAAATGATACTTCACTAATAAAAAACAATGCTATTACAGCTAAAAGGTGGGGAGTTAATTTCATGTATTCAAGTGGTAAAACTAAATTTTTAAACAACTCAGTTAAGGTAGATGGTGTTGGAGAAGGTAATTATGGAGCCTTATGTGAACATGGTCCATTGGAAGAACAGTCGCTAATTATAAAAAACAATATTCTAGATGGAGGTGAAGGACCTGTAATAAATTTAACATTAGAGAATTCTGTAATCTTAGCAGATAATAATTCGTTATTCACATCAGGAGATGTATTATTTAAAGGAGGTGGGAATACATTTGCAAACATAGAAGAATTAGAAAATAGCAGCTCATTAATTCTAAATTCTATAGATGCAAACCCCAATTTCCAATCCGAATTCACTTTAGTTCCTCAAAACCCATTATTAAACAATACTGCTTTAGAATTATCTGAGGTTACAACAGATATCACTGGAGCGACTCGTGACCCCAATTACCCAGATATAGGAGCTTACGAATTCGAAATCAATAATACAGCAGCATTGGTTTTCATAGATACACCAGAAGGCAATACAGCCCATGGAGATATGGATATTAAGGTGAGTATTAAAAACGAAGGAGATAATGAGTTAAATAACCTCCTCATTAAATCTCAAATAAATGATGGAATCATTACATCTTACAATTGGTCAGGAAGTTTGCTATCCGATTCTATTGAAAATCAAATAAATATAGGTCAGCAATCTTTTAATATAGGAATTGATACCCTAACAATTTGGATAGAACAACCCAATGGTGAAGAGGAAGTTTATACAGCAAATGATACTTTGGTGAATATTTATGAGGAAGATGATAATGCTATGCAATTGGTTTATGATGTTTTGGGAGGAGATGTCATTGAATTACCACTTTATGGTACTGTCAATGTTGCTGTGGATTGGGGCGATGGTAATATTGATAATTTTAACGGTGCTGGCACAAGAAGCCATACTTATAGTTCGGAAGGAGAATATAATATTAAAATTACTGGTCAACTATCGCATTACGGACAGGCTAATTATGCTTATGGGGTTGAAAAACTCGATGCTATAAAAAGTTTTGGTTCAGTAGGACTATCTTCATTAAAAGGTGCATTTAAGGGTGCTGTGCAGTTAGTTGATATTCCTGCAGAGCTGCCAGAAACTATTACTGATTTATCTAATGCTTTTCAAGATGCAGTATTGTTAAATGATCTTGATTTTGTGAATTGGGATGTGAGTAATATCACAAACATGAGTGGTTTGTTTTGGTATTGCGAGAGCTTTAACAAAGATATAGGGAATTGGGATGTAGGTAATGTTATTAATATGTATAGTATGTTTACTGGAGCGAGCAATTTTAATCAAGATATTGGTGATTGGGATGTAAGTAATGTTACTGATATGATTCAAATGTTTGGTTCAGCTTCAAGTTTTAACCAAAATATTAGTAGTTGGGATGTAAGTAGTGTTACAGATATGGGTATTATGTTTCATGCGGCTAGTAATTTTAATCAGGATATAAGTAGTTGGGTAGTAAGTAATGTTACCAATATGGGAGGTATGTTTTCTTCAGCTGAAAGTTTTAACCAGGATATAAGTAATTGGGATGTGAGTAATGTGACATTTATGGCTGAGATGTTTTATCTAGCATACAGTTTTAACCAAAATATAAATAATTGGGATGTAAGTAAGGTAGTTAGTATGAAAGAGATGTTTTATAATACTAATTTTAATCAAAATATTAGTTCTTGGAATGTAGAAAGTGTTACTGATTTTACAGACTTTTTAAAAAGCACAAGTCTAAACATAGAAAACTACAACGCCATCCTGACAAGCTGGTCACTACAAGCTGTACAAGAAAATGTATCTTTCCATGGAGGAAATAGTAAATATTCCTGCGGACTACCAGCAGATGCCCGCCAATCATTAATTGATAATCATGGCTGGACAATTACAGATGGTGGAACTGAAGAGGATTGTTCTGAACCTATGGTTATTCATATTAATACCATTTTTGATGATTTTGAGTTTTATTTACCCTTATTTGATTCGGTAAATGTAGAGGTTGACTGGGGAGATGGAATTGTTGATACTTTCATTGAAGAAGGATTCAAAGAGCATATTTATAATATTGAAGGAAATTATACTATCCAAATTTCTGGATATCTAGAGAGATATGGTGCCGGTAATGATGCCTACCAAGGAGTTGAAATATTGGATAGTATAAGTAGTTTTGGTCAATTAAATTTAAAATCTCTTTCAGGAGCATTTTTAATGGCTAATAATTTAAAAAGTGTACCACAAACAATACCTGAAACAGTCGAGGATTTATCATATATGTTCCTTGATGTGTATGAGCAGGAATTGGATTTTGAATTAAATAGCTGGATGGTTGGAAATGTTAAGAATATGGATGGCATGTTTGAAAATAGTTTGTTTAATGGAGATATTAGTGAATGGGATGTCTCCAATGTAACTTCCATGAGATCTATGTTTTTTAATGCAATTAGTTTTAATGGAGATTTATCAAATTGGGATGTAGGAAGCGTTGTGAATTTACAAGAAATGTTTGGTGGAGCAATTTCATTTAACCAACCAATAAATGAATGGGATGTTTCTAGCTCATTAAATATGAACGGGATGTTTGATAATGCTCATGAGTTTAATCAAGATCTTAATTCATGGGATGTAAGTCAGGTTCAGTCTATGAATAGAATGTTTGCAGAAGCTTTTAACTTCAATGGGAATGTTGTTAGTTGGGATGTAAGTAGTGTTACAGATTTATCTGCCATGTTTTGGGGTGATACTATTTTTAATCAAAATATTGAAAATTGGGATGTTTCAAATGTTGTTAATTTGTCTGGTACCTTTAGTTCTTGTGAATCTTTTAATCAAAATATAAATGAATGGGACGTATCTTCTGTAACAGATATGTCAGATTTGTTTTATCATGCAGTTACATTCAATCAACCCTTAAATAATTGGGATGTTTCGAGTGTTATTTCTATGAGATCAATTTTTTCTGGTGCAACAAGTTTTAATCAGCCCTTAATCGATTGGAATGTTTCTTTAGTTCAAGATTTTCAATACTCTTTTTCAAATGCAGTATTGTTTAATCAGGATTTGTCATCTTGGGATGTTTCCTCAGCTACCATAATGAGTTATATGTTTGCAGATGCCACTTTGTTTGATCAAGACCTATCCTCTTGGAGTACAACAAACGTCTCAAGAGCTTCTGGAATGTTTAGAAACGCTATAAACTTTAATGCTGATTTGAGTAATTGGAATGTCTCAAATGTTACTTTTTTTGATAATATGTTTGAAGGGGCCGAGAAATTCAATCATGATATAGGTAGTTGGGATGTTAGTAAAGGTATACGATTTGATGCTATGTTTAAAAATGCAGTTGTTTTTGACCAAAATATTGGAGCTTGGCAGATCTCAAGTGCTGAAAACTTTTCGTCCTTTTTAGAAGGGGTAAATCTGGCAATAGAAAACTACAATGTCCTTCTTACAAGTTGGTCACAACAAAATATCCAACAAGATATTAACTTCCATGGCGGAGATAGTAAATACTCCTGCGGTCAGCCAGCAGATGCCAGACAATCACTAATAGACAATCATGGCTGGACTATTATTGATGGAGGAATGGATGAAAATACTGTTTCTTTCACAACAAATACAACTGATGTTTTATGTTTTGGAGAATCCACAGGAGCGATAGAAATCACAGCTAATGGAGGAGTCCCAGCATATGAATACTCAGTTGACAATGGAGTTATATTCCAAACAGCAAATATTTTCACAGGCTTGTTAGCTGGAGATTATGAAGTAGTGGTTAAAGATACCAATGCTTGTGAGTCTACAAGCATGGTTAGTATTTCAGAACCATCCTCAGCATTAAGTTTCACAGAAACAGAAACAGATGTTCTCTGTTTTGGAGAACCCACAGGAGTAATAGAAATTACAGCAAATGGAGGAGTCCCTGCTTATGAATATTCTATTGACAATGGAATTACATTTCAGACCTCAAATATCTTTACAGGCTTGTTAGCTGGAGATAATGAAGTGATAGTTAAAGATGCTAACTCTTGTGAGTCTACAAGTACCATTAGTATTTCAGAGCCATCCACAGTATTAAGTTTTACAGAAAAAATAACAGATATTTTATGTTTTGGAGAATCCACAGGAGTAATAGAAATTACAGCAAATGGAGGAGTCCCAGTTTATGAATATTCTATTGACAATGGATCAACTTTCCAAACATCGAATATCTTTACTGGGTTATTTGCTGGTGATTATGAGGTGGTAGTTAAAGATGCCAATTTATGTGAGTCAACGAGCATCATTAATATTTCAGAGCCATCCTCAGTATTAAGTTTTACAGAAACAGTAACAGATGTTCTCTGTTTTGGAGAATCCACAGGAGTAATAGAAATTACAGTAAATGGAGGAGTCCCAGCTTATGAATATTCTATTGATATTGGAATTGCATTTCAGACCTCAAATATCTTTACAGGCTTGTTAGCTGGAGATTATGAGGTGGTAGTTAAAGATGCTAACGCTTGTGAGTCTACAAGTACCATTAGTATTTCAGAGCCATCCACAGTATTAAGTTTTACAGAAACAATAACAGATATTTTATGTTTTGGAGAATCCACAGGAGTAATAGAAATTACAGCAAATGGAGGAGTCCCAGCTTATGAATACTCTATTGACAATGGAATTACATTTCAGACCTCAAATATCTTTACAGGCTTGTTAGCTGGTAATTATGAGGTGGTGGTTAAAGATGCTAATTTATGTGAGTCAACTAGCATGGTTAGTATTTTAGAGCCATCCTCAGCATTAAATTTCACAGAAACCATATCAGATGTTTTATGTTTTGGAGAATCCACAGGAGCAATAGAAATTATAGCAAGTGGAGGAGTCCCAGTTTATGAATATTCTATTGACAATGGGGTGGATTTCCAAGCATCAAATATCTTCACAGGGTTATTAGCCGGAGATTATGAGGTTGTGGTTAAGGATGCCAATTCATGTGAGTCAACAAGTATGGTGAGTATTTCAGAACCCAGTACATTTTCTTTTACTGTAAGTACAAGTTCAGTAACTTGTTTTGGTGGGAATGATGGTGAGATTGAAATATTTGCAAATGGTGGAACAGTGGATTATCAATATTCTATTAATAATGGAATTGATTATCAAAGTACTCCAGTTTTCTCAGACCTAACAGCTGGAGATTATCAAATTAGAGTTCAAGATGCAAATTCTTGTGAAACTTCATCCATTGAATCCATTACTGAACCAACAAGCTTGCCTTCTGTTTCCTTTACTGGTTTGGGAAGTAATTATTGTTCTTATGACGAACCAATAACTTTAGTTGGTAATCATGCTCCTTTAGGAAATTTTATAGGAAATGGGGTTTTTGACAATGGAGATGGAACCGCAGAATTTAATCCTAATGATGCTGGATATGGCAACCATACGATCATTTATCATTTTACAAGTGCTGAAGGATGTTATAATGAAGAGGAGCAGATTACTATTGTTTCTTTACCAACTACAATTTCAATCGAAGGCTTGAATGAACAGTATTGCCTAGGTTCGGGTGAGATATTGATTACAGGAAGTCAGGCTCCTGAAGGAGTATTTAGTGGAATTGGAATTGATGATAATGGAGATGGAACGGCTTGGTTTAATACTACAGTTGCAGGATTAGGTGGTCCATATTCAATAAGTTATCAGTATGAGAATGAA
Source organism: Bacteroidales bacterium (assembly GCA_016744655.1). Taxonomy (GTDB): domain Bacteria; phylum Bacteroidota; class Bacteroidia; order Bacteroidales; family UBA12170; genus UBA12170. Next base: position 32,491 of record JADGDY010000020.1, on the reverse strand, counting down.
GAAGGGTGTTTATCTGAATCCATATCAACTACCGAGGTGCTTACCGATCCAATTGCTATTCAAAGCGGCTTGGCGTCTGTTTATTGTTTTGATGCAGGAGAAGTAATATTAACCTCAAATAATCCTACAGGAACATTTTCTGGTCCCGGAATAATTGATAATAATAATGGGACAGCTATATTTAATCCTTCTCTAGCTGGTGTAGGTGGACCTTACGAAATCCGATATGAAATAATTAATGGTATGGGCTGTGAAGCTGTAGACATCAAAGAAGTTACGGTTTCGGCTTATCTTAACATTAGTTTTACCACCTTAGAAGAGTCTTATTGTTCGAATTCCTCTAGTATCCAAATTATAGGTAGTGAGATACCAAATGGATATTTTATTGGTCCTGGTATAACGGACAATAATAATGGAACTGCTCACTTTAATCCTTCTGTATTAAATGCGGGAGGACCTTATGAATTGGCATATTATTATGCTGAAGAAGGAGGCTGTACGAGTGAATATCATCAAGAAGTAATGATAGATGAGGCTGTAGAAATAAGTTTCACTGGTCTAGCATCATCTTATTGTTTTGGTGAAGGTCAACAGCAATTAGAAGGTAGTCAGGCGCCATATGGATATTTTGAAGGCCTAGGAATAGAAGAACAAAATGAAGGTATAGCTTCATTTAATCCCAATTTGATTATTCCAGGGCAAGAGGATACTGTTTCTTATTTTTATGAAAACGATAATTTATGTCTGAGTTCTGTTTCTCTCATAACTTTGGTGAAAGAAAACCCTGTGGCTGATTTTGAATTTGCAGTTTATCAATGCAACGATGAAGCAGTCTTTATGGATCAATCTTATTCCTCAAATGGTGATATTGTCTCATGGGATTGGAATTTTGGAGATTTTTATAGTGGTGGATTTAACGTTTCGGATATTCAAAATCCAGTTCATGATTTCGTAGCTAATTATTCATCGTTTGATATCCATTTATCCGTTGAGGATGAGTCAGGATGTGCAGCTGATACGATAAAAATAATAAGTCCATATTCCGGTGTAACAATATCCGGAAATGTATCAAAAACCGATGGAGAAGCAATCCAGGAGGGTTATGTCGCGGCATTTTATTTATCAGATGGTGTGTTATCAATCTTCGCAGATTTAACTCCAATACAAGAAAATGGAAACTACGAATTTGTTGGAATGTCATCATGTGTTGACTATCTAATTCATGCCATTCCTAAAAGACAGGTTTATCCGTATGTTTTTCCACGTTGGTATAATGATGCTTTTTATTGGAGCGATGCCGAAGTTGTTTCAGCAACGTTTGGTAGTGAGCAAATAACAGGAATAGATTTTGTGTTACAAGAACAGTCGCCTCTTCCAAGTGGATCCTCTAGTATTAGTGGAGGTGTTTATTATCTTAATTCCAAAGGTGAGCCTGTGAAGAATGTAGATGTGGTATTGGAGTTCGATGATCCGATGGATAAAAGCATGGGAGTTAGTGAGTATGAATTATCTGGTAGTGATGGGCAATGGATGTTTGATCAAATGCCAATAGGATCCTATAAAGTGAAAGTCGATATTCCTGGTTTAAGAATGGATTCAGTATATCATATTCAAATTTCTGAGCCAGAAACTCATATTTCTAATTTAAACTATTATGTGGATACATTAAGTGGTATTTATATAATATATACAGGAATTGAGGAGCTTAGTCAGGTTGATTTTGGTCAGGTTGATATCTATCCGAATCCGAATTCTGGTCAGTTTAGTTTACAGGTGAGTAAATCAAGTGGACAAGTTGAAATAGATGATTTAGAAATTTGGGATCTAGATGGTAGGTTTATTAGAAAACAAGTTGTTAATTTTAAAGGAACTAAATATCAAACGAAATTAGATTTATCTGAATTGCAATCTGGAGTTTATCTGTTAAAGCTTAAAAACAATTCAGGTATAGTTCTAAAGAAGTTTGTGGTTCAAAAGTAAAATGAATGAAACAAATATTTTAATAATTTCATGGTATACCATGAAGGGAAATCTCAATATAAGGAGTAGTTTTGTATTTATATTTTGTAGTATATAATATCAATGCTAAGGATTAAGGATGAGTACTTATTGAGGATTTGAAATAGAATACTGCAAATGTATAACATGTGACTATGTTAGAGCCTAGAACTATTTTCTAGGCTCTTTTTTTTGGTCGATCTATCATTTATCTCAGGGTAAACCGTGAGAAAAAAATACGGAAAACAGTGTTTTTTGAACTTGAGTCTTGTTTTACCTTTGAAAAGAACAAAAAGACTATTCCTATGAACTTAACCATCATCAATTTATTTAACAGAAGCATCAGTAGAGCAATGGAAGGTCTAAATATCGAGATTCACTGGTTTTATAATAGTAAAGAACCCGTTGTCTCAGAATCATTCACCAATAATAATGGTCAGGCACTATTGTCGCATATTCATACTGGTCAAGCAAAAATATTTATCGATGGAGAAGATTATGGTGAATTAGATACTCCTGGTGTTCATACTATATTTATGGATGATTAATTATTTATGTAATTATTCTGTATGAGGCTGGATTTTTATTAAATTGACTTCCCAAATGATAACTCTCATGCATCATATTTTGAAGCAAATAATTCTTATTGTTGGCTTGTTTATTACACTTGGTTTACTAGCTCAAGAACAGCAGTATTTTCGCAAAGGATTTACCGTTGAGAAAGATTTGTATACTAAATTTGATAATTATACTACAGATAATGGGCTGGTTAGTGATGATGTTAAGCTGATATTCCAAGACCAATTTGGTTATATGTGGTTTGGAACATCTGGAGGCCTGAGTAAATTTGATGGTTATGAGTTTGCAAATTATCAATATGACGCAAAAGATACCACATCCTTATCCAATAATTTTATTACCGCTATTGAGGAGGATATAAATGGAGATTTGTGGATTGGAACTAAAAATGGACTCAATAAGCTTAATAGAACAAATGGAACTTTTATAAGGTTCAATGCATTAAAAGGAAATAAGAATTCTTTACAGGATAATTATATTAAAGCAGTATTATCAGATTCTTTAGGTGTTTTATGGATTGATACTTACTCTGGTTTTTTGCATAGTTATCAAGTAAAAGATTCTATTTTTTCATATTTCTTACATGAACCGTCTAAAAGCGATGTGTATTTTTCTCATCGTTTAGTACTAGAGAGGAATAGGCTTTGGATATTGTATCAAAATAAAACATGCCTTTTTAATATTGAACTGGAGCAGTTTGAGTATTTTGAACAACTTGGTATAACTATAAGAGGCGAAATAACTCATGGTGTGTCTAGTAATTACTCTTCCTTTATTAAAGACAAGTTAGGGAATTATTATTTTGGTAGAACCCATGGTCTGGGCTTATTTTATAATTCCAAGAATCAAGATTTAATGACATTTGGTTTTGGTTCTATTTATGATATTGTTAAAGATGTAGAAGATCAGATATGGATTGGTGGATATTCATTAGGACTTTTAAAATACGATTATAAATCAAACCATTTTGTTCAGTATAAAAAATCAGATGATAATCCTTTTTCATTGCCTAGTAATCAGATTTGGCAAATATTTCTTGATAAAAATAGAAATATTTGGTTTGCTACGCCTAAAGGTATAGCTAAGCTTAGTTCGGATAGAAATAAGATTAAGCATGTTCGACATATTTCAAATTTAAAAAAATCTATTGTAAGTAATGATATAAAAGATATTATTCAAACAAAGGATAGTAATATATGGATTGCAACTTTTGACGGAGTTAGTGTATTGAAAGAAGATTTTAGTTTTATTAGGAATCATCAGCACGATCCTGATAATGATAAAACTATACTAAGCAATAAAATAAAATGTTTATACCAAGATACCGATCATACAGTTTGGTTAGGGGGCTGGTCTGGTTTAGGAATGAATTATTTAAAAAAAGGATCTAGCTCATTTAATCATTATACCCTAGTAAATAGAAACAATGCCTCTGATTGGTATATAGATTTTGCGGAAGCCAACAATAATGTTTTTATTGGGTTTTGGGGAAGTGTATCTCTAGGAGTATTTGATAGAAAGGAAAAGCAGATTAATTATTCTTATAGGCAATATAGTCTTAGACCCAATGGCAAAATCTCTTTGATGTATTATTATAAAGATTTTCTTTTTTTAGATTTTTTTAGATTTTATAGTTTACAAGAAAAAAAACAATGGTCTATTCATACCAATAAAGTTGGTGATAATTTTAAAGCTGCCACTTCTGGGTATACGAAGTTTCTTAATTATTCAACATATGAAATACCTTATGGATATAAAGAGATAGATGATGTTTTATATGCTTATACAAATTATAATATTTGGAAGTTTGATACTTTAAGAGAGACTTATCAGAAAATATTTTCTAATGGAATGGATGTGCAGATTATAGCCAATGAACTCAGGAGTGAAGGGTTATGGATAGGTAATGGGAAGAAACTGAAAAGAATAAAGCTTGATTCTGCTCCTACGATGGAAATAGAGGTGGAATTTAATAACATTGTTACCGGTATTTTTATCACCAATGGTATTATTTTTATTGGAACTTCAAAAGGTTTGTTTTATGCTGGTGAAAATACATTGAATAGTAAATCAGATCTCAATTCAGTCAGCTATCTAAATGATGTAAATATAAAAGAGTTCTTAAAGAATAAACATGGCGATTTTATAATAGCATCTGATAATGGATTGTATTACCTTGATAAAGATTTAGACTTAGTATCACATTTTACAGAAAATAATTCGAAATTATCTAGTTCTTTTATTCATGATATTCACATCGATAGTTCTGATAACTTATGGATTGGAACACAAGAGGGTCTAAATCTATATGACAAGAAATATAATGATTTTGTTTATTGGCACTCGAATAAAATGGATCCCAAAACACTTTCAGGAAATACAATCTATACAATAACAGAAAATAACGGAGATCTTTATTTAGGTACGAATCAAGGGTATTCGATATTGAATTTGAAATCAAAACTAATAAAAAGAGAAGTTTCTGCAAGCGAGAATAGTGTGCAAACTAGTCTGACAACATGTTTGTTATCCGATTGTAATGAGAATATTTGGATCGGGAATGGTTCAAATGGCTATAGTCTGGACTATCTAAATACTAAAACGAATAAAATAAAGCATTATCACGATTTACCATATGATTCTACTTCTTATTCAGGTAAAGAAGCTCATTTTATATTTGAAGATAGTAAACAAAACATTTGGATAGGAACAGATAAAGGACTTAATAAATTTGATTCTAAATCTGAGACTTTTAAACTGATTTCTCAAAAGCAAGGTTTGCCTACAAATAATATTGTAGGCATGTTGGAGGATGAACATGAAAACTATTGGTTAAGTTCAAGTAATGGCATCGTAAAGTATAATGAAGATAAAGGTGTTATAAAATGCTTTACAACTGAAGATGGGATTTCCTCTAATACTTTTAGACCTAATGCATTTGTTAAATCGTTTTCTGGAGAACTAATGTTTGGCTCCGATAAGGGCTTGACTGTTTTTCATCCGGACAGTATTTATCCTAGTCCAGAATTACCACAGGCAACTCTAACTAGATTGCTTATCTATGCTAGCTTAGCATATGATGATTTGTCAGAAATTAAGGATGTAAATCTGGATTTCTCTCAGAACAATTTCGTAATTGAATTCTCTGTATTAGATTTTATAAATCCCCAAAAAAATCATTATTCCTACCGAATGAAAGGTTATGATAAGGCCTGGGTTTCGGCTCCATATTCCCATAGGAAAGCTAAATATACTAACCTCCCCTATGGGAACTACGTTTTTCAGTTACTAGCTTCTAATCATGATGGTTTGTGGATGGAAGAACCCATTGAATTAAATATTTCCATTAGCCCTCCTTGGTATAAAACCATATTAGCTTATGTATTCTATGGTATTGGGTTTATAGCTCTTGCATTTCTTTATGGGAATTTCAGAATACGGCGTGTTAAACAACAAAATACAGAATTAGAGGAGGCTGTTAGATTAAGAACTACTGAAATTAATGAAAAGACTGAAGAAATAGCAGCACAAAGAGTTAGTGAGTTTCTTAAAGAGGGTAAACTTGATATCGCGAAAGAAAGACTATCTGGTCAAGAAGAGGAAAGGAGGAGAATCTCTCGTGAGTTGCACGATGGCATTGCGGGGCATTTAACAGGTGTTAAACTGTTTTTGGAGAATATTTTAGAGGATTCTGATAATGAAGATATCAAGCTCTTATTAACAGATATAGATCGCCTTTATCATGAAGTGAGAAACTTATCTCACGATTTACTTCCTCCAGAATTTGAAGAAACATCGGTTAAAGAAGTACTTAAAGTATATATAGAGCAGCTAATGCTTCGAAGTGATATCGAGATAAACCTCTCACTACATCCAAAAGATAAATGGAATTTGGTAACGCAGTCAGTTCAGATTGATATTTACAGAATGGTTCAAGAGTTATTGCAAAATGCTTTAAAGTACTCCGATGCGAAAGAAGTAGATGTGGAATTAGTTAGACATAGTGACTATATTTCTATTATGATTGAAGATAATGGTGTAGGAATGCTCGAGCGTGATGAGAAAAATGGGACTGGTTTAAAAAGCCTTAAAAGTAGAATAGAATTAATAAATGGGAAGTATGAGGTTGATAGTGAGTTAGGAAGAGGAACCATTGTTAACCTAGAAATTCCTAATCAATTTATTGACAATGCTGATGAGGCAATAAACCCATTAGAATTTAAGGCTTAATGGCCATACATTAATAATTTCATTATACGATCCTCGTTTTTTATCCACTTTCTTTAGAAATAATTATTCCATTAGACTCTTGGTAGTCTTGCTTTTTATAATTTAGCCAATTCAAATTCATTGATTATGGAATCCATCAGAGAAATATATAAAGTAGGTAAAGGCCCATCAAGTAGTCATACCATGGGACCTCGAAAAGCAGCATTAGAGTTTTTAGCAAAAAACGAAAAAGCTATAAAATTTAAAGTTACTCTATTTGGTAGTTTAGCCCTTACAGGTAAAGGTCACCTAACAGATAAAGCAATAGAGGAGGTTTTTAAAGGAAAACCTATTGAAATTGTATGGAAACCAGAAGAAACAAAAGAATTTCATTCTAATGCTATGTTGTTCCAAGCGTTTGGTGAGAATGATAGTATGCAAGCCGATGAATTGGTTTATAGTGTAGGAGGGGGAAGAATTGTCAATGATTCTGAAAAAGATAAAATACAAATGGAGTCAAATCTCTACCCATACCGAACCATGGCTGGGATATTAGATTGGTCACAACAAACTGGAAAATCCTTTTGGGAATATGTTTTTGAAGTGGAGGGTGATGACTTTGAGGATTTTCTCACTGATATTTGGAGTCAAATGAAACAAACGATACTAAATGGACTCGAAAATGAAGGAGTACTTCCAGGCCCTCTTGGTTTGAGAAGGAAAGCTAGTTCTTACCATGTTCGCTCTAAAACAATGGGAAAGCATTTGCAAAATAACTCATTGCTCTTTGCTTATGCTCTAGCTACAAGTGAGGAAAATGCTTGTGGTGGTATTGTTGTTACAGCGCCTACTTGTGGTTCATGTGGTATTCTCCCCGCAGTATTACTATTCCTACAGAAATCATATGACTTCACTGATAGAAAAATAATTAGAGCACTTGCAACAGCAGGTTTGATAGGGAATTTAATTAAAGAAAATGCCTCAATTTCTGGTGCAGAAGTTGGTTGTCAAGGAGAAGTAGGAGCAGCTTGTTCCATGGCATCTGCAGCTGCGGCTCAATTAGTTGGAGGAAGTACCTCTCAAATTGAATATGCTGCTGAAATGGGGTTAGAGCATCATCTTGGCCTCACCTGTGATCCAATTGCAGGCTTGGTTCAGGCGCCTTGTATCGAACGGAATGCGCATGGTGCGGTTAGAGCTATCGATACTGCAAGCTTTGCTATTTTGAGTGATGGTACCCATTTGGTGAGTTTTGATGAAACAGTGGAGGCTATGAAGCAAACAGGCCACGATTTACCTAGTTTATATAAGGAGACATCTTTAGGTGGATTAGCGAAATTCTCAAAAAGAAGAGAAGGTTATATGTAAGTAATGAAATTGGAAATTAGTTTAATTTCTTCAATTTTAATTCTAGGGTTTAAATATTGTTCATCAGCTGAGCTTTGATGGATTTTATCTACAATTTCCATTCCTGAAATTACTCTGCCAAAAGCAGCGAATCCAGCTTTGTCTTTGTTTCTGCTTCCTCCAAAATCTAATTCGGGTTCATCAGCTATACAAATAAAAAATTCACTAGTTGCCGTTCCTGGTTCATATCTTGCCATACTAATTGTTCCTCGACTGTGTTGAATTCCTGTGGATTTTGTGGTTTCATGTTCTATAGCAGAAAGCATCAGTGGATGATCATCTTCAAATAACCCACCTTGAATAACTTGAATCTTGTTATGCTGAGTATTCTGATTGTCATCTCTAACAATTCTGTAAAAAGTACTATTGTCTAATCTACCCTCCTCTATGTACTTTAAGAAATTATTTACCGTAATAGGAGCATCATCTTTATATAGTTCAATTATAATATCTCCAAGTTCTGTCTTAATTTTTATTTGAGGGTTTTTCTTTTGACATTGTGTTCCAAGAATAATTATTATAAAAGCTAGTATTAGCACTTTGATAAACCTTATCATAAAAATGATTTTAAAATTTGATGCCTAAAATACAAATACTTTTCAATAATTTGGATATGCGAATTTTGAAGACTTTAAAAAAAGTCTAATTTTACCCTTCCTAAACGATAATGAAATTAGATATGAAAAAAATATTGATTCTAAGCTTAGTTTTTACTTTTTTTGCTTTTGTTAGTTATTCTCAAGACATTTTTACATCAGAAAACGATGAAGGAAAATGGGGATTTGTTGATGCAGATGGAAAAGAAGTAATTCCACACATTTATGAAAAAGCTGATTGCTTTTATATGGGTTATGCTTCTGTAGTAGTAAATGGTAAAATGGGTTTAATTGATTTAAAAGGAAAAACCATAGTTCCTTTTGAATATGATAACGACCTGATGTATTTTGAGGATGGTTTAGCCGTGGTAAAAAAAGGTGAAAAATTTGGCTATGTAAACTTAACAGGAGTAGTTGTTGTGGAAATTAAGTACAACGAGGCTGAAGATGTGAGTAATGGGAAGTTGAAAGTTAGATTAGAAGATAATTGGCTTATTTTAGATAAAAATGGTGAAATTATTGAAAAATAAATTATTTCAATGATTTTAAAATTGCCTTATTGATTCTTTTAGCAATGCCAGGTCCTTCGTAAATAAAACCAGTATAAACCTGAACCAAGTCGGCTCCAGCTTCTATTTTTTCTAAAGCATCTTCGGCGGTATGAATTCCACCAACTCCAACAATAGGGAATGCTTTATTACTTTTTTTCGCTAGATATCTAATAACTTCAGTAGATTTCTTTTTTAGAGGAGTCCCGCTAAGACCACCATTACCTATCGATTCAAATTCGCTTTTTAAGTTTTCACGAGTAACAGTTGTATTGGTAGCGATAACACCGTCAATTTGAGTTTTCTTTATAATTTCAATCACCTCGTCTAATTGATTCTCATTTAAATCGGGAGCTACTTTTAGTAAGACTGGTTTTCTTTGATCTTTCTTGTTATTTGATTTTTGAACAGTAAAAAGTATCTCTTCAAGAAAATCTTGATCTTGTAATTCACATAGATTACTCACATTTGGGCAACTCACATTCACCACAAAATAATCAACATAAGGGAATAAACCTTCAAAAACGGATAAATAATCTTGTACTGCAACGTCATTTGAGGTGGCTGTATTCTTACCAAGGTTTCCACCAATGATGGCTTTGGTTTTTCTCTTCTTTAAATTCTCAACAGCAAAATCTATTCCGCCATTGTTGAATCCCATTCTATTGATGATTCCATCATCCTCTAGTAAACGAAAAATACGAGGTTTCGGATTTCCCGGTTGTGCTTTTGGAGTAACGCTACCAATTTCAATATGACCAAATCCAAACTCAGCCAACTCGTTAAACATTTGGGCATCCTTGTCGAACCCTGCTGCTATACCTACAGGATTCTTAAATTTAATGCCAAATACTTCTCGTTCTAAGCGGCTATCATTTACTGTATAGAATCCTCTCACTAAATTTTTAATGCCTGGAATAGCAAAACCAATTTTTAGCGTCTTTTTCACCAGATTGTGAACATTCTCAGCGTACATTTGGAAAAGTACAGGGCGAATTAGGATTTTATACATTTTTTATCAGATTTAAAAACACAGGATTCTTATGGTTAAAATCCTGTGTTTTATTTTTTATTGCTCTGTTGAAGCTTCTTCTTCTTCAGTGCTTTTTTCTTCTTCATTGGTATTTTCTTCCAAATCGATTAATTCTTTCTCAACTAAAAGATTGTACCAGCTGATTAGTTTTTTAATGTCGGAAACATAAACCCTTTCCTCATCATAATCAGGTAGAATTTCAAGCATTAAGGCTTTCAATTCATTTGCTGAACTTTTATGACTAATGGTTTTCTTTCCATCTTCTTTTTTATAAATACTTTTTAGGACTTCTTTCAAAGGAACATCATCCAATTCAGTGAATATACTAATCTCTTCTAAAGAGCTAATTCTTTCATGCGAAAATGCAGGGATTCTTCTGCCGTCTAATAAAGACTCAACTATCAATCCAGACTTAGATTGAGAAATCATTTTGTGTAATCCGGGTTTGCCGGCTATCGATAAAATTTTGCTTAAATCCATATGCTTTTTTTGATTTGTGGCTGCAAAAGTAGTAAAATTCAACTATTTCGAAATAGCCACTAATTATTTAATGTATAATAATTGAATTTTTTCCTAATTTACTACATTTGCAAGCAAATCAAAATCTCAATGAAGAAACGCACACTCATATTTGTACTTTTTGATATACTCTTCGTGTTTATTGCTTTTATGCTTGCTGCTTATTTTAAGACAGGTAAGGAGAAAGCCTTATTCAACTACTATTGGGTTCCCTTTTTGATTTTTGAAGCTGTATGGATTGGATCATCAATTATTTTTGGAAAATATCATCCAGATAAATCAAAGAATGGCAAAGATTATGTTTTGTCAATAGTAAAAAGCAATCTGTTTATTCTTTTCTCAATAACCTTCGTCATCTTTTTTGCTTCATTAAGTTATAGCAGGTTAATGATTGTGTTGACAGTTGTGTTTGCTACTGTTCTAGAAGGAGTTGTAAGTTCGTTCTTTGTTCATAATAGAGAGTTGAATAAAGAAATGGATGATTTAGATCGTTTTTTAAAGATTCCACGATTTAAAAAAGAATACGATTATCCAAGTTTTGATGAACAGGCCAAAAGTAGCGAAGGGAAAGAACAGAAACAACAATTAATTCAAAGTGAAGTTGGAAATGAGGTTTTCCAATTTATCGATAAACACATTCCTTTGGTAGATCCTAAATTGATGTTGGTGTCTACATCAACAAAATTTAATGTTTACAATCAGCCAAAATCTGAGTATAATTCTGTAGTAAACTTAAAAAGGATAAACGATATCCTTAGAATTAATAAGTTTTTTGAAGCCGTAAATTCTAAACTTCCCATGGGTGGTTTGTATGTGAATTATGTGGAGACCTATACTTTAAGAAAGAAAAGAATTCTAAAGAAATTCCCGCCTGGAATCAATTGGGTAATTTATAGTATAGACTTTGGTTTTAAGCGTATTATGCCAAAGTTGTGGACCACAAAAAAATTATATTTCATTTTAACAAAAGGAAGAAATCGTGTGATGTCGAAAGCTGAAACTTTCGGAAGACTTTATAGTTGCGGTTTCGAAATAGTGGAAGAGAAACTAATTGGCACTGATTTGTACTTTGTTACACGTAAGATATCTGAACCTGTATTTGATTCTAATCCTACCTATGGTCCTTTAATAAAACTTCGTCGTTTTGGCAAAGGAGGTAATAAAATAGGAGTTTATAAGATGCGAACCATGCATCCATACTCAGAGTATCTTCAAGCTTATATTTATGATAGGAATAAGTTGCAAGATGGTGGGAAGTTTGCCGATGATTTTAGAGTTACTTCTATTGGTAGATTTATGAGGAAGTTTTGGTTAGATGAGCTACCTATGTTTTTAAATGTGTTTAAAGGGGATATGAAAATAGTAGGAGTTAGGCCATTGAGTACTCATTATTTTAATCTCTATTCTGATGAGTTAAAGGAAAAAAGGTTGAAATATAAGCCAGGTTTAGTGCCACCATTTTACGTAGATATGCCCGTAACTTTAGAAGAGATTATGGCTTCGGAAATGAAATATCTTGAAGCTTATGAAAAACATCCATTCCGTACCGATGTGAACTATTTCTTTAAAGCATTTTATAACATCCTCATAAAAAAAGCAAGGAGCAACTAATATATGAAGAAGTTACTTCAGCAAAAAAAACTATTTAAAATACTATTCTGGCTATGGGGATTAACCATTTTTGTTTTATCATCTTTACCTAATATCCCAACCCAGCAAATTAATATTTGGGATGAGCCTTTTCGTCTGGATTATCTGGAACACTTTGGGGTTTTTGCCATTTTGGGCAGCATTTTTATTGTTTGGAAACTAGATTTTAATGGAAGCTTTCAATTTAGGAAATATTTATGGGTTTTATTAGGGTTAATAGTTTTCGCTTGCGCCGATGAAATACATCAAATATGGATCCCAGGAAGGACCTTTAACCCATTGGATTTGATTTATAATGTAGCCGGACTTCTTGCCAGTTATATACTAGCTCCAGCATTTTTGAAACAGATTTATAAAAAATAGCTATCTTCAAACCCTCATGATAGAATATTTCATTCATAAAAACAATATTGGCACTCCTTGGGATGATTTTGTGAAATCGCATCCTAGAGGTAACTCTTTTCAAATGAGTTTGTTTTATGAATTCTATAGTGAAACAAGTGAGTTTCGACCATTCTATTGTGTGGCAAAAGACCGTAATACAAAAAAAATTCTTGGAGGTTTCCTCTTTGTCATTCAACGTAAAGGAAAAAGAATACCAGATAGATTTTTTCGTCGTTCCTTAATTGTTGGTGGGCCGTTAATTCCTACAAATGGTGAGAGAATTCTAGATGGACTTTTAAAAGTCTATGCTGATTTTACTATGCATAAAGCCATTTATTCTGAGATTAGGAATCTACATAGCTGGAGCCATCAGATAGATGTATTCCTAAGAAACGGCTTTAAATACGAAGCTCATTTGAATTATCAGATTCCTTTGACAAATCGCGATGTAGAAGCATCTTTCAGTAAAAGTAAAAGGCGACAAATTAGAAAAGCAACAGCCAATGGTGCAAAAATAATAGAGAATCCAGATTTAGAACAGGTAAACCACTTCTACATAATATTAGCGGATTTATACCGAACAAAAATAAATAAACCCTTACCCGATTGGCATTTCTTCGAAAGCTTTTATAAGAATGTAGTTCAAAAAGGACAAGGTAAATACCTTTTGGTTCATTATGACGGAAAGATAGTTGGCGGTATTATGTTGCCTATATATCAACATAAAATGGTTTATGAATGGTATGTAGCTGGTTTAGATCATGAATATAAGCAAGCATATCCCTCAGTGATGGCCACTTGGGCTGGAATTAAGTATGCAATAGATAACCAGTTTACTGGTTTTGACTTTATGGGGGCAGGAGTTCCATCACATTCTTATGGTGTTCGTGAATTTAAAAGTAAATTTGGAGGGAGGATACTAAATTACGGTAGATTTACCAATAGTCATTACAAGGTTTTTCATTGGTTCATTAAAATGTTCCTCAAGTTATTTTCTAAAAATGCATAATATGAAAAAGTATATAATAGGTTTGTTTATCATGCTTTTTGCTATGATAAATCTTCAAGCTCAAGTGGTTTATGAACATATTACCAACGAAAATATTTACGACTATTTAGATGAAATGGCATCGGAAGGGTGGATAGAACTCAATAGCTTAATAAAGCCCTATAGCAGAATGTTCATTGCAGGAAAACTACAAGAAGCCGAAGCTTATCGTAATGAAATGTCAAAGCGCCAAAGTAAAGAGCTAGATTTTTACTTAATTGGATTTACATTAGAACTTCATGATAAATTGACCTTAAACCCTAAAATAAATGTTCTTAAGAAAACAGATGGATTTGGAGTTGATATTAATCCGCTTGGAGGATTCTATCAAGATAAATTATTCAGTTTTCAGATTCAGCCTGTCTATGGTTATAATATGTTCAATAATGACAATGGAACAGAATCTTTTAGTTATGGTGGTTTACAAGGCTATGCCTATATAGGAAAGCATATTGGTGTATATGCGAGTTTACGAGATCATCACAGTACAACCATTTTTAATAAAACAGATTATTTAACTCCCATGTCAGGAGGAAACTTTAAATACAGAGATGGTGGAGTAGATTGGAGTGAGATGAGAGGTGGAGTAACATTTAGTTGGGATTGGGGAGAAATAGGTGTGATTAAAGACCATTTTGAATGGGGGAATAATACCCATGGAGCAAATATTTTCTCTGGAAAACAACCTTCATTTGCTCAAATTGCTATTAAACTTAAGCCAACTTATTGGTTGGAGTTTAACTATGTTCATGGTTGGTTGGTAAGTGAAGTGGTTGATTCTACTCGTAGCTATTGGGATGGAACCACTAACGATCCTCGTTACAGATCTGTGTTTCGTAAGAAATGGATGACAGCCAATATGTTTACTGTACGCCCTATAAAAGGTCTAAATATTTCAATTGGAAATAGTATAGTTTATAGCGATGTGGACCATCCTGCTTTTTGGATGCCAATATTTGTATATAAACCAATAGATCACACTTATAACGCGACGGATAGTTATGGCCAGGCAGGGCAAAATTCTCAACTCTTTGCAGATGTTTCTGTACGATTGATAAAGCATCTGCATTTGTATGGTGCCTTATATTCAGATGAAATAAAATTTGATAGAATGAAAACCGATTCGCTTCATAATTTTTGGAGTTGGAAAGGTGGTTTTCAGTTGAGTAATTTCTTAGTAAAGAATTATGAAATTGGGTTTGAATATTCTAAAACTTTACCTGGTACTTTTCAGCATCCCATATCAACCACTACATTTGAGTCCAATAAATACAATATGGGGCATTATTTGCGAGATAATAGTGACGAAATATATTTCTATTTGAAATTTAAACCCATAAGAGGTCTTCATATTAAAGGTGAAGCATTTATTGCTCGTCATGGTCCCGATGAAAAGTACGAAACCGGAAGTGATATAGTCGCAACTCCATTTATGGAAGAAGTGAGCTGGAAAAATACCACTTATGCTCTAAATATTAAATACGAAGTGGTAAACAATGTTTACGTATGGGCCAATGCAACAATCAGTAATATTGAGGGAGATGAAGAGTTGGTGAAGCAATGGACCCCAGAGTATTATATTGGTGATCAAACCACTTTGTCTGCTGGTTTTAATATTGGATTCTAATGCAAACTATTGATGTGGTATTTCGTCATCAGGATGTGGTTCCTGAAGGCTTAAAAGGGAAGGTTGTAGTTGTGATTGATGTGCTTAGGGCAACCACAGTTATGGCCACAGCATTAGCCAATGGAGCAAAAAGTGTAAAAACTATCCAAACACCTCAACAAGCTTTAGCTCTTAAAACTCAAAACAACAATTTATTATTAGCAGGAGAGAGAAATGCGATTAAACTAGATGGATTTGATTTTGGGAACTCTCCTCTAGAAATGACAAGGGAATCTGTCTTTGGACAGGAATTAATTCTTTGTACTTCAAATGGGACTCAAGCAGTAGCTGCTTCTGTGTATGCCAAAGAGGTAATTGCTGCAGCTTTTGTGAACATGAAAGCAGTCCTAGATTATTTAATACTTTTAGAGGATGATATTACAATAATTTGTTCTGGAACTAACGGTAAATTCAGTCTTGATGACACCTTAGCAGCAAGTGTTTTAGTAAAAGGGTTAACGAGAAACAATGAGTACGATCTAAGTGATAGTACACAGGGAATTAAGTTGATGAGTGTAGAAGAGTTGAGCCCAATGAAGAATTTAAAGGACTGTTTCCATTTAAAGCTTTTACTGGAAAAGGGCTTCCAAAAAGATGTGGAGTTTTGTCTAACTTTAGATAGCTTAAATGTAGTCCCGCTTTTGAAGAATGGATATTTCGAGGTTTAAACTACCTTTGCAAAAAAATAAGATAATGATACAATTAGGAGAATATAACGAACTAACAGCAAAAAGACAGACCGATAATGGTTGGTATTTGGTAGATGAGGAAGATAATGAGGTGTTAATGCCAAATAAATATATACCAGAAAACTGTGAAGAGGGGACGAAAGTTAAAGTGTTCGTTTATAAAGATTCTGAAGATAGAATTGTAGCTACAACTGATACTCCATTAATTACGATTAATGAATTTGCATTTCTAGAAGTAAAGGATGTAAATAAATTTGGAGCATTCTTAGAATGGGGAATGGAGAAAGATTTAATGGTTCCATTTAGCGAACAACAAAATAGAATATCTGCTGGTGATTCTGTAGTGGTACGATTGGTTTTAGATGAAAAAACAGAAAGGCTATTTGGTACTACCAAACTCAATAAATACTTAGTTACAGAGCATATCGTTGTTAAAGAAGGAGAAGAGGTTGATGCGATCATAATAGATGAATCTGATCTAGGGTTTAAGGCTATCATTGAAGATGCACATCAGGGCTTGCTATATAAAAATGAAACATTCAGAACCCTTGAGATTGGTGATAAGCTGAAGGTTTGGGTGAAGAAAATCCGTACAGATGGTAAAATAGATTTAAGTTTACAACAACAAGGTTATGAAAGTATTGAGCCAGCTGCACAAAAAATTCTGAATGAGTTACAGAAAAATGAAGGCTTTCTAGGCCTCCATGACAAAAGCCATCCCATGGAAGTAGCAGAATATCTTCACATGAGTAAAAAAGTATTTAAAAAAGCTTTAGGAACTTTATATAGTAAAAGACTTATTGCTCTGGAAGATAATGGGATACGTTTGGTGGAAAAATAATTTTGAAAATAAACTTCAAAAAAGGTTAATATTTTCAAAATATCTCTATATTTGCAACCGCTAAGGCCGAAAAGGAATTAGCAAAGTTCAAAAGATATTGGGGGTTTAGCTCAGTTGGTTCAGAGCATCTGCCTTACAAGCAGAGGGTCACTAGTTCGAATCTAGTAATCCCCACCATAATAAAATACTATTTACTTTATTTAAAAGTAAACGGGGGCTTAGCTCAGTTGGTTCAGAGCATCTGCCTTACAAGCAGAGGGTCACTAGTTCGAATCTAGTAGTCCCCACATTAAATCAAACCTTATAACTATTCAGTTGTAAGGTTTTTTTGTGTTGTGTATGTTCTATTTTTATATCCTATATAGAAAGTTTTGCAATGTGTTACTGTGATTCTAATCCCAAAATACTAAGATGTAAAACTAGAATTGAGTTCGTCAATTAAAGGTTAAATGTCTTGAGTTTTGAAAGCTTCTTTCCGAACTAAGTGAAATCCCCTAGGTAGAAACGCGCAAGCTAATAGGTTGTTTCCCGATTCTTAAGCTATTTAGTTAGGGTATATTTGTTGCATAAGTATTTAGAGCAATCTGAGTTCTTTTTGTTTTGACACAAACCCGAATATAATAACCGATTATTTTGGATTTATTGATATTATAATATATTAGTTAATAATCGGATTGCAATCATTTGTAACATATAGATTGTACTTTTGTTTTTGATAAGGGCTGGTTTTTTGAAACCTGCCCTTTTTTTGTATCCAAGATTTTCTGATTAAATTTATGAGATTGATTGGTATTAATGGGATTGACTAATAGTGTCTTTAATCAAGTTTGTATAATGCTGATAGCGATCGTAAATTTCGTTCACATATTTGTAGGGTTCAGAGCCTCTGCAATACCCATAATAAACCACAGTGTCTTTGTAGTATTTGGGATTTGATTTGTTTAAAAGGTAGTAATCCACATTATTGTTCCAAATTTCAGGGTCTTTATTATATTTTTCTGCCAATCGACGCGCATCCAAAACATGAGCTAACCCAGCATTGTATGAGGCCATTACGAACTTCTTCCTTTCGTTGCTATCAGAGACCAGTGGTTCAAGTTGTCTATCAATAAGTTTAATATATCTTGCTCCAGCTGCTATTTGTGACGAAGGGGTAGAGGAGTCAGAAACACCATATTGTTCGGCAGTTTGTGGCATCATTTGCATCAAGCCAAAAGCTCCACTCCATGATTCTGCAGCAGGATCAAATTTAGATTCCTGATAAATTAAACTAGCCAGTAATCTCCAATCCCAGTTGATGTCGTCACTATATTTTTTAATCAGTTCATCATACGGTGATATTTTCCCACCTTTATGGCTATTATACTCACTTTTTGCCATCATGGTTGTTCGTGAGTTCTTAAAGTATTTATTATAGACATAATAGAACTCTTTCGATTTTTTGTACTCTTTCAACCAGTCGTTAATTTCTATTAATAGTGAGTCAGAACCTAGAGGAAGGGCCCATGCTAAATTCTGGCTATAAGCACCTAAAAGTGTTTCTATATCAATGTTCTTATGATATTTTTTATTGATTGCTCCCACATGATTGTCACAAACCGTATACTCAATTTCTCCATTCTCAACCTTCTCGATTAACTCATCAACTGATAGATCATCTTCTATTATATTAATGTCTCCTCCAGTTTCAATATTAATATGGTTAAGCCTATTATAAAAAACAGAGCCTTTTTGTATATGTACTGTTTTTCCTTGAAGGTCTATAGCATCTCGAATTAAATGAGATTCAATTTCGTCCCAGGTTTGCATTCTTCTCCAATTATTTGGCATTTTCTGAACCAAAACCTGTCTCGATTTATAGATAGGCTTTGAAAATAGCATGTTTTTTCTCCTTTCAGAAGTGATGGCTAAATCCATAGCTAATAAATCGCATTGATTATTACTGATATCTTCTAATGCTTCATCTAGATCATTTCGAACTGAAATTTCGAGTTTAACGCCTATATATTCAGCAAAAGAGTTCAATAATTCAAACTGAAAACCCATTGGAGTTCCGCGGTAAATAAAATATCCATGACTATTATAGTCTGTAGAGACTGTTAACTTGCCTCTTTCCCTAATCTTGTTTAGATGATTTTCTTTGAGAGTGATTTCTTCTTGAACGGGTTCTGTAATAGGGGTGCTGGGGGCTTCACAAGCCGTAAACAGGCCTATGATAAAAATGGTTATGATAAACTTTAAAAATCCCCTAATCATTGAATGGTAAAATTGTTTTTAGATGACTAAAATAGGTAAATTTTATTACTTAGTCTCTTTTATTCCAAATGAAAGGATCGTATTTATTAAACTTATAACAAAAGCACCAGTAAATACTAGTTGTATAGCTTCTGTTTTTATCATTAATTCCGAGTGATTTTGAACTACTAAAAAGTCATAAAAGATTTGGAATAAAAGGCCAAATATTAAAACACCCATTAACTTCCCAATACTTTTGCTGATAGAGATACTTGCCGATCCCATTCCGTGTTTTCCATTAGGAATGCTTTTCATCCCTATTTGAGTGGTTGTTGGATAGTATATTCCCATGGCCAAACCGAGAATAAGCATAGATATAATAATGAAGAAGAGACTAGAATTCTGTTCCCAGAAACTAAACATGAGCATAGAAATGCTCAATAATATATTTCCAGAAATAACTAATGTTCGGGTGCTAAAATATCTCTTTAAATAATGAATACAAAGTGAAATAATGAGCATGACAACGGGTGATACCATCATTAATAATCCAGAAGTACTTGGGCTTAATAGTCTTGATTCTTCAAAATAAAAAGGTCGAAGAAAACGGCTTCCTACATTAACAAAAAAGAATAAAAAGAATCCATAATTGGCTTGTCGAAAATTAATAATTTTAAATAGTTTTAAGTCTAAAATAGGTGAGCTAAAACTACTCTCATGCCTAATAAATAGGAACAAGAATAATAGGTTTAGGATGACGCATGCCCAAATAATTATGGGATTTATGCTTTGATTAGCAATTAGGTTGAATAAAAGAATAAAAGTACCAAGAAAAAGGAAACTGTATATGCTACCCAAGGTATCAAACTTAACATGTTCTTTTCTATTTTTATTGGTACTAAGATTGGATGCAAAATAGAAGCCTAATAATGATAGTGGTAGGTTGATTAGAAATACCATTTCCCAGCCAAAAAAACTGATAGTTAATCCGCCAAGTATAGGGCCCAAGCTAATTCCTAAGCCACAGCTCATCATCCATATCCCGTATTGTTTTTGTTGTTGATCGGGTTCTATATATTGTTTTATAAGAGCCGGCCCGCTAACGTATAATGCAGCTTCTGCAATTCCTTGAACGAATCGTAAAGGAATAAGCCAATAAAAGCTGGTAATTTGTGAAGTAATTGTAGTTGTAAAACCAAAAATAAGAAAAGCAATCATAAGGATTCTTTTCTGATTATAAGCTTCTAAAAACCTTCCGAAAATCAGAGCTGTTCCTGTTGCAGTGAGCATGCTTGACATTAAAACTAAGGAAACAGTGGTAACAGAAATATTAAAATGTTCCTTAATGGTAGGCATGGCAATATTAATGGCAGATAAATCCATTAAAACCATTAAAGCAGCTATATTAATTGTGACAAGTAAATGAAATTTGTTTTTCATTCTTTGATTTAATGGGTGATTATGAACTATATCATTCAATTTTCAAAGATAAATGTCTTGATAAAATCTAATATAGGCATAATACTGATTTCATGACAATTCTCTCAGGATTCTTTTTAATTTGGTAGATTTGAAAAAAATACTTAAATTTATAAAGGAAAATATTAGAACTCACTATTACGATTTTAAAATATAGAAAATGAATAAAGATAACTATTGTGTGATAATGGCAGGTGGTATAGGAAGCCGTTTTTGGCCCATGAGTCGCACTACCAACCCCAAGCAATTTATCGATGTATTAGGAACTGGTGAAACATTGATTCAACAAACTGTCAATCGATTTAGAAAAATTTGTCCTATAGAAAATATCTATGTAGTTACAAATGATTTATACAGAGAGATGGTGAAAGAACAAATTCCTGATATGGAATATGATCAGATTCTTTGTGAACCAGCTCGACGAAATACTGCTCCTTGCATAGCATATGCGAATTATAAAATACAATCTATAAATCCCAATGCAAATATTGTTGTAGCTCCATCTGATCATATCATTTTAAAAGAGGATGTTTTTATTGAAGTTATTGAGTCAGCTCTAGAGGCCACTGCAAATAACGATTGGTTAATCACATTGGGAATTCAACCCAGTAGGCCCGATACAGGCTATGGATATATTCAGTTTGACAAGAGTTTGAAGGACGAGCGCGACGAGCGTATTCATAAAGTGAAGACGTTTACTGAGAAGCCTAAACTGGAGCTAGCAAAAGAGTTTTTGAAAAGTGGTGACTTTCTCTGGAATGCCGGAATATTCGTTTGGTCTTTAAAGAGTATTCAAAAGGCTTTCGATACTCATTTAGCTGATGTGAGTAATATTTTTAAAGAGGGTCTGTCAATGTATAATACAGAACGAGAGGAATTGTTTATTGAAAATGCCTATTCAATCTGTAAGAATATTTCAATTGACTTTGGTATCATGGAATCTGCTGAAAATGTTCATGTACTCAGTTCTGATTTTGGTTGGTCTGATCTAGGTACTTGGGGTTCGTTATATGCTATTAGAGACAAAGACGAAAATGAGAATACTATTCTTGGTAAGAACGTTATGACCTATGAAACTAAAAATAGTATTGTTAATGTAAAAGGTGATAAGCTTGTGGTTTTGCAAGGGCTCGATGATTATATAGTGGTTGACGAGGATAATATTTTATTGGTTTGCAAAAAATCAGATGAACAAAGTATTAAAACTATTGTGAATGATGTAAAAGCTACAAAAGGCGATAAATTCGTTTAGAGAAATTGTACATTCAAAAAAAAGCTCTGAATGATGAAATTCAGAGCTTTTTTCTTTTACAGTATTTGGAAGCAATACTATCTTACATATTTCAATTGTAAAATCCCATTTGGGTAGTGTTTGCTTTCTACCAAGTTTAACTTCTTTTCTTTTACAATTCCATGAAATAGTTTTACTCCATGACCAAGCATTATAGGAAATACATTTAAAATCACCTGGTCAATAAGGTTGTAATTGAGCAATATTTGATTAATTTGCCCTCCTCCAACTAAAAAGATGTCTTTTCCATTTTGCCGTTTTAACCTATTTACGAATGAAGCGATATCTTCATTTATATATTCAATATCATGATTCCCTTTCAGACTTTGAGTTGTGAATACATAATTCTTTTTCTCTGGATATGGAAAAGGTTGGCTAAATCCTTTGATGATTTTATAGGTTGTATGTCCCATAATAGTAGTATCAACAGATTCGTAAAATTCATTACGACCATAGTCTTCACCTTCTATATAATATTCAGGTAAATCTAACCAACTTACATCGCCATTTGCACGGGCAATATAATGATCAAAACTTGAAGCTATATATAGTTTGAGTTTTTTCAAATATATTTAGTGTGTTTTTGTCATGTCCTCATCCACAACAAGAATGAAATCTGCTAAATTATGATTTTCTTCTTCCAACGTTTCTAAATCAGCCTGTTCCACACTAGAAATTGTCATGATTTTAAGATCAGGATTAGCTTGTTTTAAATACCATACAATTCCTTCAAAATTATTACTATGATAAGTTCCATGGTAGTGAAGGAATTGTTGATCTTTTTCAAGGTTTTTAAGAATGAAATGTGCCATGGTAGCATCTTTAATAGCTTGCGCTTTTGGTAGGTTTTCGTTGGCGTGGCCCATACTTTTCATCATTTCCATCATTTCTTGATAAGCTGGTAATTCAGCATCATAAAGGATGGGTAATTCTGGTAAAAATGCTTTTGATGCATCAGGTAAATCTTCTAATGCTTCAAAGCCTTTCTTATGAACTATACTAGCGTATCTTCTCGGAACATTTGTAGCGATAAAATCTAAATTGTTAGTTCTAGCAAATTCTAATAAGGGTTTGTAATCGGTTTTGTAATTTGGCCATAACCTAGCATCAGCTTCAAATTTTTTAGCTTTAAAAAAATCTGCAAAGTATTCATCAATGATGATTTGATTATCAGATTCAAACATTTCTGCTCCAAGAACTAGTTGATCTCCTTTTACTTCAAACAACTCCTTTGTAACTTCCAATTGTAACCAATGACAAACAGGATTATTATGTAATTCACCAAACATTACTATGTCAGCCTCCTCAAAAGATTTAATCATCTTTTTATATTTAATGGATTTGCCATCTTTATTGAAAAGTTGATAAGAAGGTTTATCTGTTTTAAAAGCAATTGAAAGAATCGCTAGTGGAATAACTAATAAAAGAAATCGTTTCATATAGGTTTTGTTTTTAGCAAATGTAAGTTTTTTTGAATAATAACTCTTTTCCATACAAGACTTAGCTATACAAAATTCAAAAATTATGTACTATTTAAGAAATAATGGCGTTATCCTTAATAAGGACTAGAACAACAATATATCTTTTGATTTATAGTTTAAAAAACCGAGTTTTGTACAAAATTAAAAATATGCGCAGAACAATTACATTATACTTTTCCATTAGTTTGTTATTGCTTTCCCATTTGGTAATGGCACAGAATAAATCTCAAGCATTTGAAATTTCTAAGAACCTTGATATTTACGCCACTCTTTTTAAAGAACTCAATAATAATTATGTTGATGAAATTAATCCTGGGGATCTGAACACCAAAGCTCTAGAGGCTATGTTGTCTTCATTAGATCCTTACACTTTATATATACCTGAAAGTAAAATAGAAGACATGAAATTTCTTACTACTGGAGAATATGGTGGAATTGGAATTAGTGTTGTAAAAAGAGAAAATCAGGTTATTATTGCTTCATTAGAAGGTTCCTCTCCAGCCGTTGAATCTGGCTTATTAACTGGCGATGAAATTCTAAGTATAGATGATAAAGATTTATCAGAATTATCAGATGAGGAAATAAGTATGTTGCTTAAAGGCCAACCTGGTACTCCAACTAAGATCCTAATTAAACGATGGGGTGTTGAAAGTACTATTGAAAAAGAAGTGCTAAGAAGAAATCTTAGTGTCGACAATATTCCATATTATGGGATGTTAGATTCAGCATATGCTTATATTAATTTAACCTCTTTTACAAAAGAAGCTGCTTCAAAATCAGCTAAGGCATTTGTTGAATTAAAAAAGAATAATCCTGAAGGTTTAATATTCGATTTAAGAGGAAATGGAGGGGGATTAATTGGAGAGGCGGTTGATATTCTTAATATTTTCATAGAGAAAGATCAAGAAGTTGTTAGAACTAAAGGTAGATTGAGAGAGAAGAATTATGTATATAAAACACGTAAGGCAGCATTAGATCTAGAAATACCCGTCGTTTTTCTAGTAGATAGAAATTCCGCTTCAGCTTCTGAAATTGTTAGTGGAGCTGTTCAAGACTTAGATAGAGGAGTAATCCTTGGTGAAAGAACTTATGGCAAGGGTTTGGTTCAGAGTGTGCTACCATTAAGTTTTGGCTCGCAATTCAAAGTAACTATAGCAAAATATTATATTCCAAGTGGAAGATGTATTCAAGCCATCGATTATTTGCATAAAGATAAAAATGGAGATGCAATTCTTGTTAATGATACTTTATTAGAAGCCTTCAAAACAAAAAATGGTCGTGTTGTATATGATGGAAGAGGAATTAAGCCTGATGTGCTATTATCACCAAAAGACTTTAGTGATATTTCGTCTGCTTTAGTAGATAAATTTTTAATTTTTGATTTCTGCACACAATATCGATTAACAAATGATAGTATCCTACCAGCGGATCAATTTGAAGTGACGGAGGAGGTTTGGAATGAGTTTTTGTCTTTTATAAAAGATAAAGATCTATCTTATAAATCCGATTTAGAATTAAAGTTGGACAAGATGAAAGAGCAAATTATAGCCGATAGTTTATATGATGATCTAGAAGTAATCTGTACACAGATTCAAGAGAAAATAAACCAAAGAAAAGAAAATGAAATAGAAGAGAATAAGGACGAAATAATGCGAATTCTTAAGACTGATTTAGTGAGTCGCTATTATTTTACAAAAGGAGTTATTGTTGCCAATCTTTATGCTGATAGAGCCATTGCAAAAGCTATAACTATAATTTCAGACCAAGAAGAATACAATAAAATCTTAAATAAAGAAACCAACAACTAGAATGGGGAGTAAAAAGGGGATAATTAATGATGCCTTATATGAAAAGCTATTATTTTGGGCTTTAGCTCTAATGGTAATCAGTATTCCTTCATCACGAGTATTGATGAGTATGTCCCAAATGGCTTTCGGAGTATTGTGGATAGCGCATGGACAATACAAAAGTAAAATTAAAGCATTTCTAAATAATAGGATAGCTGTTTTGATGACTTCGTTATTTTTAATTCATGTGGTTGGAGTATTTTATTCTACTGATCTCGATTATGCAATGAAGGATCTACGCACCAAAGTCCCTATTTTAATTATTCCTTTTATGTTTAGTACATTTCCAAAAATAAGTAATCAAAAGTTTTATAAACTTTTGAACTTATTCATTGGTTCTGTTATTATAATATCCTTATATATTTCAATAAAGCATTATTTTACTCATGAAGTGATTCGAGAATTAATTAGTCGAGAGGTCTTTTCACATATACGATTTAGCTTGAGTTTAAACTTAGCTCTGTTTTTTATTATACTTCAGTTTTGGAAACAGAGAATGGGCTTTACCGATAAGCTATTTGCCATTGTCGTGTTCGTCTGGTTATTTTATTTTCTTTTAAAATTAGAAGCATTCACAGGAATAGTGGTATTTGTAGTCTTGCTATTTGGAATGTTGATTATGATAGCCATTAATGCTCAGAAAAAGGTTATTCAAGTCTTAACTTGGTTGGTTGTTTTTATATTTCCTATAATTATCGGAATTTATTTGTTTGGTTTTTATAAGGCAAATTCTGAAAAAGAGGAAATAAGTAAGTCCGATTTAGAGAAAGTCAGTTCTTCCGGAAATCCTTATTATCACAGATTAGACTGGGGAACCGAGAATGGTAAATATGTATATATCTACATTCAAGAGAAGGAAATGCGAAAAGAATGGAATTCACGTAGTGGCATTAAATATGATAGTCTAGATCGTAAAGGACAAATACTAAAGTTTACTTTAATGCGCTATTTAACATCTATTGATTGTCGAAAAGATAGAGAAGGTATAGAGGCATTGAGCGAATATGATATTCAAAGTATTGAAAATGGAATAGCGAACATTCATTATACTCAAGGTTTAGGAATAGAATCTAGACTTATGAAGATTTTGCTAGAGTATGATAATTATATCCGTACAGGAGATCCTAGTGGACATAGTGTGATGCAAAGAATCGAATACTGGAAAACTGCAAAGCATATTATTGAAAAGAATTTTTGGTTTGGAGTTGGTACGGGTGATATGAATCTATCCTTCAAAACAGAGTATGAATCTCAGAATACCAAACTGTCAAAAAAGTGGCGATTACGTACACATAATCAGTATTTAAGTATCTGGGTAGGATTTGGGTTTTTGGGTTTGGTTTGTTTTTTAGTAGTATTAATATATCCTGTTTTGTATTTAAATTTCTATAAGAATTTATTTTTCATGGTGTTTTTTATCACATTAATGGTTTCTATGATTACCGAGGATACAATAGAAACTCAAGCGGGAGTTAGCTTCTATGTGTTTTTTTATTGTTTAATGATGTTATTAGTACCTGCTGAAGGTAATTCTCTCAAAAATATTTCCGATGATTAAAATCAATGATGATCTTCTACTAGCTTTAACTGAGAAAGCTAAGGCAAATCCACGTAAAAGAATGAATCATAATTTTCATTATGAACTTGATGATCCTATACAACGATTTTTAAATGCTCTTGAACCAGATACATTTTTACCTCCTCATCGACATTTAAATCCAAGTAAAGAAGAAATATTTCTTGTTTTAAAGGGGAAACTTGTCCTCATCGAGTTTGACGATGAAGGAAAAATTACCTCTCATATGATAATAGAGCCAAGAAATGGCACATATGGAGGTGAAGTATCATGTGGCACTTGGCATACTCTTATCTCATTAGAAAGTGGCACTGTAATTTATGAAATAAAAAAAGGACCTTTTGAACCCATAGCTGAAACAGATCTTGCTCCATGGGTACCCCAAAATAGCTTATCTGAATCAATTCGATATCAGCAAAGCTTATTAGATATCTTAGATATTGACTAGATAATTCCGAAAAATAATTTCTTGGTATATTATGTATTTATTCGCTAACCTATGTGGTAAATAACGTATCTGTTTTAAATAGATTTATTCATTTGGTGTCAATTTCAAATAAAAAGCTCATCTTATTTTTGTTGAAAACTACTACCTATACTCGAATAAAGTTTTTTGTGTATCTGTTAATATTACCTAAAAATCAAGGGGTAAGATTTTTCTTTCCGTCTACCATCAAATTTTCACATTCCAAAATGGATATTATTTGGACATTGTCCAAAAGGTGTTTTAATTCTCTGTCCATTAATTAGATAGCGCCTGGATAGTATTAGGAGCTTATTCATCTTTGTCAACATTGGACTGTTCATTTTCTATTTCCTCTTCTATAGTATGATCAAAACTTAGAATTAAATTTGAGTAGATGATTATTAGGCTTTTAGCGCTTTGTAAACAAATTGTTGAAAACTAATGAGATTTTATTTATGCGGAAGAACTCAAGACTATAACCACAGAGAAGAATTGAAATAAGGATTAAGATCTATAAACCATGGTGGAGATCCATATTTCATAATTGTATTTTAAACAAATGTAATATTTCGCATATGAAAGCACGGGTACTAATTGTAATCGTATTTTTAAACATTCTGGTTTTAGGGGTAAATGCTCAGAACATTAATTCTGATGCTAAAGTTTCTGCAATTTTTGGAAACACTCAAGCTCTTTCTGATGTTAACGAACCTACTTATGTAGATGACTCTTTAACTTTTCCCCAGATAGTTGAAAGAATCGGAACTTATAAAGAAAAGCCTTTTGTAGGTCAATCTGTAGATAGTTTAGGAGGTATTAGTAACTTAGGTCTTAAGAAAAAAGAATCTAATAATTCGAATGCACTAGAAGAGTCTGGTAGGTCTTCAAAAGGTCTTGGAGGTACAGGTTCTATTCGTGTTGATATGGATGCCCCATACAATAATTACACGGCAGATGAACTTGTTCAGGAGGTGTTACTTACAGGTTGTTTGACAGCAAGTAATATTGTATTCAGCGGAAATGAAGGTGTACAGATAGGATATTTCAATAAAGGAGATGCTGATTTTCCTTTTAAAGAAGGAATTGTGCTTTCTACTGGTGATGTGATAGATGGAATGGGCCCAAATACGGGAGGAGGAGTGTCAACTGATGTACCTAGCAGTAGCGGAGATAACGAGTTGAATGCTCTTGCAGGTACTACTGTCATGGATGCTGCTGTCCTAGAATTTGATTTTGTTCCTGCAGGTGACGTGGTTACTTTTAGTTATGTTTTTGCTTCTGAAGAGTACCCAGAATACGCTTGTTCAAATTACAATGATGTTTTTGGTTTCTTTGTGACTAGCCTAGAAAGTGATGGGTATGGATATGCCAATAAAAATGTGGCGGTATTACCTGATAATAGTGTTGTGAGTATTAATAATGTTCATGGGGCAGGTGGATTATCTTCTACATTTCCGGTAGTACAACAGCCTAATCCTGATGGTTGTAATGGAATCACTAATTATTCTAGTTTTAGAACGAATTGTCCTGCAGTAAATGGAAGTTATTATGTAGATCAAAGTGCGTACGTATCTAATACTGGTACTGGTGGTTGTGTTCAAAATGTTCAAGGGGGAGTTGAAAATCCTTATACTGTATCTAAAAGCATTGAAGCGGATGGTAGTACTGTAAA
The DNA here is from genome assembly GCA_016744655.1 of Bacteroidales bacterium. GTDB lineage: Bacteria > Bacteroidota > Bacteroidia > Bacteroidales > UBA12170 > UBA12170. The sequence continues at coordinate 3,277 of JADGDY010000020.1, read as the reverse complement.
GTTAACTGCTACCTTTCAAGCGAAAGCTTGTGCTAAATATCATATTAAGTTGGCTGTAGGTGATGTTTGGGACTCCTCTTTCGATTCGTGGGTATTTCTCGAAGCTAATAGTTTTAAGTCAAACGAATTAGTACTAGAGGGATACAGTAATGGAGAGATAGGTGGAGGAGTTTCTGGAGAAGCAGTCGTTTTATTTGAGGGTTGTAATGCCGGGACTTTCTTTCGTCTCAGTAGAGGAGCAGATGATAATGCCACACAAGAACTTTCCATAGATATGGATTATCTTCCTGCGGGTGTCAATGGGGTTCAAATTGCTGATCCTGCTGATGATGGACTACTCCCAACAGTAGTTATTATTCCGGTTGGAGTGGAATATGTAGATATTCCCTTTTATGCTCTCGATGATGGTATTACTGAAGATCCGCTAGATAGTAAGATTACATTGACTTTTTATACTGGGTGTCCTTGTGACGTTACAACTACTACCTCAGATATGGAATTTCAAATATATGATGCTCCAGATATAACAGATGTACAAGTTATTGCCAATAATGTAGCTTGTAGTGGACAAAATAATGGAGTAATAATAATCAATTCTTTGGGAGGATCAGGTTCGTTTGAGTGCACCCTTAAAGACGATAATGGTGTTATAATAGGGAGTGAATGGCAGTCTTCTAATACCTATACCAATCTGGTACCTGGTACTTATAGTGTTACAGTTAGAGATGCTCAATATCTCTATTTCTGTAATAGTACTCCAATGACTGTGAATGACATTATTATTAATGAAGGTGTAGCTGTATTTTCCAATGCTGGAGGAGATGTTACAATCTGTAATGGTAAAACAGTAAAGCTTACTGGAAGTGGTGGTGTTGAATTCTCTTGGTCGCCTACCGATTGGTTAGATGACTCTACAATTCCTTCACCAACAGTAAACCCTACTGTAGTAATCAATGCGCCAATTACTAAAACATATACACTAACAACTTCAGCTGCTGGTGGAACGTGTCCTCAAACAGATGATGTGATTGTTACTGTTAATCCAACACCGGATGTTTCTATTGAAGTGGATGGTACAACTTTAACAACAATTAATGTTTGTCCTGATGATAATACTACTTTGGATGCTATTGTTTCTGCTGCAACTACAACTATTGGAAATAGTGAAACTTATTTGTGGTCCACAGGTGAAACTACATCAAGTATTGTTGTTTCACCAAATAGTTCCCAAAACTTTTCGGTTACAGTGTCCAATGGATTTGGTTGTTCTAAAGTGGCCTCAATACTTTTAACAGTTTATCCATTTGAGGTTTCTCTAGAGCAGGTTCATAATAATGTATGCCCTGATGATCTACAAGGTAGTGCTTATATAAAAGTATCAGGAAACAGTTTAAATTTCCCTCTAAGTACTGTTCTCACAGGTCCAACAGGTTTTGTTCCGCAAACAATAGAATTTACTGAAGCTGGATCTCAGCAGGTTACAAATTTAAAATCAGGGTCTTATTCGGTTACAGGAACTTCTAGTGCCGGTGGTAACTGTACTTCTACTGCAACCTTTGATATTCAAAGTATTGATAATTTTTACCCAACCGCTAGTAATCCTGCACCAATTACTGTGCAATGTATTGGTGATATACCATCAGCTGATATTTCAGTGGTTATAGACGAAGCAGATAATTGTACTGCAAACCCTTTAGTGGCATATGTTTCAGATAATTCTGATGGAAATTCAAACCCAGAATTGATTACCAGAATATATTCTGTATCAGATGATAGTGGGAATTCGATTAATGTCTCACAGTTGATTACAATTAATGATACCCAAGCACCTATAGCAGACAATGCGTTCTTACCCAATGTCATAGCTCAATGTGAGGTGACCAGTCTAAGTGCTCCTAGTGCAACAGATAATTGTTCTGCTGTAAGTGTAAGTAATGATGCAATTTTACCTATCAATAGTCAAGGAACCACTGTAGTGACTTGGACTTATGAAGATGCACATGGAAATACTTCTAATCAAACTCAGAATGTGGTTATTAATGATGTAACTCCTCCATCTTTTTTAAACTTAACTGCGGACTATTATAATGAGAATAATTTTAATACTTTTAGGTATTCAGAATCTGTTTCAGAAGCTAATTCTAACTGGGGATCTGGATCACCGAATACAGGACTTCTAGGAAACGATAATTTTTCAATTCGTTATTCTGGAGAGTTTGTAGTATCGGTAGCTGGGGATTATACTTTTTATACAACTTCAGATGATGGGGTTCGACTTTATATAGATGGTACTGTATTAATTGATAATTGGACACTTCATGGGGCAACTGTAAATACAGGTAACTTGAATTTAACAGTGGGTGAACATACTATTGTTCTCGAATATTTTGAAAATGGTGGAAATGCTATTATTGAATTAGAATGGGAATCTACTGATGCCGGAATTTCTAGGCAAGTATTTAGAGGTTTGCCAAATTTGCCAGATGTAATTGGAGAATGTTCTTTAACCGTTACAACACCAACAGCAATAGATGTTTGTGCAGGTATTGTGTCAGGTACTACAAGCGATGCTTTAACTTATAATACTCAAGGTACACATAGTGTAACTTGGAGTTTTAATGACGGTAATGGTAATATTTCTATTGCTAATCAAAATGTTATTATAGATGATACTCAGGTACCATTGTTAGTAGCTGCACCTGCTGATGTATCTATAAGTTGTATAAGTGATATGCCATCTATGACTAATTTGGCATGGACAGACAATTGTGATGGTTCAGGAACTGTAATAGGAGTTGATGGAGCCATAGTTGGGTCTAATTGTAATGGTGTTATTACAAGAACATGGACTTATACAGATAATGCTGGAAATTCAGCAATTGAAACTCAATCGATAACAATATTAGATAATATTGATCCAGCAGCTTCGAATCCGGCTAATATTTTAGTGCAATGTACAGGAGATATTCCTATAGCCAATATTTTGGTTGTTACAGATGAATCTGATAATTGTACTGTAAACCCTGTTGTAGCGCATGTTTCAGACGTTTCTGATGGTGGTGCTAATCCTGAGGTAATTACTAGAACGTATTCAGTGACAGATGATTGTGGAAACTCTATAAGTGTCTCACATTTAATAACAATTAGAGATAATATTAATCCAGTATTCGCAGCAGCTCCAGCAAATGTAACAGTAAGTTGTATCGATGATGTACCAGCCATGACCAACCTCAGTTGGACCGATAACTGTGATATCAGTGGATCAGTAGCCGGAACA
>JADGDY010000019.1 GCA_016744655.1 Bacteroidales bacterium | reverse complement strand
GTAGCTAGTATCACTAATAACTTCAACGGAAATGCAGATGCCTCTGATACCTATCCAGTAGGAACAACAACTATCATTTGGACAGTAGAAGACATCCATGGGAATACCAGTACGGATACTCAAGATATCACCATTACTGATGATGAAGCACCAGTCACTATATGTCAAGATATTACTATTAATCTTGATGGAACGACAGGAACAGCAAGCATAGTTGGATCTGATGTAAATAATGGAAGCACTGATAATTGTGGAATAGTAAGTTTGGATGTATCTCCAAATGCATTTACTATTCTTGATTTAGGTGAAAATACCGTAACTCTTACTCTAACAGATGCAGCAGGAAATACCTCAACTTGTACATCTATTGTAACTATTGCCGACTTAACACCACCAACAGCAATTTGTCAAGATATAACAATCCAACTTGATGCTGCAGGAACAGTAAGTATAGTAGGATCAGATATTGATAATGGTTCTTATGATAATGGTATGGTAGCTAGTTTAGAAGCTATTCCAAGCTCTTTTGATTGTTCAAACACAGGAACTAATAATGTTACCCTCCTCGTTACAGATAATGCTGGTTTAACTGCTACATGTATCGCTGTTGTAACTGTAGAAGATAATATTGCTCCTATTATGATATCTCAAGATATCACTATCCAATTAGATAATATGGGAATGGTAAGTATAACTCCATTTGATATTGATAATGGAAGTTATGATAATTGTTCTGTTGATCTTACCCTTAGTCAATATGATTTTGTTTGTAGTGAAGTAGGAACTCACACTATTACATTAACAGGAACTGATCCAAGTGGTAATGCAACAAGTACTACTGCTCAAGTTACTGTTGAGGATAACGTGAACCCTGTTGTTATTACAAAGCATATTACAGTATCTCTCGATGTACTTGGATTAGCATCGATTACTCCATTAGATGTTGATGATGGGTCGAATGATGCTTGTGGTATTGCAAATATGCAAGTTACTCCTCTTGATTTCGATTGTTCTAATGTAGGACCAAATACAGTTACTTTGCTTGTAACTGATGTAAATGGTAACCAAAGTGCGGAAACAGCAATAGTAACTATTATAGATGTAGTTCCTCCTGTAGCAATTTGTCAAGATATCACCATTCAATTAGATGCAATTGGAAATGCAACTATTGTAGCAAGTCAAATTGATAATGGTTCAAATGATGCTTGTGGTGTGGCTAATCTTGATGTGTCTCCAAACACTTTCGATTGCTCAAATGTTGGAAACAATACAGTAACTTTAACTGTAGAAGATGTAAATGGAAATACAAGTACTTGTCAGGCTCAAGTTACAGTGGAAGACGTGACTCCTCCAGTAGCAATTTGTCAAGATATTACAGTTCCTCTAGATGAATTTGGTAATGCATCCATAACGGGTTCCGATATTGATAATGGATCAAATGACGCCTGTGGTATTGCAAGTTTAGATGCTAGTCCAAATGTATTTACTCCAGCAAATGTTGGTGATAATACAATCACTCTTACGGTAACTGATGTGAATGGTAATGTTTCTACTTGTGAAGCAATAGTAGCAATACTTGATATCACTCCTCCAAATGCAATTTGTCAGGATTTGGTAATTCAATTAGATCATTTGGGAAATACCAGTATTACTGTAGAACAAGTTGATAATGGTTCGAATGATGCCAGTGGTATTGCTAGTATCAGTATAGATCAAACAGACTTTGATTGTAGTCATGTAGGAGCAAATACAATAACTCTTACAGTAGTTGATAATAATGGAAATGCTTCAACTTGTGAATCAATAGTAACTGTTCAAGATTTAATTGATCCGATAGCTTTAAGTCAGAATATTACTATCCAACTTGATGCAAGTGGAAATATGAATATTACTCCAGAGCAAATAGATAATGGTTCTAACGATGCTTGTGGAATTGCTAACTTATCAGTTCTTCCAAATGCATTTGATTGTAGTAATATTGGAGATAATACAGTAGTTCTTACTGTAACTGATAATAACTCTAATGTATCTACAGTTGAAGCTACAGTAACAGTTGAAGATTTAGTAGCTCCTATAGCGATTTGTCAAGATATCACTGTTCAATTAGATGTAAATGGACAAGTAAGTATTGTTGCCAATCAAGTTGATAATGCTTCAAATGATGCTTGTGGAATTGCAACTATGATAGTTCTTCCAAATACATTCGATTGTAGTCATGTTGGAGCTAACTTGGTAACATTAACTATAACTGATAATAATGGTAATGTTTCAACATGTGATGCAACTGTAACGGTTGAAGATAATGTTGCTCCTCAAGCTTTATGTCAAGGGTTAACACTTCAGTTAGATGAAAATGGACTTGGAAGTATTACAAATGAGCAAATAGATAATGGTTCGAATGATGCTTGTGGAATTGCACTTCTTTCTTTATCACAATACGATTTCGATTGTGCTCATGTTGGTACAAACACAATTACATTAACGGTGACTGATGTTAATGGAAATGTTTCAACTTGTGAATCAGAAGTAATAGTAGAAGACAATGTTGTTCCAATAGCTATTAGTCAAGACATTACTATTCAATTAGATGCTAGTGGAAATATGAGTATTACTCCTGAGCAAATAGATAATGGTTCCAACGATGCTTGTGGAATTGCTAGTTTGTCAGTACTTCCAAATGCATTTGATTGTAGTAATATTGGTGACAACACTGTAGTTCTAACTGTAACCGATAACAATTCAAATGTTACTACTATAGAAGCAATAGTAACAGTAGAAGATTTAGTTGCTCCAATAGCTATTTGTCAAGATATCACAGTTCAATTAGATGTGAATGGCTTGGTAAGCATTACACCAGAGCAATTAGATAATGGTTCAAATGATGCATGTGGAATTGCTAATCTTGAAGTTTCACAAAGCGACTTTAACTGTAGCCATGTGGGAACAAATACAATTACATTGACAGTAACTGATGTAAACGGAAATGTTACTACTTGTGAATCTGTTGTAACTGTTGAAGATAATGTGGCACCAGAAGCTATCTGTCAGAACATTGTTATTGAACTAGATGAAAATGGAATAGCTTCAATTATTCCAGAAGAGGTCGATAATGGATCAAATGACGCTTGTGGAATAGCTAGTTTAATATTATCTCAAAGCGATTTTGAATGTAGTCATGTAGGAGAAAATAATATCATACTAACAGTGATTGATGTAAATGGAAATGTATCTACTTGTGAATCGATAGTAACTGTAGAAGATAATATTGCACCTATCGCCCTGAGTAAGGACATAATTGTTCAATTAGATGATACTGGTAACGTTAGTATTATTCCTGAGCAAATAGACAATGATTCAAATGACGCCTGTGGAATTGATAGTTTATATGTTTTACCAAATTCATTTGATTGTAGTAATGTAGGACAAAATACAGTAGTTCTTACAGTGATTGATAATAACTCTAACATATCTAGTATAGAGGCTATTGTTACTGTTGAAGATACGGTAAATCCTACAGCAATATGTCAAGATGTTGTTATTCATTTAGATGAGAATGGTTTAGTATCAATCATTCCAGAACAAATAGATAATGGTTCTTATGATGCTTGTGGAATAGCTAGCTTAGATGTTTCTCAAAGTTATTTTGATTGTAGTCATGTAGGACCTAATTATGTCAACCTTACTGTAGTTGATGTAAATGGAAATACATCAATCTGCGAATCTATTGTTACAGTTGAAGATACTATAGCTCCTACTGCAATTTGTCAGGATATTCTAATTGAGTTAAATGATGAAGGATTTGCAAGTATTGTAGCAGAGCAAATTGATAATGGTTCATTTGATATTTGTGGAATTGATACAATCACTGTCTCTCCAAATACATTTACATGTAGTGAAGTAGGCGGAAATGAGGTTGTACTAACAGTAACGGATAATAGTGGGAATCAATCAGTATGTACCTCTATTGTAACAGTTGAAGATAATGTGCCTCCAATTGCAATATGTCAAGATGTTGTATTGTATTTAGATGAAAATGGGCAAGGAACTATAGTTGCAGAACAGGTTGATAACGGTTCAAACGATGCTTGTGGAATTGGAAATATGACTATTTCGCAAACTGAATTTGATTGTTCTCATGTAGGAGCTAACCCGGTCTTTTTATCTGTGTGGGATGTAAATGGTAATCTGTCAATATGTGAAGCAAATATTAATGTTCAAGATAGTATTGCTCCTACTGTAATTTGTCAAGATTTTACACTGGAATTAAAGCATAATGGTCACGCACACTTACACGTTGAAGATCTTGATAATGGATCATTCGATAATTGTAATTTTGAGCTGAGTATAAGTAAGCAGTTTTTCTCTTGTAATCATATTGGTGAGAACACTGTTTCATTAATTGCTATTGACGATAGTGGAAATGAATCAGTATGTGAAGCAATAGTAACAGTTGTAGACTTAATACCTCCAGTAGTGAATTGTTTGGAAACACAGAACTTATTTATTACAAATAATTGTCAGGTTATATTACCAGATTATCGCGATAGTTTAGAGATCACGGAGTCTTGTACGGTTGATTCTATTGTACAATATCCTTTACCTGGAACTGTATATACTGAGGATATGGTAGGTGAACATGAAATTGAATTCTTAGTTTTTGATAATAGTGGAAATTCAGCATATTGTTCTTTCAATGTAATAATTGAAGATATTGAGGCTTATTCCATAGTAAATGTTAGTACAAATAGTGTGAGTTGTAACGGGGGTAATGATGGTAGTATTATTGTTAATACCGAAGGTGCACCTTCAGGATTGTATTTTAGCATAGATGGCAATGATTATTCTAATACTACAGGAGTCTTTGATTATCTGACTACAGGATATTATAGCATTTCTGTTATGAATACAAATGATTGTATGAGTTTATGGACTGAAGAAGTATACGTTTCAGAACCTACAGAAGTAGTAATATCAAATGTTATTGAGACTGATGTTTCATTATGTTATGGAAATAATAATGGAGCAATTCAAATTAATGCCAATGGTGGGTCCGGTATACTAAGTTATTCTCTCGATGGTGGGACAAATTATTTCCAAAATGATGGATATTTTGGAAACCTTATTGCTGGAGTGTATCAGATTACTATTAAGGATGAGAATAATTGTATAAAACATTATATCGGAAACCCATGTATTATTGAACAACCAATAGAGATTGGAGTAAACTTAATCTCGAGAAACGTGTCTGGTTGTTATGGTAATAGTAACGGAATAATTGTAATTGAAGCAAATGGTGGAACTGGTAATTATGAGTATTCTGTAGATAATGGAGATACATGGTCTTCAAATCCTTTATTTAACACTCTAATAGAAGGTTCTTATATTGTATGGGTAAAAGATTCAAATGGTTGTATTATGCCATATGAAAATAATCCTGTCATCATTACGCAACCAGAACTGTTGTCAGTTACTGAGGTAATATCAGATAATCCTTTATGTTATAATGGCTATGGTAGTCTACAAGTATTAGGCTCTGGTGGTACTGGGGATTATACCTATTCTACTGATGGAGGCTTAACCTATCAAGAGAGTTCAGTTTTCAATGATCTTTTAGCAGGTTCTTATCATATATTTTTAAAAGATGCTAATGGTTGTATTTCAGAATTTATTTCAAATCCTGTAATAATTACTAATCCAGACGAATTATTTGTTTCTGATGTTATTGTAGCTCAAGAAAGTTGTGATGGAGAACTAGGATCAGTTGAAATTATTGTTGAGGGTGGTGTAGGAGAATACCTATATTCTATAGATGCAGGTGTGTCATATCATCTGAATCATTTGTTTGATGATTTAAATCCTGGTAACTATTTTGTTAAAGTTATGGACAGTAATGGTTGTGAAGCTATTTACAGTAACGAGTCTGTAATAATTCATGAATATGAAGAAATAACTGCTAATATTCATACAGTTGATATAGAATCTTGTTTTGGAGATTTAACCGGTGAAATTCATGTTGTTGCTGAAGGTGGAAATGGAGATTTATCATACTCCATAGATAATGGGGAAACATGGATGTTTAACAATGGTCATTTCGTAGAATTGGCCGCTGGAGAGTATGTGGTGAAAGTGAAAGATGGGTTTGATTGTGTATTCAATTATGGTGACCTGGTTCAAGTTGATCAACCTGAAGAACTTATTGTGTCAGCAAATATTTTTAAAACTTTAGGATGCTATGGTCATACTGATGGACAAATTGAGATCTCTACAACAGGAGGAACTGGATTAATACAGTATTCTATTGATGGTGGTGACTCTTACTTTGTTAATGATGGAGTTTTCGAAAATCTACCTGCAGGTGAATATGAAATATTTGCAAGGGATGCTAATGGATGTATTGCCAGTGATGATGCCCCTTTATTTATTGAACAAGCCGAAGAGATTTTACTATCTGTAAATATTCAAAATGTATCTACATGTTATGATGGTAATGATGGATCTATAAATGTTGGAGTAAGCGGTGGAGTGGGTGATTTTGAATACTCTATTGATGGTGGTGATACGTGGAGTCAATATGCTCTGTTCGAAGGATTAAAAGAAGGTGAATACAATGTGCTTGTTAAAGATGAAATCGGATGTGAGCAGGAACATGAACTAAACCCTATAATGGTTAGTGCTCCGGAACCTTTAGAAGTTCAAACGGTAACTTCATTTAATTTAAGCTGCTTTGGATCTAATGACGGACGAATAGTAATAGAATCTGAAGAGGCCGTTTCATTCTCTATTGATAACGGAATAACTTATCAATCTGATCCTGTTTTCGAAGAAATATCAGCAGGTGAATACTTTGTAAAAGTTAAAAATATTGATGGTTGTACTGCCGATTACGATAATGCTATTATTGTTGAGGAACCTTCAGAAATGCATGTCGCAGACGTTTATAAGTCAGATGTGAATTGTGATGGAGAGTATGGGAAAATTGAAATCATGGCAGATAAGGGTGCTGATTTCATGGAGTATTCTATTGATAATGGAGTTACTTTCCAAGCAAGTCCTATATTCGAAGGTTTATTCCCTGGCGAGTATAATGTGGTTGTCTCCGATGGTACAGTTTGTACGGTCGATTATGAATTCAATCCTGTGATTATAGGAGATATGAATTATTTCGATATTGCCTTTGAAGTAAATAGCGGGAATTCTGTTTGTGTGGGTTCTGAAGTTGAATTAATAGCTCTTGTAGAAGATGGAGCAAGTTATACTTGGAGTAATGGAGCAACTGGTTCATCAATTGTAATCACTTCGGAAATTGCAGGAGAAAAAGAATTCACCTGTATGGTTACTAAAGACAATGCATGTACCAATTCTGATACAGTACATGTTGATTTTAAATCTAATCCTGTTGTAGAGATTACGATTGAGAATATGCAAGATGCTTATTGTTTAAATCAAAATATTTCTATTGAGGCCATTGCTGAGGGCGGGGTTTATTATCAGTGGGAACCTTCATTATCTAATAACTCTATTTTAGAAGTATCAAGTGACTTTGTTGGAAATAAAGAGTATTCAGTTTTAGTTGAAAATGAATTTGGTTGTCAATCAGAGGAATCTATTGAACTAGAGTTTAAAGATTGTTCTGAAACAAGTTCAGATCTAATTAACATTGGATTATATCCTAACCCAACTGACGGTAAGTTTACCCTTGAGTTAATAGGAGCAGAAGATGATATTGAGATTCAGGTTTATGATTTCCGAGGCCGTAGAGTAATAGAAAGAAAAATTATAGACAACTCTGCTACTATTATCAAAATAGACTTCGACCTAGAAAAACACGAAAGTGGAGTTTATATGGTGCTGGTTCAGCAAGGAGATCAGCGTAGTACTAAACGTGTTGTTATTCAATAATACATACTGATATTTTAGATAGGAGGAATAACGAAATGCATTAATTTGTATTTGTTATTCCTCTTTTTTAGTTAAAATTGTTTGATTTCAATATCTTGTTGTGAATATACTTGATGTTATAAATCAAAATTCAATCCATTCATATGTAATTGAATCAAGGTTTATTTTTTGAAATTAGATGTTAATTACTATGAGACAAAATGTCAATATTTATACTTTTATCAATTAGATTTATTTCTATAGTTGAATAATAAGTGAAAATATTATATGCGGTCAATTTGAAATTGCAGCTAATTTCTAGTTGACTAATTTGTATTAAATATGAATGAATGGTATTTATTATCAGAGACAATAAATGTCCTATTAAAAACTGATTGACAGTAATTAGTAAGATTTACGATAGTAATTCAATACATTATCAGTGGCTTACATTTATAATATATTCCAATTTAGTGATTTAAAATAAATTTAAAATTCAAGTTCGTTTACTTTAAAGCCAAATATAACACGGTGTATATCAGGAATGTACAAGGTTTGTTTAAGGTATGATAGGACGCTAATGATCAGAGACGATAAATCATTCAAGAAAAGGTTTAGTAAAATGCTGTAATTAATCAATAACAAATTGGAAAAACAGATTTGAATGTGATTTTATCGATTATCCTTCTTTTTGCCCTTAAAAATCCGCTCGAAAAACTTTCCAACTTTGGTTTTCTCTTTTTTCTCTTTCTTCCTTTTGCGAGATTCCTTTCTAGCCTTTCTTTTATCTGCTTTAGTCGAATCTTGCTGGATAGAATCCCCTTTCACTTCTTTCTTATCAATAAGACGATTGATAAAGCCAGAAACACCTTTTTCTTTGTAAGGGTCACAACTTGTTAAAGCTATAGTAATCGAATCTGATTGGAATGGTTTTAGATATTCCTTTCTTAAAGACTTATTTTTTTCTATATTTTTGAGTATCTCTCCACTAATGGGCAATGCCAAAGCAGAACCACTTCCTAGGCCTCCTCTAAAATGCATTTCTGGAGAACGAGCTCCAGCCCAGGTTCCAATGACCAAGTTAGGAGTATAGCTAATAAACCAAGCATTGGAATAATTCTGTGCAGTTCCAGTTTTTCCTGCCAAATCGCTACGGATTCCGAATCGGTATCTTATTTGTCTTCCAGTTCCTTCGTTAATAGCTTTTTGGAGGATGGTATTCATTTGTACGCAAACTTGTTCATTTATAACAGTAGTGCTTACCGCTTTAGGGTTTTTATAAATGAGATAGCCATTGGCGTCCGAAATACTGTCAATCATTATTAAATCCTCATTAAATGCTCCTTGGTTGGCAAGTGTAGCATAAGCCAGAGTGAGTTCATATAAAGAAGCATCTAGGGTTCCAAGTGCTAAAGCGGGTGTTTCGTCCTTTGGAGCATCAATATGCATTCTTCTTAGTAAATCTGCAATTTGAGGATGCCCAGTTTTGAAATACATATCCACTGTTGGTAAATTCATTGAATTGGCCAACGCATACCATAATGCTACAGAAGAATCTTTCGTTTGTTTATGATTATAATTCTCAGGTTTCCATCCTTTATACTCCTCATATTCTTTAACTTCGTTTTCTAGATAATCACAAGGAGTGAGGCCTGTTTCTAATCCGGCAGCGTAAATGAAGGGTTTTATGGTACTAGCTATTTGTCTTTCGGCAAAAATCATATCGTAGGGGAGGTAGCGGTAATTATTTCCGCCCACCCATGTTAAAACTCTTCCTGATGATGGTTCAGATGCTAACACAGCTGCATTGAGCATCTTGTGATAATGCCAAAGGCTATCAGCAAAAGTCATCTCTTCCACTTTAATACCATCCCATTCAAATAACTCACGGTTTTTCTTTTCTTCTAATTTTTCTTTTGTGTATTTGGAAAGTAAAGTCTTTTCCCAACGATTTCTATATTTCCTTCTTTCTAATTCCTTATCTAAAAGCAATTGCATTTTGCTTAGTTGATGATGGCTTGCTGTACTTGCAAACTCTTGAATTTTACTGTTTAAAGTGGTGTGAATTAATAAACCATCTTTTTCTAAATTATAGAATTCCCCTTCAGGATTATGAATCTCGTCTAGAATACTCGTTACACGTTTTTTAACTTGTCTAACGAAATAGGCTGCCGGAGATGCGATTTGATAATTGGCATAAGATAACTCAAGAGGAAGCATTATGATGCTATCAGACTCCTCAGGTTTAATAAACTCTTCTTTAGCCATGAGCTTAATCACTTGATTCCTTCTTCCAGTAGCATTCTTAGGATTTAAGCGTGGATTATAATAAGTATTGGCTTTCAATACACCAACCAATACAGCCGATTCCTGGATATTAAGTTCAAAGGCATGTTTGTCGAAATATCTGATGGCAGCTGCTTCAATTCCGAATACTTCTTCGCCAAAAGGAACCGAATTTAGGTAAAGAAGCAATATTTCTTCTTTGGAATATACTTCCTCCATTCTAGCTGCAATAATGGCTTCCTTTATTTTATTGATAGGCATGGAAAGAAAGCTGTGATAGTTTCTTCCATATAAATTTTTCACCAATTGCTGAGTTAATGTACTTCCTCCGCCTGAGCTTTTGTCACCTAATAAAATGGTTTTAAAGAAAACCCTCATATATGATTTGATATCGTATCCTTGATGCTCATAGAATCGTTTGTCTTCTGTGGCAACTAAAGCTTGTAACAAATGTGGAGGAATCTCTTTAATAGAGATGTTGGTGCGGTTTTCGGCAAAGAACTTTCCGAGTAATTCACCGTCAGAAGAGAGCACGAGTGAGGCTTGTTCTTTGTCAATATCCTTTAGTTCTTCTTGACTAGGTAATGGACCAAATATGCCAATATAAATGAATAGGAAAAACAGCATTATCAATAAAATAAAGCTGAATATGGAAAGACCTCCTATAAGTAGTCCTTTTTTTAATTTGGTGTGCATCATTAGTAAAACGATTAAACTTCAAAAATCGTATTTTATTTATCACCTTTCATCAATTTGTGTAAAAATAAACTGTATAGGATTTTTTTAATATAATTAGTATGTTGATTATCAGATTTATTCAATGTTTGAACTAGGAATGCAACTGAATTTTCACTATATTTATTATAGAATTCAATTTTAGTTGAAGGACTAGAAAATATAACCACAAAAATTAAAAAGTATGAACAGTTATTTTACAAATGCAAAATGGAGCTATTTAATTAGCTTTTTAATGATTTCTTTAATTATTGGTCTTGCTGCTTGCGACAAGGATGATAATAACGACAATGAAATGATTACAAATGAAGAAAAACTGTCTGGAGTCTGGGAGTTTACTTTAATGCCAGATGTTAGTGTACATGACACAACATTAGTGAAAGGATATAGAGAGTCAGATTTTGAAGAATATGCTGCTAGCTATTCTGATATTATTCTCTATCAAAATGAAAGTTATGAAATTGAGGGTGAAAATGGATTGTTCTTTTTTGACGGAAAGAAAACTAATGATGAAATACAGATTAAAGTATACCAACATCCAAATGGTTATGCTGATCCAGATATGGCTATCTCAGAGATGCTGCATGTGTCTACAATGGTGCTGAAAGCTGATGAATATGGAAAATTAAGTGGTACGGGTACGTTCACTGAACATAATGTTGATCCCAATGCCATTTATGAATCTTACAAAGTGAAAGCTATAAAAGTGCAAGATATTAGTAATAAGAATGAGTTTAAGCAGCTTAAGTTCGATTTACATAAGGTTCTGTGTGACATAGGTTCTGATATTAGCTCTTTTATTATTTCAGAAGTTAGCGATAATGTTTTCAGACCGATAAGCGATTGTTATCTTCATAAAGAAGGAGGGGGATATTACGTCTTTGGTCATGAAGGACCAGGTAGTACAATCCCAATCTATACTCAGACAGTTTATTTTCCTTATGAATGGTCCTTCTGTGGAGTCAAGAAATATACCTTCAAAATGAAATTGGAATCGGAAGTAACTTTAATTGAAGACTTGTTATGGGCTGCTGAAAATGATAAGCCATCCTCAGAATACTTTAAGAAACTAGGTTTTGAAACGCTTCAAGATTTTAAAAATCTGATAAGTGATTTTAATTCGAAATATGGTGAGTTTGGTATCTCTTTTGTCTATAGTGAGCATTCAAAAGATATGGGTCTATATGTAAATCATAAATCTGATAAAAAGGATGAGGTTTTGGAGCATGAATTGATTACAAAAATGGAAACAGCTTTAAAATCACATGGTCACAGATTATTTAAGAAAGAAGGAAAAGAAATTTCTGATGATTGGCACTTGAGAAGAAGTGATGCAGGTGTATGTAATACGCCATTGCTCATTTGCTATGTTATTGGGACTAATAATGTATACTACGAATAAAATAAAAGCAGGAATCCAATTTGGGATTCCTGCTTTTATTATTTTGGATTAACCGACTAGATTATCCCTGCTTATAAATAACGCAGACAACAGTTACGTCATCACCACCCATATTAATGGTCATACCATAAGGGCTATCGGCTTTCATCTCAATTTGAGAATCCCCAGCTTTTCCTGTTAATTGCTGCCAAATGGTTACCGCCTGATGTACTCCCGTAGCTCCTGTTGGATGTCCCCAACCTACTAGTCCACCAGTTGTATTAATTGGCATTTCACCATCACGTTTCGTCTTTCCATCGGCCACATAATCGCAACCTTCTCCAGGTTTTGCTAAACCTAATGCTTCAACAGTGAGTATTCCTGCAATAGAGAAACAGTCATGAAGCTCAATAGTTCCAACTTGTTCAACTGTAATTCCTGCATTTGCTAAAGCCTTCTCTATAGCTTTTTTAATAGCGGTAAGCTCGGTTCTATCTGCTGGTTGTTCAGTGATATTTCTTATGGTTTGAGTAAAAGCAATTACTTCAACGGCATCTTTCTTTGCTACTCCAATTTTTTCTAAACCCTCTTCCGAAGCAATGATGATTCCACTGGAGCCATCTGATACCTTAGAGCAATCCATAAAGTTTAAATGGTCCACAAATATTTTACCATTGGGTTCCATTTTTAATGACTGAGCATATGGGTCAGGATGTGTATTATGGAATTCTTGAGCAGTAGGGTCCAGGCGAGCATTTTCAATAGCATTAGCATACCATTGGGCCATTCCTTTTCTGGCTTTGTCTCTGTCGTATTTCTCGTAATAGGCACCAGCTCTGTCGCTAAATTGTCCCGGGAAGAAATAGGCATGACCTTGTTTACGTTCTTTATACCAACCGGCTCCAGCTAAAATATCAGCACCATAAATAGCTTTTACGGTATTTTGAACTTCAACGCCCATACTCAAAACCACATCAGCTGTTTCTCCAAGTACAGAACGAATTCCGCCCATCAACGATAAGCCGCCAGAACCACAAGCTCCTTCCACTGAAGTCGCTGGTTTGTATTCTAATCCTTTGTCAATCATTGGGAAGAATCCAGGTAAATTAGCTTGCTTATTAAAGCGAGCAGCCATGAAATTTCCCATGATGCTTTCATCCACGCTATCAGCGCCACCTTTTATTTGTTTTAAAACACCTTGTCCGGCTTCTTTTAAATAGTCTTCGATTCCTGGACGAGGTTTTTTAGGGTTAAATTCTTTTCTTCCGGTTCCTAATGAAATGGTATTGTAACCGGCCGTCATATATACTTTTTTACGCATTGTCTTCATTTTTTAGTTGAAAAAATTATTAATTGGGCCATAGGCATGGAAGAATCCAGTGAGCATCACCGTATTTACATCTTCTTTATTGGCTGCTACACCATCTGTTATTAAAGCATTTCCTATTTCATTTGAACGAGAACCGTATTTTGTAGCAATTTGGGCTCCAAGAGTATCCATAGATTTCATTTTTCCGAAAAATTTTCCGAAAACTTCCTCTTTGTTTTTAAGCCTTACCGTTTTTTTCCAAGGAATGGCACCCTCTGGCAGAGCTCCAATTTGAGCATCGCATTTTTCTGCAAAAGTTTCAAATGATACGTATTCTTTAGAGCTAGGGTCAAAAGCGGCAACAGGACGCCCTTTTTCATATTTCAAGAAACCATCCTTTTGAGCGCCACTGCTCATCTGACCTCCATTAATACCTAATTCAATAAATTGGTCGATGATATCACTATGAAGGTTTTCATTTTCCATATATGGATTCATCACTTTCATAATGAATTGCATCACGTCTATACCTACATAATCCATGAGCTGAAAAATCCCCATTGGTCGAACTAGGAAATCTTGACTCACTTTGTTTACCATATAAACAGCTTCTGGGAAAGTATACTTAACACTGAGGTTAGTTGCTTCACTTAAGCCATGAAGACCATCGCGCATAAAATGACCATTTCCAATAAATCCTGCAATATCGTTGGATGGAACCACAACCTTTTTTAATCCTTTTGCATAAGTGAGAGCAAATTCCTTCATCTCTGGTAGAGTAGAAGAGGTTGTGATGAGCTCAACTAATTTCTGTATGGCTGGAGGATTGTAAAAATGGAAGCCTAATACTCTACCGTCAAGTTTTGCACCTTCCTCGATTAGATTAATAGGAACCGAACTGGTATTGGTAAAGAACCATGGTTTGTTAGGGTTGTTGGTATCTATTTGAGATAATATTTTTACTTTTAAATCTGGATTTTCACTTACAGCCTCAAATACTAGATTTGAACGATAAGCTACTTCCATTGCCGTTGTTGGGCGAATCATATTCAAAACATCGAAAATATACTGTTCTATAATTTCTCCATTTTCTATTAAATCGGCTCTATCAGCATAAACCGAACGAAGCCATACTGTTTGTTTTTCTGCAATTTTAAGGACCTGAGATTTTACATATTTCATTAAACCATGAAGGCCCTCATCTGATAAGTCCATGGCATTGAGTACAAAAGTTTTTCCTTTATTTTCCGGCTTGAGACTCAAATTGGTCATTTCAACTGCCGTTAACAGTAATATTCCGCTGCCCATTTTCCCGGCAGCTCCCAAAACTGTTACATTTTGCAATCTTTCTTCGTAATTCATATTGTTGATTTGTTTTTTTTTCAATGTTTTATTTACCCAGCACCCAGCTTACCAATTCGGCTTTCTCTTTTCTAAAAATGCTGTCATACCTTCAGCACCTTCTGATTGTTTACCGAATAAGCTTCCAAACTGCTCCGCTTCTAATTTATTACCCTCCTCAAATGTCATATCATAACCTTTGTGGGTAACCGATTTAACCTTAGTGATAGCTTGTGGACCCTTTTGGGAAATAGTTTTTGCAATTTGCATGCAGGTGTTTATTAACTCCTCAGGTTCTACCACTTTTTGAACCAAGCCAATTCTAAGAGCTTCTTCTGCTCCAATCATTTCGGCAGTAGTAAGTAGAAACAATGCATTGGCAAGTCCCACAAGGCGACTGAGTCTTTGAGTTCCTGCAAAACCTGGAATAAGACCTAGATTAACTTCTGGCTGACCAAATTTAGCTTTTGAACTTGCGATTCTAAAATCTGCTCCCATGGCTAACTCTAAGCCTCCTCCTAATGCGAATCCATTAATGGCAGCAATTACTGGCACTTGTAATTCAGCAAAGCTCGAAAATGTAGCTTGCCCTCTACTGGCGAATTTGCTTCCTTCTTCAGGTGTTTTGTCTTTCATTTCTGCAATATCAGCACCGGCTACAAATGCTTTTCCTTCTCCTGTGATGATAACTACCCTTAAGCTTTCATCAGATTTGAATTGGGAAATGGCATGGTCCATTTCTTCGAAAAATCGAGTATTGAGTGCATTCATTGCTTTCGGTCGACTGATGGTTACCATTGCAATTCCATCATTCTGACTGATTTGTAAAATTTCGTATGTCATCTATTTGGTTTTGAAATAGCACTAAAAACGAAAATTGCTAATCTGAAAAATAGGAGATTAACAGCTTGTTATTCAGTGAATTTAATTCATTAGTTTTTTGGAAATTCAAATGTATGCATAATAAATTATGAGAACAAGAATTTTAGAAAAGTTTAAGAATTGGAAGGTGCTGATTGATGATTAAATGTTTTATTGAAAAGCTAATATTAGACCTAAAGTGTTGTTAAAAAACAACGAAAAACACTTGTGTAAATTTCTGGAATATTTTATATGTTGTGTTTAAAATACATTAAAAGACACAAAACGTTGTATACAAACAACACAATATGTATATTTGGTTTTTAATACAAAAATGATGGATGAATTATTTAGAATTTCGGATAGGATAGTTTCAAATACCAGTAATGATTTTGAAAGATATTTATTGCATGAAATAGTTTGGGAAGACAGGTTGATTGGTTTAACTGGTGCAAGAGGCGTGGGTAAAACCACGTTAATGTTGCAGTATTTGAAGAAACATTCCAAACCATCTAGGTCATGGATATATGTGAGTCTCGATAATTTCTATTTTCTGAAAAATAGATTGTTCGATTTTGCCGAGGAATTTTATTTGAGAGGAGGGAGGCATTTATTTATTGATGAGGTTTATCATTATCCTCATTGGTCAATGGATATTAAAAACCTCCATGATATTTATCATGACTTGAAAATCGTTTTTTCTGGATCTTCAGCTTTACAAATTCATAAAGCAGAAGCTGACTTAAGTAGACGGGCTGCGATTTATAATCTTCATGAACTGTCATTTAGAGAATATTTAATGCTATCAGGAAAATATGAAGGTAAAGTCTATTCTTTTGAGGAGGTCTTGAAAAATCATGCGGAGATATCTTTAGAAATTACAAAAGGGAAATCAATTATTCCTTGGTTTAACGAGTATTTGAGTGAGGGTATTTATCCTTTTTTTAAGGAAGCTAGAGGGCAATATCATGAGCGATTAAATAGTGTGATTAATATCATTATCGAACGAGACTTACAAGTTTTAGAGAAGATATCCTATGCCACAGTATATAAACTTAAAATGCTGGTTGCTTTATTAGCTGATAATGTTCCATATCAAGTAAATATTACCGCCTTAAGTTCAAAAACTGGCTTAAGTCGCGATGTATTACTTCGTTTGTTGGGTGCTTTGGATAGAGCAAATCTGATTAAGAATATTCGTTTAGCCGGTTCTTCTGATGGTTATTTAACCAAGCCAGATAAAATCTATATGAATAATACTTCGCTTTTATCATCATTGCATTTAGGAGATGTATCTATAAAAGGAACCATGAGAGAAACGTTTTTCATGAATCAAATGTGTAAATCTCACGTAGTGAAATCTGCGAAAAAAGGAGATTTCAAAATTGATAATAAATATCTGTTTGAGATTGGAGGAAGAAAGAAAACCTTTGACCAAATTGCTGATTTACCTGACTCCTATATTGCGGCCGATGATTTAGAAGTGGGCTATCATAATAAGATTCCACTTTGGTTGTTTGGTTTTATGTATTAAACCCAAAAAAACATGGGAATTGTCTATTTAAATAGATAATTCCCTATTTTTGAATTTCACCATCAAACAAAACTCATGAATATTTTCAAAGTCTTTTTATCTATATTTTTATTATCCTCTTTATTATCTTCTGCTCAAGACTCAAATACTCAATTACTCGAAAAACTTGAAAGCTTAGAAATTCAGTTAGATAACCTACAGCACAAGTTCAATAAAGTGAATAAGCAAAACGAAGACCTCCTCTGGTTTGAGAAAGTTGGAGATGTGGCATTTGTAGACAAAATATATATTCCTGGACCACCAGCTTCAAACATCAAAAGCGAAACACACATGAGTTATGGAAATCCTTTGAAATTTTGGTCTTATGTGTTTATACCAAAAATAGTAGAAGCACATAAAAAGTATCCTCTAATGGTATTGCCTCATGGAGGAGTCCATGGAGATTTAACTACCTATTATACTCACATTGTTCGTGAATTAATGGCACAAGGTTATATTGTAGTTGCTCCAGAGTATCGTGGAAGCACGGGTTATGGAAAATCGTATTACGAGAATATCGATTATGGTGGATTAGAGAATGAGGATGTTTTTGTCGCAAGAAACCACATGGTAGAAAACTATGGTATTGTTGATGGGAGTAGAGTTGGTATAATGGGTTGGAGTCATGGAGGTATGATAAGTTTGATGAATATATTTGACCATCCTCAAGATTATCAAGCGGCATTTGCTGGAGTTCCAGTGAGTGATTTAGTGTCACGTATGGGATATATGGATGATGACTATAGAGCACTTTATTCAGCAGATTATCATATTGGAGCCACTGCTCAAGAAAATATTGAAGAGTATCGCAGAAGGTCTCCAGCATGGAATACTCATAAGATGAAAAACACGCCTCTTCTAATTCATACCAACACCAACGACGATGATGTAAATGTTCTTGAAGTTGAGCATCTGATCAAATCTCTTAAGGCCGATGGAAAAAAGTTTGAATATGAAATATATCAAGAAATACCAGGAGGCCATTCCTTTGATAGAATTGATACTAAAAAAGCCAATGAAATCAGATTGAAAATCTATCAATTCTTAGCTAACGAACTAAATCCTCCATTTCCAATTAAAAACATGAAAAGTTTGCGCAAGGCAGCTTATCGTTTTTAGTTTTTAGCACTTCATTCTTTTAAATAATAAATTATTCTTTGCTGTTAAATTTAGTTAAGTATTCAAATTCAGGCAATAATACAAATGGTGTAGTGTTTGTATTTGGTAAATGATGTGGATTTTGCTTTTCATATTTTTAACAATATGACTGTTTGGCTTATTTGGAATATATCCAATTTAGTCTTATATTTGCTTAGTTACCATCGATTATCTCAACAATTTAAATTAAAGAAAATGCGCCAGCTAAAAATAAATAAATCGATCACCAATCGTGAGAATGCTTCCCTCGATAAATATCTAACAGATATTGGTCGGGAAGATTTGATCACAGCTGAGGAAGAAGTAAAGCTTGCCCAGCGAATAAAAGAAGGAGACGAAAGAGCGCTTAACAAATTAGTGAAAGCCAATCTGCGTTTTGTGGTTTCGGTATCTAAACAATATCAAAATCAAGGTCTAAGTTTACCTGATTTAATTAATGAGGGTAATGTGGGCTTAATAAAAGCAGCCCGTAGGTTTGACGAAACTAGAGGATTCAAATTTATTTCATATGCCGTTTGGTGGATTCGCCAATCTATTCTTCAGGCACTAGCCGAGCAGTCTCGAATTGTTCGTTTGCCATTGAATCAGGTAGGCTCAATTAATAAGATAAAGAAAACTATTTCATTATTAGAACAGCAACTTAATCGTCCACCATCTGAGGAGGAAATAGCTAAACATTTAGAAACATCAGAAATCAAGGTAAATGCAGCAATGCGTATATCTAGCCGTTCTGTTTCTATTGATGCACCACTTTCTACGGATGATGATACTAGTATGGTTGATTTTATTGTAAGTGATGATACACCTAAGTCAGACGAGCACCTTATTAGAGAGAGCTTGACTCAGGAAATACAACGTTCGCTATCTACGCTTACTGATAAAGAAAGAGAAGTGGTGAATCTATACTATGGAATTGGAATGAATCATGGTTTAACGCTAGATGAAATAGGCGATAAGTTTGATTTGACACGAGAACGCGTTCGTCAGATTAAAGAAAAAGCCATTCGTAGACTCAAACATCCTTCGCGCTCCAAACTACTAAAATCCTATTTAGGACAATAAATACAAATAATACAAAGAGGCTTAGGCCTCTTTTTTTTATGCCATATTGACTGTAAATATTTGTAGTATCATTATTGATAACAAAGGAGATATGTCCTCACAAAAAGAAAAAATAGATTTAATAAAAGCTGGATTTTATCCCTTTGCATTACTACTGATTATGTGGTTAGTGAAGTTCGTTGAATACTTATTCGATATTCGGTTTTCATTTTTAGGAGTTTATCCATTAGAACTGAAAGGAATTCCAGGAATTATTCTCATGCCATTTTTGCATAGTGATTGGGGGCATTTGATTTCTAATTCTACTCCTTTTATATTTTTAGGAACCCTACTTTTCTATTTCTATAAAGATGTGGCTTGGAAAATCCTGCTTCTGATTTGGGTTTTAAGTGGAGTTTGGTTGTGGTTAGGGGCACGTGATGCCTATCATATTGGAGCTAGTGGGGTTGTTTATGGCTTAGCTTCATTTTTATTTGTTTCAGGAATCATCAGGAATAACAAAAGGTTATTAACGCTCACAATGATTATTGCCTTTCTATATGGAAGTATGATATGGGGATTTTTCCCAGAATTTTTTCCAGAAAAGAATATCAGTTGGGAAGGTCATTTATTCGGATTTGTATCTGGTGCATTAATGGCTTTTTATTTTAGAAAAGAAGGGCCAGAAGAGGAGGTTTTTGTATGGGATGATAGTGACGTTCCAGATGATGAAAATGCCTATTGGCGTTCCATAACTCCTGCTGATAAAACATCATTAAGTGAGAAAGCAAAGCCAACGAAGGTTCATTATCATTATAAGAAATCACCCCCTAAGAAAGTGAATGAGGATAAACCTAATCCTCAATAAGGAAACGATTATATAAGTACAAACTTACCGCTGCCATAGCTCCAATACTTGCTACAACTATCCAAATTTGAGATGGATTATAACTAATCCAAAGGTAATTGACCAACTCTCTATGACTCATATTTAACTCACTGGCTAATGCAGCTAATTCTTCATTTTGACTCAACTGTTCTGGAAGCTCTAAATTGATTTTTGCAGCCTCCTCTCTAACAAAGCTTACCAAATCACTAGTTTTCTGATAAACATATCCAGAAATTATACCAGCCATAATATTGCCTAAAAACATAGGGATAAATGAATAGCCCATATATAAGGCCTTCTTATCTGCTGGGGCAATCCTGCCGATATATTCAGTTATTTTTGGGGAGGCTGTCATTTCACCAATTGCAAAGATGAATAGTGAGGCAATAATAAATAATGGATTTTGAGTAACTAGAGTTAAGCTGAGTCCGATAGTAGAGATAGTAAAACCAGTCATCATCACATTTAAAGCCTTCCAACGCATAATGATACTACTGATGAGTACTTGGAATAAAATGATAAACATGGCATCAAAATTCGTAATGAACTCAGGATCCATTTGGTTTCCTATACTATAAGTTTCTGCAATAAATGGGATATGCGCTGAGAAATAATTAAACCAAGAAGAGGTGTCAACCCATTGTTCTATAAATACTGGAAGCATGAAAAATAACTGCAAATACATGGTCCAAAAACCAGCAGCAATCACTAAAAATAGAACGAATTTAAAATCGACTAAAACGGTTATAATATTTCTAAACACTTGCTTGATAGTCTCACCAAGAGATTCTTTACTCTCTTCTCTTTCGGGTTCTTTGTAAAAAAGAATGAGGATGAAATTCACCGAGATAATGGCTGCAGAAATGTAAAATACCAATTCATAAGAAGTATCTTTAAAAGCCAAAGTGAGTAAAGGGCCGAAGAACGAGCCAATATTCACCATCATATAAAATATTCCAAAGCCAATAGAAGCGGTTTTGTCAGTTGTGGTTTTAGCAACCGTGGCTGATATAACAGGCTTAAATAAAGCCGCACCAACTGCTAAGTATAGGTAGATTAGGAAAACGCCAGTAAAAGTATCGAACATGGGCATCACAATAAATGCCGATGCATAGATAAAGAATGATAAGATCAATACTTTTTTATAGCCCCACTTGTCTGCTATTGCTCCAGTTATCACAGGAAGGAAATAGAGAATTCCTGTTCCTATACCCATGATGAGCCCTTTTTGATTCTGGCTAAACTCTAATCCACCAATATCACTCGACTTGGTGAGGTAGTTTGCAAAGAGCATAAAGAATCCATACCAAGCAAATCTTTCGAATAGCTCAATAGTGTTCGCCACCCAAAAGGTACGTGGGAACTTTTTAAAAATATTACTCATGATTTAGAATTTAGATTATGGTAGGGGGTATTCTAATTCTACTAATGTGCTATCGCATAGCCAATTGCATGATGTGGAGTCTGTTGCAATTAGTTTTGAATCTACATAAATACTGATGGTATAGTCAGCAGTATCCAGACGAGTTCTTCCTGCAAGGTAAAGGTAGTCAAGGCTTTTGGCTTCAAACCTTACCCAAAAAGTATCTGCAATACTTTCATATTGCTCAGTAGTTTTATTCGCAAAAGCAGGATCTTTATAGGTAATAGTAAACCTTTTACCTTCTGACATATTATTTTTTAAAAGGTAAGCTACATCATAGCTTGTATAGGTTTGAGGTTTGTCTTCTTTGTCGCAAGAATAAATAAACATTAGACCTAGAGCAAATACAAAAATGATACTGAGTACTTTTTTCATTTGTAAAATTTATGTGATAAGCAAAGATAGTATTTGATTGTCATTTGAGCAAATATAGTTTTGCAATCCTTAAAAGAATCGGGATATACAAGAAAAATATGTAATTAATCATAGAGGGATACATGATAAATGATCTTTTATCGTGAGTTTTAAATATTTTCTATAACCTAACTTCTGTTAATTTGTAAACATTCTAAGGATTTAGTATTCTTGAAATCAATACATTTGTGTCCAAAATTTATAAGATGATCATAAAACTATACCCTGAAAATCCCGCTCAACGTCATCTTAACACTATTTATGAATGCTTAATGGATGGAGGAGTTATCATCTATCCAACAGATACAATATATGCTTTTGGCTGCCATCCCTGTAAAGGGAAAGCCGTTGAAAGAATTGCACAGCTTAAAGGGATAAAGAAAAAAGAGGCAGATTTTTCTTTTATTTTTAGTGATTTAAGTCAGCTCTCCACATTTACAAAAAGCTTTGATAAGTCTATTTTTAAAGTCATGAAACGAAACTTACCAGGACCTTTTACTTTTATTCTGGAAGCCAATAGTAATATTCCTAAAATTTTCAATAATAAAAAGAAAACCATTGGAATTAGAATCCCTGACCATAATGTGGCTCTTTCTATTATCAATCAACTAGATTATCCATTAATATCCTCCTCTATACATGCTCAAGACAATATTCTAGAATATAATACTGATCCTGAAATTTTACATGATGAATTTTCTGACAAAGTAGATATTGTAGTGGATGGAGGCTTTGGAGATAATCAGGTGAGTACAATCGTGGATTGTGTAGATGGAGATTTTGAAATTATTAGAGAAGGCAAGGGGATCCTGCAGTTTTAATATTTCATTTTTATTTGAGCAGCAGGAAGTCAAACTCTTAGACAAAAAACACGAAGTTCGAGAGAATTTTCTCAAACTTCGCATTTTATGATTTGATAAATATTTTTACTTCTTATATACAAAGGAGTTAATATTCATACCTGCACCCACAGATGCAAACATCAATACGTCTCCTTCTTTTATTTCGTGCTCAGGATATTCATTTCTGAGGATCTTATCGTATAGTGTTGGAACAGTAGCCACAGAGCTGTTTCCTAATAAACCAATACTCATTGGCATTATTTTTTCAGGCATCTTTTCTTTATACAATCTATAGAAACGCTTAACTATGGCTTCGTCCATTTTCTCATTGGCTTGATGTATCAATACCTTCTTAACATCAGAAATTTCTAAATTAGCTCTTTCTAATGATAGTTTCATAGCTGCAGGAACATTAGAGATAGCATACTCATATATCTTTCTACCAAACATTTTCATATACTTTGTGTCAGGTTCAAAGCCTGGTTTGTTAGATTTTCCCATATAAAGAAAATATGCTTCATCTAGAGTATCTGTTTGCATTGAAGAGCTAAGAATTCCTCTTTTTTCATTCTCTTCAACAGCTTCTATAATAGCTGCGCCTGCTCCATCAGAATATATCATTGTGTCTCTATCATAAGGATCTACAACTCTACTTAAGGCTTCTGCACCTATTACTAAAAACCTTTTCCCTAAGCCAGCCTTTGCATAAGCGTCAGCTTGAATCATTCCTTGAACCCAGCCGGGGCAACCAAATAAAATATCATAGGCTACACATGATGGACTTTTAATCTTTAATGTATGTTTTACTTTTGAAGCTATACTTGGGAGAATATCTGTTTGAGTACTCCCATGATGGATATCGCCAAAATTATGGGCACAAATAATCTGATCAATAGTTTCTGGGTCAATCTTTGCATCTTCAATTGCTCGTTTAGCAGCTATAGCTGCCATATCAGAAACCAATTGGTCCTTCTTTAAATATCTACGTTCTTTAATACCTGTAATTTCATTGAATTTACTAATGATTTCTTCTCCAGGGTTATCAAGTCTTTCAAGTTTCTCCGTGTAAAATTCTTGCTGAACAAAAGTGTCGTTTTTTATTACCTCACTAGGAACGTAACTTCCCATTCCAGTAATTAATGTATTCAGGTACTCCATAGAATGTTATTTAAATTTTTCAGGCGGTAAAAGTAGTCTTTTTTTACTAAGAGTGATTTTATTTATAAGTTGCATAACAAAAGCTTATTAGCTTATAAATGGCTGCTAATTATGATGCCTTTTTTTCTCAATAAGCTCTTATATTAAAATTACAAAAAATAATTACCCAAACAATATTTTTTGTACCTTTATACTGATATCATTAACTGGTCGTGTAAGGAGAGGGGAAGTAACATTTTTTTTAGTTGAAGGTGTTACAAAGATGAGTTTAACCAATGGTATATAAACAATTATTAGAAATGAATCATATTAGGGTAATTGGTGAGGACAGAGAACTGTTACTTTGTTTGCAATCTGTTTGCAAATTGAGTGATTATTATATGGCTACAGATATTAATCATTTTGATATTCTTATCATCGATATAAGGCATAAGATTTCTTTTACTGCAGAAGAGAATAGGATTTCGAATCTTGTACAACCTAAGGTGTTTGTTTATAGTGATAAAGACCTTATTCCGGAAGAGATATTTCAATTAGACACCTGTAAATCATTCCTTAAATTCCCCTTTGATGAGATAGAACTATTGTCTCATTTGGATCTGATAAAAAGGAAAAAACAAGACGAAGAGTATATTTTTGGAGAAAGAGACGTTTTAGATCAAGCTTGCTTATTCAATAAACTGAATCAGGATGTTTATTTAAATTCCTTTATGAACACTGCAGATAATGTAGCGTTTGTAGTTACTGATTTAGGCGGTGAATTTACAAAAATCAAAGGTTTCAGTAAAGGGGCAGAAAAGCTATTTCAATATAAGAGGGAAGAAGTGATAGGGCGAAACGTTTCGATTCTACACCACCCTGAAGATGTTTCTGATTTTGAAAAAATGCAAGCTAATTTACGAAAAGGCATAAAAGGAATTTCTGGTAAATCAACCTTGAGAAGAAAAAATGGAAGCTATTTTGAAGTTTTGTTTACTGTACATCCTTTAATAAATAATAATGGAGACTTAAAAGGAACTATAGGTGTTTCTATTGATATTTCTGAATTATCGAAAGTTCAAAAGCAATTACAAGAACAAGAACGAGTACACAAAACTTTAATAAATAACTTGCCTGGTTTTATCTATTATTGTGACAATGATAGAGATTGGACAATGAGGTATATGAGTGAGGGATGCTTCAATATAACAGAGTACTCACCTTCTGATTTTATTGATAATAAGGCTTTAGCTTTTAACAAGATTATTCATAAAGATTATAGGGGAATTGTTTGGGAGAAATGGCAGGACGCTGTTAGGGATAAAAAAAGTATAATCTTGGATTATCAAATAGTTTCTAAAACCAATCAAGTGAAATGGGTAAGGGAAAGAGGTTGCGGAATATATGATGAGGATGGTCATTTAAAACATCTTGAAGGATTTATTACTGATATAAGTGATTTAAAGAAAAATGAACTGATTCAGAAGGTGATATTTAATATTTCTACAGCCGTTAGTATAAGCGATAACTTAGGGAAATCTATTTTTCATGTAAAAACTGAATTGGGAAAAATTATTGATACAACTAATTTTTATGTTGCTTTTTATAATGCTGAAGAAAATACTTTTGATTTGCCATTCTTTGCTGATGAAAAAGATAATATTACCGATTTACCAGCAGGAAATACGATGACTAAATATGTTGTAGATACACGTGAAACCTTAGTAGCAACAGAAACAATTCGGAAGAAATTGGTTCAACAAGGGAAATTAGAACAAAAAGGAAGTCCTTCAAAAGTTTGGATCGGAGTTCCGCTTACCGTTGAAGATGAGATTACAGGAGTGATTGCAGTTCAAAGTTATGATAATGAGGAGGCCTTTGATGAATCAGATATTAAAATGTTAGAATTTGTAGCAGACCAAATTAGTACAACTTTATATCGGAAAAAAGCTGAGGAGGAATTAAAGTATGCTCTTTTAAAAGCTGAACAAAGTGATAACTTAAAATCTGCATTCCTAGCGAATATGAGTCATGAGATTCGTACCCCAATGAACGGCATTTTAGGATTTGCCTCTTTGTTGAGAAATGAGGAGATATCTATCGCGGAACAAGATAAGTTCTTAGGAATAATAGAAAAAAGTGGTAGTAGAATGCTGAGTATTATTAATGATATTATCGATGTATCTAAAGTTGATGCTGGAATACACGAACTTATTCTCTCAAAAGTAAATATAAATGAAGTTTGTAATTATTTATATGCATTCTTTTTGCCTGAAGTTCAGAATAAGGGAATGGATTTAATTCTAAATTTAGAGAAAACGGAGAATACTTTTTATTTAGAAACGGATAAAGAGAAGCTTTATGCTATCATTACGAATCTAATAAAAAATTCAATAAAATATTCTTTAGATGGTATTATTGAGTTTGGATTTGAGCCTAAGCAAACGCTTGTCGAATTCTTTGTAAAGGATACAGGAATAGGCATTCCCGAAGAGAAAAAGAAAGATGTATTCCGTAGGTTTGCTCAATTACACACTACGATTGATGAGTTTAATGAAGGTTCCGGTTTAGGCTTGTCTATTTCAAAAGCTTATGTGGAGATGATGAAAGGAAGCATGTGGTTTCATTCAGAAAAAGGAAAAGGCAGTGAATTTAGATTTACTCTACCCATAAATATAGCTCAATAAGATAAATATCATTAACTTAGGGATATGAAAATCAGGTATCATAAATATTCTAATAAGTCATTAGGCAAACTAATGGTATTGTTACTATCTGTCCTATTATTATTTAGTTGTGGTTTTCCTAGCAGAGAATTAAAGCTTTCTACAGAAGAAACTGAATGGCTTAGAAATAATCATTCAATTATTGTTGCTCCAGAAGAGAACTTCCCTCCATTTGCATTTGTTGATGATAAAGGTTTTTTTGTTGGGATATCAGCCGATTATTTAGCTGAGATAGAAAAACAATTGGGAATTAATTTTATAATAGCTCCTCCTTTTCATTTGTCGAAAAACTTAGAATTAATAAGACAAGAAGAAATAGATGTTATAACCTCCCTGAAAGCTACAGTAGAAAGAAAAGAATATATTGATTTTACTATACCTTACATAGAGGTTCCCACTGTTATTATTACCCGAAAGATAGACAATAAACTGTTAGAAATTGATGATTTGCAAGGTTGTAATATTGGTGTTGGAGAGAATTATGCCGTACACGAATTCCTTAGAGCTCAATATCCTGATTTATCAATTATTACACAAAAGGATGATTTAGAAGGATTGAAAAAACTATCGATAGGGCAACTAGATGCTGTTATTATGGATTTGGCTAGTGCAAGTTATTTAACTAGTAAAAATGGAATTAGCAATTTGAATATTTCAGGGCAAATTGATTATACATACGATTTGTGTATTGGCTCAATTAAGGGAAAGCCAATTTTAAACCAAATTTTGAATAAAGCTATTAAGAATATAAGTTTCGAAAAAAAACTTGAAATTAAAGAAAAATGGATTCATTTAAATAAACCTGTAGAGAAACCATTGTATTTATTTATGTCTGTATTTCTTCTGCTATTAATAATTATAGGTTTTGCTATTATTTTATGGAATTCTGTTTTGAAGAAAAAAGTATCGAGTTATAAATTCGAATTGAAGCTGCAAATAAAACAAAATAAAGAACTAGAAGCAGAATTAATAAGAGCTTTAGAAAAGCAAAAATCATGGTTTGAAAATGCTCCCTTACCCTATCAATCTTTAACAACAAAAGGAATGATTGATGATGTTAATCCAGAGTGGTTAAAAACCTTAGGTTATGATAATGGAGAGGTAATTGGTAAATGGTTTGGAGATTTTTTAGAGGAGGAATCAAGAGCAAGGTTTCGCCAAAATTTTAAATTGATCTTTGCTCGAAAGTATATTAAAGACGTTCCTTTCAAAATACGTAAAAGAAATGGAGAAAATCTTGACATACTATTGAATGGAAAAGTATCAATTGATCCGCAAGATAAACAAGAGAAAACCTATTGTGTTTTTCAGAATGTTAGTAAACAAGTAAGGATTGATACGGAGCTGCAAAAGTTTAAAGAGGCAATTGAACAAAGTCCCGTTTGTGTGGTTATGACAGATTCTGAAGGGAATATTGAATACGCCAATAAGCAATTTGAAGTATTGACGGGTTATAGTTTTAAGGAGGTATTTGGAAAGAACCCTAGAATTTTAAATGCTGGAACTCAAAGGAAAGAATACTATAAAAACATGTGGGATGTTTTATCCTCAGGAAATACTTGGACTGGTGATTTTCATAATAAGAAGAAAAATGGAGAGCTGTTTTGGGAAACTGCAGTAATTTCTCCTATGAAAGATAAGAATGGATTCATTATCAATTATATTGCCGTAAAAGAGGATGTCACCGAAAGAAAAAAGCTATGGGCTGAATTGGTGAAAGCTAAAGAAAAGGCACAGGAATCTGATAAAATAAAATCTTCATTTCTAACAAATATGTCTCATGAATTACGGACTCCACTGAATTCAATAGTTGGGTTTTCAGATTTTATTGACCATACTTTGCCGAAAGAGGAGTTATTGTCCTATGTCAGTATAATTAATTCTAGTGGTAAAAAGCTTCAAAAAATTGTAAATAATATCTTTGATATTAGCTTACTACAAACCGATGAGATAAAGGTGAATAAAAGCAAGGTAGATATTAGAGAAATCTTAAAGAATGTTTTTGATACTGCTATTGGAGAACAGAGTAATGAAAAGCTGAAAGTGATTGAATTAAAGCCAGTGTTTTTTCATGATGGAAATAAAAAAATACTGGAAACAGATTTCTATTTACTCAACGAAGTGCTTTTGCACTTAGTAAATAACGCTTTTAAATTCACAATTAAAGGTGAAGTAAAGATAGAGTGTACAATGAAAGTGTATGGTGGAAAAGAGTATGTTCGTTTTGTAATATCAGATTCAGGAATTGGGATTTCTGAGGAAAATCAAAAGATTATTTTCACCAGTTTTAAAAAAGTAAATCATAACAATGGAGAGCTCTATGGAGGTGTAGGTATTGGCTTGTCTATTTCTAAAAGGATTATCGAGATTTTAGGAGGAGAAATTCAAGTAAAATCCAAGCCTGGTTTAGGTTCCGAATTTTCGTTTGAACTACCTTTGTTGTCAACTCAATATTAAAAAATAAATAATCTCTATCATTAATTTCTATAGGCAATGCTATTTAGTAAGCCTATGCATTTGGGCAGACGCACACTTTGTTTTTGTCCGAGGATTATCGCATATTAACACGGATTAGAAACAATCATCAGCTTTGCTGCCCCTTGTTTCTAAAAAAATCCGTGAAAATTAGCAGAATCAGTAGATAGATTTTCTTTTTATTAAAATACATGTCGGTTTCTAAACGTAAACTCGAAGTGTGAGTTTGGCCTTGCCTATGCATTTGTTTCAAGATTTTTGTCAAAGGTTTTTTCTAAATTTAAAAAACTCTAGCTATAAAAGGAATTTTAGATAATCACTATCTTAGCAATAAATTAAATAACCATGAAGACTACCGTATTAAGCATAATTGCTTTTCTTATCTCTATATTCTCCTTTTCACAAGTTACTTTCATCATTGAGAACTTACCTTCAACTACGCCAGAAAGTGATTTTATTTATATTGCTGGTGATATGAATACTTGGAATCCAGGGGACGAGGCTTTTAAATTAGAAAAAAATGCAGACGGAAAATTCCAAATAATCCTTGATGAACAAGCCCAAGGAACAATAATTGATTTTAAGTTTACCAGAGGTAGTTGGGAAACAGTAGAAAAAGATGAGGATGGGCAAGAAATGGCTAATCGTCAATTTACATATGGAAATAATGAAACGGTAAACTTTAGCATTGCCACATGGGCAGATGGAGGAAATGGAGGAGGAGGTTCTACTGCAGCTGAAAATGTGAGTATTCTTTCAGAAGATTTTTATATACCACAATTAGATCGTAACCGAAGGATTTGGGTTTATCTTCCTCCTGATTATGAAGAAAGCCAAGTGAGTTATCCAGTACTATACATGCACGATGGGCAAAATCTTTTTGATAGTTTTAATTCTTTTAGTGGAGAATGGGAGGTGGATGAAACCTTGAATAATTTAGCAGCTCAAGGAAAACAAGTTCCTATAGTTATTGGAATAGATAATGGAGGAGGGCATCGATTAAATGAATACTCCGCTTGGGTAAATAGTGAATATGGTGGAGGAGAAGGACAAGAATATGTGGAGTTTATCGTACAAACTTTAAAACCATATGTTGATGAGAATTACCGTACACTTCCCGATAAATATCATACTGGGCTTATGGGAAGCTCTTTAGGTGGGTTTATCTCTCAATATGGTGTATTTCAATATTCGGATGTATTTGCTAAAGCTGGATTGTTTAGTCCCAGTTATTGGTATTCTGATAGCGTTTGGGCATTTACTGAAGAACAAGCTGTGGCTTCTGGTCAAAGAATATATCAGCTCGTTGGTGCTTTAGAAGGAGAAGGCATGGTTCAGGATATGCAAACCATGCACGATAATTTATTAAATTATGGATTCTCCAACGAAGAAGTATTTTCTAAAGTAGTATCAGGCCAAGGACATAATGAAGCCTTTTGGCGCTCCGAATTTGAGGATGCTTATCTTTGGCTATTCTCTGATTTTGCCAATGCTATTTCAGAATTAGAAACAGTATCTGAAAAGGTTGCTTACCCAAATCCTGCCAAAGATTTATTGTTTTTCAAGCTCGAGAATGTAGATTCTGTTTCTATTTATAATATCAAAGGTGAATTGGTATTGAAACTAAAAGGTCTAGTAGAAAAATCAATTGAAATAAGTGACCTATCATCAGGACTATATTTTCTAATGATAAGTGGAGATCAGAAAAGCTATTCCCAAAAGTTGATTAAATTATAAATCAATTATTTTTTAATAAGCTTTTTGGTTATCACCCTTTCCATTGAATCATGGATTCTCACAAAATAAACACCACTATCCAGTTGAGAAATATCTAAACTTGCTTTACTTGTATTACTAAACCCAACTTGTTTTACCACTTCTTTTCCCTGTAGATTGAATATAGAAAGACTGAAACTTTGTTCTACTCCCCAATTAATCTCAATAACATCCTCTGCAGGGTTTGGTAATATTTTAAGACTTTGTAATCTAAATTCATCAATTGAAGAAGCATCTGAGCATTCAAACTCGAATGGAGTTCCATGCTCTTGAGTTGGAGTTTTATAATACACTATTCTGTCAGATTGATTGCTTTCTCCACGATATGTGATAAAATCACCCAGTCCATCAACAAATGTATGAGTTGCGCTAGTCCCCATGGAGTATCCATAATCAGGTGACAAAATCCATAAGTTTTTATTGTCAGATACAATATCTCCAGTTTTATTATAAACTCCATAAATATAATCCGGCCTTCCTTCAAAGAAACCATTTTCGTTGCATCTAACAATTATAA
The DNA here is from genome assembly GCA_016744655.1 of Bacteroidales bacterium. Taxonomy (GTDB): domain Bacteria; phylum Bacteroidota; class Bacteroidia; order Bacteroidales; family UBA12170; genus UBA12170. The sequence continues at coordinate 9,041 of JADGDY010000019.1, read as the reverse complement.
GATAACCATTCCAATCATTTTCATCAGTAGAGAACATGCTTTGGTTCAGTTTTGCATCAAATTGATAGGTTTCATTATAATCAATATAATATATGCTGTCAAATGAAGAATTATATTGATGAATACATGATTTAATACCATAAGTAACTGTGTTATCATCAAAAGTCTTTGTCATTATTTTTCTTTTCACTTCAAAATTAAAAATCCCTTTTTGATTATGTAAATAATTATCTTCATAATCATAATGAATCTCTGTCCCGACTTCAACTCTAGCTACTACTGGGTTAAAGTTGTACTCCCATCCTTGTTTATCATTCCCTTGCTCAAAACCAATGAGCGTATAAATAGTGGCATTTGAATAGAATTCGTTTTGTTCATACAATCCAACAAATCTATTTATTGGAAACAATTCTATCACTCCAAAGGATTCTGAGATTTTCACTTGTAAGTTATTAAATTGATGTTCATTCCATGGGTTTCCTAAGCTATCAAATACACTTAATGTAATAGTTGCTACGGCATCTGTTATGCCTTCCAGAATTTCCTCCTGGTCAATATTTGTAAAGCTGGCTTCTATTCTAGCGCCATCTTCTTCCACAAACATATCCCAAGTAGTGGAACCTTCAAGTGATTTGAAATAAAGTGATTTGTTGTACTGGTTGATAATAGTAGTATGTTTCAATTCTGAAACGATTACCTGATCTCCAATCCATGAAGTATTGGGGTTGGCTACATAAATATCTTCTTCGGTTGTATTATAAGTTTGAGGGCTCGAATAAGGAATCAGAATCTGATTATTACCACTATGTCCAATTATTTCAATTCCATAAGCTTTTGGGAAAGATTTGGTAGAATTTGGTTTTTTAGAGAAATAATAAGTTCCATTGGGTTCTATAAAATCAAATTCTTGGGCAAGCAAGGAATTAGAGAAGCCAAGAAAGATTGAAATCAGAATTATAGTATAGAAGTGTTTCATGACGCTGCGTTTTGGGGTTTGATTGTAAAAATAACAATAAAATATATATATCTGTACTTTAAATTCTTAAAATCAAATTTGTTTTTGAGCCGCTCAATAATTGGAGTTTTAAAATCCTAGAAATTGGATTAAATTCGCGTTTCTTATCTAACAGTAATAAACAAATACTATGATTGGATTCCTAAAGCCAAAACCAGCACAGCCTTTAAAAGAGAAAGACCAAATTGATAATGATTATAAGGTAATGCGATGGAAGGTTTTTGCTGGGATTTTTCTTGGCTATGCAGCTTATTATTTAGTTAGGAAGAATTTCTCTTTGATTATGCCCGATTTAATAGAGGAGGGTTATACAAAAGCACAATTGGGCTGGGCCTTATCGGCAATCAGTATCGCCTATGGAATCAGTAAGTTTGTGATGGGTAGTGTGAGTGATAGGAGTAATTCAAAAGTGTTTTTGAGTTTAGGATTGGTACTGTCTTCGGTTACCATGATGGTAATGGGCTTAATTCCCTTTTTTACTAGCTCTGTAATCATTATGTTTATCCTTCTGTTTCTAAATGGTTGGTTTCAAGGAATGGGATGGCCAGCTTGTGGCAGAACTATGGTTCATTGGTTTTCCAATAAAGAACGTGGTACAAAAATGTCCATTTGGAATGTAGCCCACAATATTGGAGGAGGTTTAATAGGACCCTTAGCAATTCTTGGTCTAGCCATATTTAATGATTGGCACAGCGCTTTATATTTTCCGGCAATTATAGCCTTTGTAATTGCAATAATAGTCTGTTTTTTAATGGAAGATACTCCGCAAAGCTGTGGCTTACCAAGTATAGAGAAATGGAAAAATGACTTTCCCGAAGGTTATGACCAAGAAAAATCGGAGCAAGAATTAAAGGCCAAGGATATCTTCTTCACCTATGTATTTAAAAATAGATTGCTCTGGTTTATTGCCATTGCCAATGCTTTTGTTTATCTCATACGATATGGAGTACTCGATTGGGCACCAACCTATCTTTCTGAAACAAAAGGCCTAGATATTACGACCAGTGGTTGGGCGTATTTCTTATATGAATGGGCAGGAATTCCTGGAACCTTATTGGCAGGTTGGTTAAGCGACAAAGCTTTCAAAGGTCAAAGAGCACAAGTGAGTATTATTTATATGTTTTTTGTGTTGATTTTTATCTTCGTATATTGGTTTTCTCATAGTTTAATGTTGATTAATATATCTTTAATTGCGATAGGGTTTTTAGTTTACGGACCTGTGATGTTAATTGGAGTGCATGCTTTAGATTTAGCACCAAAAAAAGCTGTCGGTACAGCTGCTGGTTTTACTGGGCTTTTTGGTTATTTGGGAGGTGCGCTTTTTGCAAATATTGCCATGGGACATATTGTTGATTTATATGGTTGGGATGGTGGATTCTATGTTTTAATAGCGGCAGCTATTATTTCTATTTTTCTTTTATTTTTCACGATTAAATCTCAGAAATAATGAGTAAAAATTGGTTTTCTTATTTAATGCTTCTTTTGTTTTTCTTAACTGTAGGGATATTAACTACATTCATTTTAGGCTCAGTAGAAGATGAGTTTAATGATAAATTAAAAGGTGGAAAAGATATATTTATTCCCAAAGATATAGTGATTGCTCACCGAGGAACCACCTATTGGGCGCCAGAAGAAACTGAAATGGCCTTTCGCTGGGCTAGAAATATTGGCGCTGATTATCTGGAAGTAGATATTCAAAGAACCAAAGATGGGGTATTACTCGCCTTACACGATAATAACCTCACTCGTACCACCGATATTAAAAGTATTTATCCAGAAATAACTAACAAAGCCGCCTCTTATTTTACTTTTGAGGAATTGATGGCATTGGATGCAGGAACTTGGTTTTTAGAGAAAGCTTCAATGGAAGGTGGGACCTACTATTCCTCTCAAAACTATCTAAAGAAAACCAATAAACCTGCTTTTTACTTTAATTCAGAAGGTGATAAAGTATTGTTTGATAGAGAGCAAGTTTATGTTGGGGGAAGACAAGGAATTTCGACTTTAGAAGATGTGATTAGAATTGCGGAAGGATATAGAATAGCAAAAGATTCATTAGGTATAAGGCTTGTTGATATTCTTGAACAAGATGGGGAGAAAAAGTATCGTTTTTATTATGTAAAGGATGAACAAGATTTAGGACATCGGCCTGGCATATATATAGAAACTAAAGAACCACAGCTGTTTAGTGGAATAGAGGAGGGATTGTATCAGGAATTATCTAGATTGAATTGGAATGTGCTTACGAAACCAAGTTCCGATACTATGGTTCAACGAGATGGAAAAGTAAATATAGGAAAAACGAGTGCCAAAATCATCTTGCAAACCTTCTCTCCAGAAAGCTTAAAAAAGTTAAATCGTATTTTTAAAGGCGAAGTGCCTATGACTTTTTTACTTTGGTTGGGCGACCCAAATATGTTACAGAATGATAGTGCAACTTATTTCAAGAACCTAGCTTTTGCTAAACAGCATGGAGCGCAAATTATTGGGCCAAGTATTTCCGGAGCTCCTAATAATTACAGTAATCTTCTAACTGACGAAAATGTAGAATGGATAAAAAGTCAAAACTTTTTAATTCACCCTTACTCTTTTGAAACTCGCTTACAAATGCTCCAATTTGGTTTTGCATGTGATGGTATGTTCACCAACAGAGTTGGCTTAACTCTTCAATACTATCAACAAACAAAAAACGCAAGACCAGAAAATTAAATTTTGGCCTTGCGGTTTAGATTTAGACTCCTCAAAAGAAGTTCAATAACTCAGCTTTATTTCTGAATCATCACCTGTTGAGTATATTGTTGTCCATCATTTTTAACTACTAAAATATAAACTCCATTCTCTAAGTTTTTAGCATCAACGCTAATATTCTTAGTATTGAATTCTTGAGAATATACAGTAGCTCCCAAAACATTTACTAATTCTACTTGAGATTTTCCTTCAAGAGCAATATTAATGTTTAATAGGTCTTTAAATGGATTAGGATAAACATTGATTTCTGTTTGATTGATTTCTTCAAAACCAACATTAGTTGTGAACCAGTTAAAAGATTTTGCAATAACATCATTTCTTACATCAACATCAGTCACCATACTAGGATCGAAGCCTAAATAAATAACTTTTGCAGATCCAATTGTAGATCTAACGCCAGCACCTTTTGCTCCGTCGTTATAATAAATAATTTGCATACCAGTTCCGATTGGATCAATTTCATCAGGGTACATGTTTCCACCATAAATATCTGTAAGAGCTGATGTTCCAAGGTCTCCAAAGAATTCATCATCAGTATTTGGATTAATACTATTATCTGTAGAACTACCATCACCTTTGTAGTCAGCGTTTAAATAGTTAGTATAGAAAGCCTTGGTTTCATCGGTTCCGTTACCAGAAGCATCCCAAGTATCCCAACCCATATCTTGACCGGCGATAAATAAATTACCACCATTATCGATAAAGCTACTAAAGGTTTCGACATTTTGATTTGTTAATCCAGGGAATGTCCAAGCTACGTTAAAGAAGATATTTGTAAAACTATTAACAATGTCAGCTTCGTTAGCAGCCATTAAGAAGGCTTTATAAGAACAAGAAGTGTAATTTTCAGCGCCAGCAGCTTCAAATCCAGCATAATAATCAGCTTCTAAATCTGCAGGAGTTCCAGTGCTCCAGGTTCCTTGGTTATGTAATAATAAGTTTTCTACGTTTGAAATAACATATACTTCTTGTGTAATTGCTAGTGTGTTTGGTTGAGAGACAGATTGGATGCTCAAGAAATATTTAGCGAATCCTGTTTCAGAATTTGGAGTCACATCTATAGTTAGAGCAGTTGCATTTCCAGCTGCAATTGTTTCAGTAGCTGTTGTTTCATATGTATTAGAGTTAACAGTAAAAGAACTAGCCCAACCTTCAGGAGCATTTTCCTTTGTTAAAGTGAACTCAAACTCTTCATCAGATGGTAGTAAGTTTGTAAAGTCCATAGTAAAAGTGGAAGCTGTGTTAGGAGTTCCTTGTGTTACAGTTGCGTCAGGAGTTGTAATTGATGCTGTGATAAGAGTCGTACCATTAATGGCTGGAATAGAAACACCAGAATAAATTTCTTGATGAGATTCGCTTACAAAAACAGCAACATCACAGTTTTCAACAACAACAGGAATATCTAAATAATTTTCAGGAATAGTATAAGTAATTGTTCTTTCTACGAAAGTACCTGTAGTAGTAGTGGTGATTTCCTCACCCCATTGACCCGTAATCATATGTCTTAACATATGGTTGTGCTCGTAGTTGTTTCCGGCTCCACCACTAGATTGTGGGCCTAAAATTCCATTCTGAAGTAATGCTACATTTAAGAAGTTAATTCCTTCGGGGCTGTCTGCTGTATAATATAACTCTACAATAACAGTTAATTCTCTTGTAGCATCGTTATAAGTGGTTTTAGCACCAACATTAACCACAGAGTTCATTTCAATAATTTCCATTGCTGATGGAGACCAACTTGAGCGGCCTAAGGCTGTATTAGCACCAGAAAACACATGTCTGTTAACAGTTCCAGAAGGATAACCTGTTAGTCCTGTTTGATCAGCAAAAGCATCCCCAAACTCTGTTCTATAATCAGGTTCGCCAGCACTAGGGCTTGCAAAACTTCCTTGGTGAATGGCTATTGGGAATATCTGACTAGGGTAGTCATGATGTAATTGTGCTGCAATGACATGGCCTTCAGGACAGTATCCACAATGGATTCCTGTGTATTCTTCTAGCATTGCATTTCTTGTTTCTACATTAGTTGAAACTAATGTTTGAGCCATTAAACCACTGAGTGTGATAAAACTTAAGGCTAATAATACTGTAAATTTTCTCATTTTTAGAGTGTTTTAAGATTAATTAAATTGTGTGTGAATTTAAAGATGTAAAACTAAGGCAAATATTTATCAAAGTCTAGTATTGTTTCATAAATAATTACGGAATATTTAAATAACCGAAAATAGATTTAATAATGTTTGAGATTATTGTAGTTGGGTGTAGTAAAAAAAGCCAAAAGCAGTTAAACTTTAGGCTTTCTTTAATGATTGCTTAATGAATCTAAATTATTGTAGTTGATATGACCATGTTAGGTTGTTAATATTTACTGTGAGTAAATACAAACCTGCACTCGGGATCATTAAATTTGTCGCGCTTGGGTCTTCAGATAAGCTTCCTTCTGTATTTCCTTGACCATAGTTTATACCATCCCAATTAGACTGTGAAGTAAATTTGAAAATTAATTCCTCTGTTTCAGCAGGGAATTCAACGGTTCCTACATAATTTCCATCATTATTTTCATCTAACAGAATTGGGGCTGTGCTAGGATCCCAACCCTGATATGAGCCAGGTACATATAATTTGGGAGTATTGTTCATCCCGGGATTGATGTTCAATGTGTATTCATTTGTGGTAGCATCAATCACAAATTCGAAATTGTAAAATCCATTTGATAAAGCACGGAAATTTAGATCCGAATCACTTTCAAAATCACTTGCAGATTCCCCATATATTGTAAAGTCATCATAGGCAGGTACTAATCCATTCCAATCTTGCCCTTCTCTAAATTTAAATCCCCCTTCGGTGTTAACCTCAATATTTTCATAGGTCCAAGTATAGATAAAATCATTAGTTACTGATGGAGTATGAAGAAAAGCAGTATTATCCCAACCTAAAGGGCTTCCATTGTAGGTAATACCTTCACCAATTAAACCCATTTCGGTTTCGGAATAGTTATAGTATTCAATATCACCTGTTTTTATTATTTCAGCAGTGTAACTTTGTTCTAATGTCCATTTAATTTCAACAGAATATATTCCATGCTCATCATTAGTGAGGTTGTCTCCTCCAGGTATTAGGTTATCAATTTCACCACCAAGATTAGAGTTTGCTTTTATTCCAGAATTTCCATCACCTAGGTCAAAATCGGGACTCAATATTACTTTCCAACCATTAGAATATCGAAATTTAAAATCATTTCTAGTTAATTCAAGGTCATGAATTGTAAATTTGACCTCCGCTAAACTAAAAGATTGCTCAAATTGGGTGCTTGTAGCCCAACCACCAGGTGTTGCTGCTCCTATAACACCCCATTCTACTTTTGCTATAGTTACAATTCCTATTTCTGTATCATAAGCAATATGGTAAAGACCATCCTCTGCCACAGTAAAAGGATTCTCGCTTTCTGTAATACTTCCTCTAAATAAACCTAAGTTTGGTTCGTCTGGCCCTAAATCACTTTCTTGAACATAAGCAAAGTCGTTTCCTGGACCATAAGACTTAATATCATTACCATTAACCACATATATATTGAAACCTTCAATTCCACCTTTAATGGCAAGATATTTCTCTTTTAAAGTATATCTGTCTTCTTGGGTAACTTCGTTTCTAGCTATTCCCATTATTCCTTTAGAGTCAAATTCTGTGATTGCTGTACCAGCACCTTTAATATAAACTCCATCAAGAATGATAATGGCTGGTTCATCATTTTCACAATCTCCATTTTTTATATCAGTAATAGTTGGATTGTAGAAATTATTCGAAGCAGAAAAGTTTTCACTAAAATCGTTAATTAAAAAGGTGGATATTTCACAATAATCGAATAGTCGAGGATTGTCCCTGAATATGATGTTTGCACCAATGTATTCAAGAGATTCAAGTCCATCAGTACTTTGTAATTGAGGTTCTGTCCATGGAGATACATTTTCCATACCAAAGGTTTGTTGCACAGATTTTAATTGATTTAGTCCTTGGAAATTGGTGATTTGTGTTAAACTATTCATGAGAAAATTAGCTCCAACTGTTTCAAGGCTTGAGAAACCACTTAGGTCTTCTATTTTGAATAGCCTAGACAGAATTAAGTTTCCTCCAACAGTTTTTAACTTATTTAATCCATCAATATTAATTAATTCATGGTTGTTCTGTATGGTTAAGTCTCCTTGTATTTCAACGATGTTCGAAAGTTTGTTAAGGTTTGTTATCTCTGCATCGTTTGAAATCTCAATGTCTCCAGCTACAATTGAGTAACCTTCATTGTAGAAGATTTCTAATTCTGTTTCACCTGGATTAATAAGGCTTCCTATGAAGGTAGGTGAGTTTGTTGGGGTTTCATCTTTATCATCTTTTTCACATGATGTAAAAAATAAGGTGATTAAAAATAATACTAAAAAGCTAAATCTAAAATGATGTTTCATATTTAAAGGGTTTTGTTTACAAACACAAAAGTAATCTTTTATCTGAGAAAAGTGTTATGATATACACTTATTTTTAAGGGGATGTTGGTGTATATTCAATAGGCTTGTTTTAATGGAATATGTCATTTATATTTGCAGGGAAGATTTGGTCAAAAAAAGTATATGAAAGACGCTAGTACATTGATTTCGGGTATCTATTACAAAATCAAATTGCTAGTGGAATCTAATACCCGATTGACAGAAGAAATCGAGAGTTTAAAACATCAAAATTCTAAACTGAAAGACGAGCTAATAAGCCAAGATGAGCATTTAGTAAAGCTTCAGCAAGATTTAGATGTGATAAAAATAACTAAAACCATGAGTTCAGAAGATGACAAGGAAAGTACGAAAATTGTCATCGATGAGTTGGTGCGGAGAATTGATAATAGTTTAAATCTTTTAAATAAATAGTTTGATGAGCGATCATACCATAAAAGTAAATATAGCGAATCGCCCATACAGACTAAAAATACAATCTGAAGAAGAGGAAGAAATGATTCGGAAATCGGCGGAACACATTGATAAACTGATAAATGAGTATAGTGGTAATTTTCATTATAATGATTTTCAAGATTTATTGGCCATGATTTCTTTACAATTAGCGAATAATTCCTTATCTTTACAAAAGCAAATTGATTATAGAGATAATGAAATGAATAGTCATTTGCAAGAGATCGACGAATTTATAAGTTCTAAAATCTCCTAAATATTTAAACATAGTTCTTTGAAAATATAATCCGCGCAGTTCTCAACAGTATGTAAATTCAACATTACAACAATTAGGG
>JADGDY010000018.1 GCA_016744655.1 Bacteroidales bacterium | reverse complement strand
ATCAAATACTAAATTTGTTTCATCTCTCTAATTGTCAATGACACATTATCAGTCTTAATTATTCTAGATAGAAGTTCAATTATATTAGAAATCATTTTTTTACGCTCAAAGCTCTCTACACTTGATTCATCTTCAAATAAATCATTGAAAAATTTCAGGATGAGATCTAAAGATATCACACAGATTTCTATTTGGGATCCTATTGATTCAATAATCGCACTTAGGATTCTATTTTCAACAGTTAAAAATAAATCCAAATGATTGACATATTTATTGATATTTCTATTCGAATCTTCCTGAATGGCAGATGCAAATCCAAATTCGTCAGGTTCATTAAAACCTTTCTTATTAGGCTCAAATTCTTCAATTTTTTGTACAATCTCTTGAATGCTCATGACACCTAACTCTGAAATGGAATATGGTGAGGTAGGACTTGAAAAGTACATTTTCCCGAGTCTTCGATGGGAATACACTTCTCCATTATTAGCTCTTAGCGTCTGTTCATATAGATCATTAAAACTAGGATTATCCTTAAATATTGAAACCCATTTTAATTGCCACGACTCTTTATTCTTCTCCTTATTGTAGTCAAATTCTAGATTTGGACCATTTACAATTAATTGCCTCAAAGCACTTACACCCTCTAGTCCAATTAATTGACTATTCATATTTAGCAAATTATAAGTAAGTTCGTTATATTCGTACTTACTTAAGAAATCATAACAACTGATATTTTCCCAAAACAAATCCTCTAGTTCTTTAAAATTCAAATTAATAAAATACAATCCAACTTTCTTAAATACAGGCAAATAAAATTTTTTATTATCGAATAGTTGACCAATATACGATCTAAAATCATCAAAGTATTGAGTTGAAAATAGCTCAATGAGTTGGATATAAATCTTAACTAGACTCAAAATATCATTCTCATCACTTGTCTCTGATAAATCTATCAAATCTAAATCTCGAAGCTGATAATTTTCTTCAAATAAATGTATTATAATTTGTACTAAGTTTAATTCACTATAATAAAATGTTTCGAATTTAATTTCCAATGGGTCAATATCATTAGCAACAAGCTTATTTTTTATTAATAAATCTATTTCTGAAATAGATTTATCATAAAACCTTTCAATTTTAAATTCAAAAATCTTTTTATCTCCGTTTGTCAGTACAGTTTTTATGTTAAAAGATTTTTGTAGTTCAAATACTAAACTATATCTGGTATCCTCGAAGATAAAATGATTTTTAAAGGAATAAATACTTGACTTCCCTTCAATTAGTAATAACTTAGAAATGTTATCAAAGATTTTCATGTAGGCATCTCTACAAATAGCAACAGGAAACTCTTCTTTTTTAAAGTTATAAATGAATGAGTTTGGCTCATATTTCATTTTTCTCTTGCTTGGCTTGATTGCAACAAAACCCCATAGGTGATTACAAATAAGCTTTATCTCATTATAACTATTTGACATAAATAAATTATAAACCAAATCTCTAATTGACCAGAAATCTGACTTCTGAGATTCAAATGGATTCTTAGAAATATTACTTAAATGTGTTTTTAATAACTTGTATTCAATTACTTCTTGAGGAACCTTCCCTAAAATAAGTGAAATCCTATCATCAACCCAATAATTACAATAACCACTGTTAATTATTTTATCTAAGATTATCAAAATCCCATCTACCAGGTTTTGTTTATTTACAAAGCCTTCCAATTCAGATATTTTTTGCAAAAAAAGAATTTGCTCCCAAATAATTGCATCACCTTTTTTTAAATTTCTTGTATCAGGAATCTTATAGACATCTGTACAAAAAAGGTTAGCATTTCTCAATGAAAACAACCAGTCAGAATTATCGACTTCTTGTAAAAATAATTTACGCAAAGCAGCATCCTCCTTCAACAATGCAATTGTCGAATTCTCTATTACATCTATTTCTTTTGCAATTTTTACTTCATTGATTTTATGAATTCTTGCCAAAAAAGTATTAGGCGTATTAATAATTTTTCTCATCCAACTTTCAAGAACATCTAATAGTCTTGCATAATCTTTATTATCTCTATAGTAAGGAATTACACTTACATTTAGTTCCTTAAACGCCCTTGTTTTAACATCTATTGTTTCTATATCACTTAGGAAAGTAGCTTCTAATGAATAATGTATCTTTTTTGTTTTAGAGTTCAAAATAGATTCCAAAATTGTAAATTCAGCTAAACCATATCCTATAAATAATACAGTATATTTATTAAAAACATATTCCAGAAAAGCCACTATTTCAGAGTCTTTGTGGAAATATCTATTACTATAATCCTTAATAGTAAAAATTGTATTTGCTATTTTATTTACAGAACCATGCAAATAAACAATTTGATCCTGCTTATTATTAAACCTAAAATCCCCTAGCGTTTCATATTCATCCTGAACTAATAGATTATCTTTCACTTCTTGGTCCCCATTCTGAACATCTACCAACTCGTTATGCTTTACTCTAGAGTATTTCTCATTGAAAGCCAAAGCTACTTCTTCATCAATATTAGTAGTAATGATTTTACCGCCAAAAGAAGAATCAGTTATTATATCATAAACACCTCTTTCTTTGTTTTCATCTGCCTTTTCAAGACCCTTATGCTTAAATATCCCTTCATAAAAACCCTTGCACTCTTCTGTTTCTTTAGGATTAAACCCCTCAAAAACAGATAAAAGTTGTTTCGGATCCGTATTACTATTCAACAAATTTTCAGCGGTGTATTTACTAATCTGGCCATTAGACTCAAGTTTTTTGATTGCTTTTTTCCCTAGGGCCCACCAATTTGGATACCCTAAACCAACAGATGCTCCTGCACCAATGAATAAAACTACATTCTTTGCTACAAACTCACCAAGTAGATGTGGCGGCAAGTCAAGGTCATCTTCAATAATAAATAATTTCTTAAGATTATCAACAAGGTCAATATCTTCTATTTTATTACTGATTACATCTACAAGGCAATTTTCCGATTTAATTTCTGGCTTTAAAAAAAGGAAAGTTTCTCCAATCAATTCAGTTTCTATCCTGAATAATTCATGTTTTAAATCTAAATACAGATGTTCATTTAAGCTGTTTAATTTTCCTTTAAAAACTTCAAATTCATTTCTAAAAATACTTCTTCTCATTTTTGGCGTTATTTGGAAGTGCAATCTCAGTCAAAGATATTAATTAATCCAAATGATTATTCTTCTAAGATAAATCAATAATTAACTAGTACTAATTAATCATAATAAAATGACAAACAACAATCATCCATTTAACTGGCATGAGTAATTTTATATCTTTGCTCAATGATACTCATAACAGGAGGAACAGGTTTAGTGGGCGCACATTTGCTTTTCGATCTTTTGAAAAAAGGAGAACAAGTTAGAGCCATTAAAAGAAGTCATTCTTCTCTGAAACAATTAGAAAAGATTTTTTCTTTCTATTCTGCCTCTCCGCAAAACCTGCTTTCTAAAATCGAATGGATTGAAGCAGAATTACTAGACTATTTTTCTCTTGAGGAAGCCTTAAAAGGGGTTTCAAAAGTCTACCATTGTGCTGCTATGGTTTCTTTTAAGAAGCAAGACAAGCAGAAAATGCTAACTGCCAATATTGAAGGAACTAAAAATCTGGTCAATGCCTGTTTGCATCACAACATTGAGAAATTGGTTCATGTGAGCTCCATTGCAGCCTTGGGAAGAGCAGAACAAGGAGAAAGTACCAACGAGAAAACCCCATGGAAAGATGGCGACAAAGACTCCCCTTATTCCATCAGCAAATACCAATCGGAGATGGAAGTTTGGAGAGGAATAGCAGAAGGTTTAAATGCTGTTATTGTAAATCCATCTGTAATTCTTGGCCCTGGTGATTGGAGCAAAGGCAGTCCTTCTTTCTTTAAAATGATGGCTAAAGGAATGAAATACTATAGCCATGGAATGAATGGTTATGTTTATGTGAGAGATGTGACTAGAGCCATGATTGAGCTCATGGAGTCTGATATTTGCAATGAAAGATTTGTTTTAAACGGAGAAGACCTTACCTATTTGGAATTCTTTAATATGATGGCCAAAACTCTCAATAAACCATTCCCAAGCGCTGAAGCAAAACCTTGGATGATGAATTTGGCTTGGAGAGGAGCCTATCTAAAAGGAATTCTCACTGGAAAAACACCTGAGCTAACGAAGTCTACAGCTCGTTCGTTTATGAGTTCCTATAGTTATTCGAGTAGGAAAATAGTAGACACATTGGATTTTGAGTTTACTGCTTTGCAGAAGGCTATTATGTTGATTGGGGATTGCTATTTGAATGACTGCAAGAAAACTCCGTCAACTTCGTTATAGCTTTTTTTGAAAACAGTCATTTACACATGTAAACTCCTTGATTTTCAAAAAAAACCAAAGCCTCGTTCTCGAAGCTTTCTTATCATCCATTTTAAGAATTATGAATACTAATTTATTTTTTCAATAATACCCAAGAAATACTAAGAAAGCTCGACAACTACCAAAACAAGTATTAACTTTAAATACTTTAGCCACTTTACGGACTTTATGAACTCTATGTACTTAAGACACTTCCACTAAGAAATCTCCCTTAGCCTTTACTTCTCCCACAACTGCAGAATAAGGATAATCAGAATTTCTCAATTCCTCCAATACTATATTTACTGATTCCTTAGGTACACACATTAGCAAGCCACCAGAGGTTTGGGCATCGTGAAGGAGCATTTTGTTTTCATAAACTACATCATCGCTGAATTGGCAAAACTCCTCAACAAACTCTTGATTTCTAAAGCAAGCTCCTGGCAAACAGCCTAACTCAGCTAAATCATAAGCCCCATTTAGTAAGGGAAGATTATGAGTACCTAATTCCAAACATACATCGCTAGCTAAAGCTAATTTATAAGCATGACCAATCAATCCAAATCCTGTGACATCGGTAGCACATTTCACGCCATATTTCTGCATGATTTCGGCACCTTTTTTATTCAGCAACTTCATATTATCCAAACAGGCTTGATAATCTTTTGGCTTGGCCTCCCCTATTTTTTTTCCTGCTAGAATAATGCCAGCTCCAATGGGTTTGCTTAGAATTAAAACATCACCTTCTTTAGCATTGGAATTGGTGATTACTTTATCAGGGTGAACAAGTCCGCTAACTGCCAGACCAAATTTGGGAACCTTATCGGTGATGGTATGTCCTCCTACCAAATACCCACCAGATTCAGCAACTTTATCTTGTCCTCCTCTAATGATTTCCTTTAAGGCTTCTAATGGTTGATCAGCAGGGAATTCTAATAAATTCATGGCAGTAATCACTTTACCTCCCATGGCATAAACATCACTCAATGCATTTGCTGCAGCTATTTGCCCAAACTCATAAGGGTCGGAGCAAACTGGAGGAAAAAAATCAGTGGTTTGAATAAGTGCTGTTTCCTCATTAATTTTATATACGCCAGCATCATCGTGGGTACTGATATCCACCATTAATTCTGGTCCAGTAATTTGTGGCAAATCGGCTAAGGCCTTATCTAATTCTTTTGCTGGAAGTTTAGCCGAGCAGCCACCTTCTTGACCTGAGGCCAATAAATCGTAAATCATAATTTCTAATTAAGGATAAATAATACTTCCTGCTGAAGTGATTTTTTCTAAGATATCGAGCATATTAGAAACTTGACCAACACCTAAATCATCCATCTTTTTATAATATTCTAAACAAGTACCGCAAATTAAGATATCGACACCCATTTCTTCAAGTTTTTTCAGAGGTTCTAAAACAATTGAATCATTTAGTGCAAGAAATATTCCAACATTAGCAAACACGATACATGATGGGAGCTTTGACACATTCGGTAATGTATTAAAGAAACCAGTCAGTAATAATTTACCGAGCTCTTCATCACCATCACCAAAAGTATTTTTCTTTACACAAACCATATAATCGCTATTAGTAGCTGATGGAATTTCGCAGTATTCTTCAGGTGTACTTTGCTCGAAGCTTCCTCCTTTTTTTACTACCAAAATCTCGTAAACTCCATTATTCTCGTTTACTTGCACTTCCATTTGATTATCGGAGAGAAACCGACTTACATTAAACTTCGCGCTTTCATTATCTACTAGAATCTGTAGTGTTTCAGACTCCTCCATATTTAGAAGTGCCTTTTTTGTCATGATTAAAGGTTGTGGACAAAGTTTACCTTTGGCATCTATCGTTTTCATTATTGTACTTTTTGGTGGTTTTGTGGAGCAAATGTACACTAATAGGCCTTAACAACAAATCTCCAAAAGTTGTTTTACCATGAAGCTCACACTAAGGATTACACCAAGGGTTGCTAAAAACCAAAAAGAGGTTAAAATGCATTCCTATCACTGTATCCATCTACCTTTATAATCCATTTTATAGTACTGATCATTATAGAATAAACTATCGTATGTATTTGAAATTGATGCTTCTGATCCAATATTAAGCCACAAAACATTACCTGAAATTTCTTTATCAACAAGTCTATTTAGATTTTCTCTTGGTCCTTGATTAAACCCTTCTATAATAGCCACTAATCCTGTTTCTGTTAGCTCTTCTTTTAGTTCTTGTTTTGATAAAAGCGGATACGGCTTTAACTTTCCACTTTCTGTCTGTTGGAATACTTCATATTGATTTAAAGCTAATTTCCTAATATCTTCTTTTGCTTGAGAATAGAGAATACTTGAGCCAATCTCAAAAGTAAAAACCCGATTACCATCTTTATCATAAACCGCTTCACTACCCTCTTCTTTTGAAAAAGCTATCAAAAATATTCCAATCTGGTTTTCGGGAACTATGATGATGTCCTTTTTTAAATCATTATTCTGAGATTGTTTTTCAGAAAAGTTTTGAATATCATTCATCTCATATAAAGCAATTACCTCATCAATTCGAGATGAATCGATATGAGATTTGAAATTACAACATACTATTTTGTCTTTTTCTGGCAATAAGAGCAGTTTATCTATAATTCCATCTTCGGAAACTAGGAAAACAGAATCTCCAATTATCTTATATTCATAATTTTGCTCAATTGTTAGTTTATCATTTAGACTCCAATATAGAGAATCAGGTGTGATTAAGACTTGTAATCCAGAACCAGTTCCTCCTATCCAATGGCCTTGAACATCTTCAATACTTAATTCGTTTTCGAGCTTTGGTGTGCAGCATATCATTAATAAAAGATGTATAACAAGAAAAATAAAGAATGGTAATTTAAGTGATGTCGTTTTCATAATACGCGATTAAACACAAGATAATATATTTATTATTAGTTATTTAACGCATTCAGCAGAAATCTATTGTATACTAATTACCCATTTCATAGCCATCTCGTACAGCTTGCTGTTTTACTCGATCAGCCAAATCACTTTTCCCAGTTTTCCGATAGCACTTAATTAGCCTTTTGTAAGCATGTGATTTTTGCTCTTGATCCTCCTCAAAATTCTTGGAATACTTTAAAGCTGACCCATAAAAATATAAGGCCTCTTCATAATCCCACATATCAAAATAAATATCTGCAATATGATTTAAATCCTCAACAAATAGTTTTAATTGATATTTCTCTGGGTTTTGCATTACTAATTCTGCTATTTCTTTACAATTATTCACCTCTAATTCAAGCTTAATCTTTTCGTTCCAATCCACTAAAAATAGCACATCTTTTTTAAGTCCATTATTGTATTTATTGAACTTTTGAAAAGCTTCATTTGCCATTACAATAAAATCATCGGTAAGCTCAACAGGATATTTTTTATTAGGATAAATTAGAGCTACGGAGTCCATATAATTTCGTGTAGATATTTCAAGCCAATCATAGAAAAGATTAACCCCAACAAGGTTAGAATAATCTTTCTCCATAAAGAAATAAGATTGCTTTCTATCCCACATGGGACTCATGTTTTCAATTTCTATAAAATTGGAATTACCAATTGGCGTATACGAAATGACAGGTAGCAAATTAAATACTTCAGGTAAAGGATTTACCAAAGACATGGACCTCTCATTAAAAACGATTCTCGAAGTATTTGATAACTGATCGGGCAGGACAAGACTCCCATCGAAACCTGGAGCAAAACATATATCTTTCAACTGAAACCCTAACTGTTGCATATTGCTATTGAAATCGATATAATCTAATCGACCCCCCCATTTTCGGGTATTAAAATCTAATTCCTCCTCTAATTCGCCAGAGAAATAATTAGAGATATTCGCCACATATCCTTGAGTTTGAAAAAACTCGAAAGACTTATTCGCTCTGGCATTTTCAGAAAACACAAAATTCCGATTCCATAAACCTAAATCAAATGGAAATCGGGCAATTTTCTCATACATAGTCCATAACAAATCCGATTCGGGGCTTGTAGTTGGAATATTATATTTTTCATTATCCTCATTATTTGAAAGGAAAATGACATTACTAATATCACTGGTTCTAGTTGAAGAAACCAATTGTATTAATTGTTTTTTAAAGAAATATACCAATCGATGATCTTCGTCAAATTGCAAATCCAATTGCATATATTTTATACTTAAGTCATTGCCTTCGTAAACAGAAACTAAATTAGAGTTTGGAATATCTTCCATTAGACAAACCAGCTTACCAATAGTATTTGAGGAATTATAAACCGTAATTTCTCCTGAGAATTGTTTTCCATTTTTTGATTCAAAACTATAAATCGTATAATCTTTGTATATAATTCTTTTCAATTTATAGTATTTTTTTATTTGGCTTTTGGAACATTGAGTAATAATCAAAGGGGTGGGATATTTATATAGAAACAAATCAATTTCTCCTAATTCCTTATCGGGTGTTAATGTAAAAAAAGAGTAGAATTTATTCTGACCAAAACGACCCATTTTCACATCAAAAGCATTGAGTTTTCCTTTAGAGTAATTCAAATTCCCAATGGCTTCCAAACGCTCTAATGGAATAGAATCATTCTGAAAAGACTCAACTAAAAGGCTAGCTTTTCCATTAATTGCTTTCAATTGTGCTTTAGTTTTTACTATTACTTTATGTAATTCTTTATATAATTTCACTTCCTCTGCAAGCACCTGTACTTCATTCAGTTCAACTCCCCTCTCTAAAAACAACGTATCCATTTTCAATAAGTCCGAAACCAAAAGAACCTTCGTGGCATAACCAATGTGAGAAATCTTAATGGAATTCTGAACAGACTGATAATTAATCGTAGATGACCCATTAAAATCACTTACCGTTCCAAAGCCTAAGATTGTATTAAACAAGTTCGCATACAAGACAGCCTCTTTGGTATCTTTTTCACAGAGGATTACATTGAGATTTTGTGCAAACATTGAATTAACAAAGAAAATGAAGGAAATAATAAGAATAGCTCTCATGGTATTGCGTTTATATTCTATGACTGATTACTAGAGTATAAATATACAATATTTTCAATATCCCAATAGTCCTCTCAAAATCAAAATATTACAAGCTAAGTATCCTCAAGCCTAATTCAGTAATCTGAGTTTTATAATTTTCTTTTTTATACTCTGAAGTGATGAGCAACCCCTCTGCCTCAAACATCTCTATTAAAAAGGGGAGCATCTTTTTTGATAAGCCTGATTCTTGACGAAAAGGCTGAAGGAATAAACCCTCTTTATGATTCGCTAAAATCTTTAGTAATTCTTTTCGATATTTTCCAACCAAAACAATATGTGCATATTCACCTTTATGCTGGCTCAATTTCTGATTTTGTATTAAATAATCAATATAAGAAGCTAGTTTTTCTTTACTGATCTTCCTTTGGTAGGCTGCCTGATTAATGTCAACATAAATTGGTTTTTGTGGACCATAATCTTTTATGATTTGCTCCAACCACTCCAAGTCTTCTTTTTCTTTTTTACCAAGCTTGACTTTATGCGAAGACAAAGCCCAAGTTTTAAAGACAGATTTAACTTGTTGATCCTCCTCCATTTTTTGCAATAGATGAGGAAGGTATTCTTTAAAAACTTTGTTTTTATTGAGGCCTAATTTTCCGAGAAGCTCTAATTCATTTAAGCCTTTGGTGAGCATCGGGTTTTTTGCATGAAATTCAGAGATAAATGCTTGTATCTTTTTCACTATTTCCCATTCTGCAATTTCAGCAATATATATATGATTCGGATATAGCGAAACGCCCTTTAGGTTTTTATCTTCTTGAAGCAATTCCTCTTCGGTCATTTTTAGCCTATCTTTCAATAAAGCTAAACTTAGAGGAAGGTTTTCTTTTTTCAATTCGATTAGAATAAGCTCCGCTGTTTTTCCTTCGTTTAGGATTCCGTCAACTAGTAATTCGAGCTCTTTGAGTAATTTTTGAGTTCTTTTTCTATGATGCAAAGGTTTAGCATCAATAATGATTCCGCCTCCAATGCTTTTATCTCCAGAAGAATTTCTAAGGATAAACTTATCCTTGTGAATTAAAATACTCTCTTTTTCGAGAACCAATTGCACAATCCCAGACTCCCCTGGTCTGAGTTTATCCTTATTGAGCAAATGCATACGCGCTTGAGTTTCGAATGTTCCTGAGTGAAATACCACTGTTGACCAAACTCCAATATCTACAGAATTCTCGAATAATGTGATATGCGTATCTATCATTTGGGTAGTTTCCAATTCCTGATTACTCAATAGCATCCCCCGCTCAAAATCGTCAGGTTTAATTCCTGAGAGATTAAATGCAGCTCTATCTCCCGAAATCACCTTATCCACAACTTTACCGTGGCGTTGAATGCTTTTTAAGCGCAGCTTATCATTGGAACCTGGAAGCAGAAACACCTCATCGTCCACAGCAATTTCACCATTTAAAACAGAACCTGTAACTACAGAACCCATCCCTTTCACAGTGAATATTCTATCTATAAACAATCTGAAAAACTGATCTTGCTTCTGAGTTTCAATTTGAGGAATAATATGATCTATTTCTTGTTTCAGCTCATCTAAACCTTGTCCACTTATACTACTCACACCCACTATTGGAGAATCCTCAAATTCGGTTCCTTCTAGCCATTCCATAATCTCTAGCTTGGCAAGCTCTGCAATCTCTTCGTCCACCAAATCCACTTTATTTAATGCAATAATGGCTTTCTTCACTTTTAGAGCTCTGATGATATTAAAATGCTCTTTAGTTTGAGGCATTAAACCAGAATCCGCGGCAATCACCAGTAAAACGAAATCGATTCCACATGCACCACCCACCATGGTATTGATAAAATCTTTATGGCCAGGAACATCAATAATTCCAACAGAATGACCCGATGACAAATCAATATGGGAGAACCCTAAGTTTATGGTGATTCCTCTTTCCTTTTCTTCTTTGTGAGTATCACAATCGATATTTGTTAAAGCTTTAATCAGCGAGGTTTTTCCATGATCCACATGACCTGCTGTCCCCATTATTAAATGCTTCATAAAGCTAGCTTTTTATATGCTTTTTTAATTAACTCGGCCACTTCATCCAAATCTTTTTCTTGAAGACAAAGCAAATCGATATAAATACTACCGCTTTTTAAATTGGTCAACAAGGCTGGCTTTTGATTTAATAATTGATGATAGAATTGCTTGCCAGTACTTTTTCCTTTTCCTAAATCTAGTTTAAGAGAATATGAATCCAGCTCTAAATCCGGCAATGTACCACCTCCATATTGTCCTTTTGTGGCCTCTATCTTAGATGAGATAGATTGTTTCGCTAATAGATTTTGTAAATATTCTGAGGAGGCTTTTATTTCAGCATTTGGCTTGTTTAAAGTTCTAAATAGCACATTATGTTTAAACAAGTCTTTATCGTTGAGATAGTAAGAACAAGCTTTTTCGAGTATGGCGAGAGTAGTTTTCCCAACTCTTAAAGCACGTATCATGGGTTCTTTTTTTAGCTTTTGGATGAATTCCTTTTTACCCGCTATAATTCCAGCTTGTGGTCCTCCCAGTAGCTTATCCCCACTAAAGCAAATCATATCGACTCCAGAATTTAGCGCTTGCTTCACATCTGGCTCGTTTTTCAAAGCTTTCTCGTCTACTTTTCTTAATAAACCAGAACCAATATCATAGACTGTTGCTACACCATGCTTCTTTCCTAACCTGGAGAGATCCTCCAAAGAAAGTTCTTGGGTAAAGCCTTTAATCACATAATTAGAAGTATGTGTTTTGAAAAGTAAAGCGGTATTTTCGTTAATGGCTTTTTCATAATCAGACACTTTGGTTTTATTGGTGGCTCCAACCTCTACCATTCCACAATCTGATGCTGCCATGATTTCAGGAATCCTAAAAGAACCTCCAATTTCTATCAATTCTCCTCTAGAAACAATAGCTTCTTTTCCTCTACCAAACGCTCGAAGGATGAGCATCACTGCCGCAGCATTATTATTTACAATCACCACATCCTCGGCTCCAGTAAGATATTTCAGGATTTCGCTGGCATGATCGTTTCTTTGTCCTCTGCTTCCTTTTTCCAGATTAAATTCCAGATTATTATAGCCTTTCAACACATCAAAAACCTCCTCTAATATTTCTTCACCATAGGGCGCTCTTCCTAGGTTGGTGTGAATTATTATTCCAGATCCATTAAAAACAGGCTTTAAGCTTCGTTCCGCAATTTTCTCACACTTAGCTATTACAACATTTTCTATTTCATCAAATTTAACATTTGCATCTCCTTGCAAAACCTTGTGTCGAAAATCACTAACTACTTTACGAATCACACTAGTCACCAATTCTTTACTATATCTATCAACCAAAGATTTAATGCCAGTATACTGTAGAACTTTATCTACACCCGGGAGATTTTGAAATTGTTGTTTAGAAGAATCCATCTGATTGTACATTATTTATAATAGTCTAATTACAATGCTAATTTATATCGACTGCAATATAGAAAAATGATTTATTGGTGACAAAATAAAACCGTGATAATAAAAACTTTGTGAAAAGGTCATCATTTTGCACAAAAACAATGTGAATTATACCATACGATATTTAAGATGGTTTATCGAAATGAATATTTCATAGTAAAAATATTTTTTCTAAAACAGAAATCACGGTTTAATAACATACGCTAATACTGTATTCATCATCAAAATGCTGATACCAATACAAATCAGCCACCAATACAGTAATAAAGCACCACAAACATTCCAGAAGAATAAAAATCGAATTAAAAATATGATTCCCTAAATTAAAGCAAGAATTGACAATGCACATTCTAAAGCAAAATATTTTTTGGTATATTTGCTTCAATACCTATGTATATAATAAGTAATATTATATTTCTGAAATTAAATAAATCAAATTATCAATTCAAAATTCTAATTATGTATTTATCAAAAGAAAAATGCTCCATCGCTATCGAGCAGTGGAATCAAACAAGACCCAATTATTCTAAAATCAAAGATTTAATTTCACCTACTGATGCTTTCCATTTTACTAAAGAAGATTGCAAATGGCTAAATACTCATGAAGACAAGAGTAGTAATAGAAAATTCAGAATGTATACTGGAGTTTATAATTCAGAACTTATTTTGATCGTTTATCCTCTTGACCTACATGGCAAGCAGAAGATATTAGATTCCTATTTAGCTAAGGCTGTAGCTCCTCTTGAAAACGACATCTCGCTTGTGGAAACACAAACTATTGTTATTACAGAAAAAACTATCCTTTCTAAAAACCTAGAAGTTCTAAACTTAAATACGTGTAATCAGAGCACAACATTAAACGAACCCAAAATGCCAGAAAAACTCTCAGTGGTAGATATTGAAAGATGGAAAAATTCATGTCTTGATTGGTTTTATCATGAGTGTACAGATTATAAAGGGGAGAGAATCTTCAAATCATTTATTGTTCCTTTTTCAGATTTAGTAAGGACCGATGAAGGTTACCATAGTGTAATATGCTTTTTTGCTTTTAAAATGTCTGAGATTTATCAAAGGCTAGTTCCTGTTCTGATATTCGTTTCAATAAATGAAGACACTCAGGAAGCCAAGATAGTAACAAATGAAGATCCTGATACAAAGAGTAATGTTTATGATTGGTCACAACCGTGCCCTCCATTTTGTAAGGATTTCATATAATTGAAATATTCCTAATAGGTAAAAATTCAAATGATTTTTTATACGATATCATTAATTTTTGCAAACCTCATTTTAATTCTGGCATTTATTCTTGGATATAGAAATCGAAATGTTTTTGAGATTGAAAAGCGATGGTTTGTAGTTTACATCGGATTTATACTTGGGATAGAGATTATTATTAAATCATGTATTTATATTTTCAACTACAGTGATATTAGTTTTCTCTATCCCATTTATATCTTTGGAGAGTTTTTGATTTTAATGAAGGTGTTTTACTCAAGTTTAAAGATAAAACAAAAATGGTTTCTTATACCATTATTCATTGCCATCATCATACTATCAGAAGGAATATATTTATGGCTGAATGAACAAGATGTATCCATGGGTTATGGAAAAACCATATCACACTTGTGCATTGTGTTTTTTGCTGGATTCATTATGATTAGAAGTCTAAGAAAATCTGATAATGGAGCTAAATTAGCAATTATATACACAAGCCTCTTTCTTTACTATTCTATATCCTTAATTTTTTTCTCACTACTTCATCAGCTTGATACATTAAGTAAATTCAATGCTTATATTATTTGGGGAATGAACAATATACTATCCGCCTTTTTATATGGCGCTTCATTATATACTTTTTTAATATGGAAGAAATAACAATAAATATCAGCTTCTTAATCATCATAGTAATTGTCATTACAATAGTAGTCACATTTAGTTTACTAGTATACTTGACTTTTATGCGTCGGATTATGAAGGAGAAAAACATCCAATTTCAAAAAGACCTCAATCATCAGAAAGAATTACTCCAGCAGAACATCATCATACAAGAATCTGAAAGAGAAAGAATTGCAACATTACTTCATGATGACATTGGGAACAAATTAAATATTTTATCTGTTTGGCTAAACAATAAAGATACTTGGAATAATGAAAAGTCTAAAAACATAGTTCTCGGCCAAATCCCAAAACTAATTGATGTCACCAGAAATATATCTCACTCTTTATATCCGGTTAATTTCAAGCAATTTGGACTGATATTAACTATTGAGGAGCTGATAAATAATATCGAAAACTCTTTATCAGTTAAACTAAATCTATTAACTGAGTATCCTCAAAATGACATATCGCTTGATTTGCAAATTTACAGAGTAATTCAAGAGTTTTTAAGCAATGTTTTAAAACACTCAAAAGCCACTGAAATGCAAATCATAATAAAGGATAGAAATCCATTTTTACAAATCATACTAATCGACAATGGAATTGGTTTCGATATTGAAAAAGTAAAAAAAGGTATGGGCTTAAAGAATATAGATTTACGCTTAGAATCTATTAATGCCAAAACAAAATGGAAGAGCTTTAAAAGCAAAGGTTCACGACTAATAATTATCATACCAAAGAAATGACGAATCCAATTAAAATAGCTCTAATAGATGATGAGGCCTTAATTCTAGAAGGCCTTAGCCAATTATTTACTTCCCATAAAAAAATCTCGGTAATTATAAAAGCTGGCGGTGGTCATGAGTTTTTAGAAGAATTAAAACTAGCCCCGGTTGAAAGAACTCCAGATATTGCTTTAATTGATATCCAAATGAAACCAATGGACGGATTCGAATTGGTTGAGAAGCTAAGAGAGAACCATCCTGAATTAAAAATCATCATCCTATCGTCTCACTATAAAAACAATATATTTGGGCATATGATTAAGCTAGGAGTTTCAGCTTTTCTCCCCAAAACATCAAATACGAAACAGCTCACAGAAGCCATTCAATCAGTATATAATAGTGGGGTTTATTTCTCAAAAAATGATCATCAAATGCTAGTCAATTTCATGAAAGAGAAGCCCAAGCTTAGAATGACTAACCAATGCCAACTAACGGCAAGAGAAAAAGAGGTAGTAAAACTCATATGTCATGAAAATACCAACCAAGAAATTGCAGACAAACTATTTTTAAGCAAACGGACTGTTGAAAGTCATAGACAAAGAATCCTTGAAAAAATCGGCGCTAAAAACACTGTCGGAATTGTCCTTTATGCCATTGCTAATGAAATATACCAATTACCTCCACAAATTGATACCGTATAATTACTGATTTTCGATTTTAGTAATATCTACTCTAAAACCAACAAATAATTTCAGCTTAGTTTGTACCACACTAATGATAAAATCAGATTATTGATTTGAATCAAATCTATGGTGGTATCTGAAAAACCATGTGTAACTAGAGTAAGAAAAACCTAAAATCAATTTATTATGTCAGAAGCTCAAAACGCAATGAACACATTAACAAATCAATGGTATAATGCCCTTGTAACTGGCTTATCTCTAAGCCCTGAAAATTTTCAACTATATCAAGGTACTGAATCAGTAGGACCTACATCTGATTGGCTATGGAATATTCTAGATGCTATTCCTCCTAAAGCTGTGAATAGTTTTTTCAACCCAAGTCAGGCCAACAATTTCTCCCAGGATTATCAAGCAGTAATCGCCAACCTGAAACCGTTATCAGACAATAGTTTCCAAATGTGCATGGGCGACTATTATACACAATGGCTCAGCTATTTGAAATCAAGCGATTGCCCAGCAAGCATTTTTGACAGCCCGGACCAAATGAGTGCTGGATTTAAAAAATGGGCAATGATAAATGCTCCAACCAAATCTGGTTGTGCGGCATCACTCATCCAATCTTTCTATAATGATATTGTCACCATTGCAAACACCATGTTTGCATCAGCACAATCTGCAGGAAAAGGCTATGCATATAATGCTACTATTGATGATCTTAACAATGCACTACAGAGTGCTCCTTCTAAAAAGTTCACCATGAACAGTCTAACTGAATCAAGTGATGTATCACATACTTGGGCTAGTGGCGGAACATCTGTTTTCTTCGATATTTTTTCTTTCGGTGGCTCTTCTAGTTATGACAAGCTTACCAAAGTAGCAACATCGGCAGGTCTTACTATAGCTGCCAGCTTCGATCATGTAACAACCTTACCTGGAGCACCATTGGCAAAGGTTTCTACCAATCCTATTTTAAGTGGATACACGCCTTGGTACAATAGTGCTGCTTTTTCAAGAGCTTATGGAACCAAAGACAATACCGTTTGGAAAAATGGTCAACCTTCTTGGGATACGACTTTTGGCCCTGATGGAAATATGCAACGTGCCGCAAGTGCTGTGGTAGTAGTTGATGGAATTAGTATCAAAATGACATCGAACACTAATTATTCTTCATCGGAACAAACTACCATTAAAGGACAAGCAAGTGCTGGAATTTGGCCATTCTTTAGTGTTAAAGGATCGGGGGGCTCACAAACTACAGTTACATTTTCTGATAGCGGAGCTATGACAGTGGAAATCAACTGTCCTGCAGGTAATCCTCAACTATTAGGGGTTATTGTAACTGATACAAAAGATTTTATTGGCTAAACCACACAGTTGGTCAATAAATTACTTCCCTTCAAGCCACTCTTAATGAGTGGCTTTTTTGTTATTCTAGAGAATAATAAGAAATAGCCGAGAGGGCAGGGATCGAACCTGCCACAGCCGGTTTTATCCGTCTGCTACCGGTGTTGAAGACCGGGTGGAACACCAGTTCCGTCCCCTCTGTTTGTTCTGAACATCAATAATACAAATGTTTTTAAGAAAGGTTGCCTACTTTCTGAAATATTTTCGAAAGTTAACCAAAACGATCACTTAGTGTACTAAATACACATAAATATTTGTTTTCTATTTATTTTGTCACTACTTATGTAGCAAATAATAAAGGTGATGAAAAATTCTAAAAACCCAACTCTGCACAAAACCATCATTTTCATAATTTTATTATCATTCTCCATGATAAATAAAGCTTCGGTCTGTCAAGAACAGAAAAAAGACTCCGTACATGCCTATCAATTATTTGAGGAAGCTTTAACAATTAAAAACAACAAAGAGACTAAATTTAGTCTATTAAAAGAATCATTGCTTGAAGCTGAAAATAAGGAGTTGCTATTCCTTCAATCTAAAATTCACACATATCTGGCAGTTTATTATATAAGTAAGTTGGACTCCTCAAATATTTTCAAACATCTGAATAAAACCAAATCCATATACCAAACCCTCAATACTAAAGGTAAATTACAAGCCTTATTACTATTAGATTATGCATATGCTTATCAACAATTAAAAAACTATGATGAATCGATATTCTTTGCAGAACAAGCAATAGGATTAACAAATAACCAAGAAACCAAGGCAAAAACATATAATAGTATCGGTGTTGCATATTTAAGCTTGGGAGATTATGAAGAAGCTTTAAAGCAGTTTTATATGGCAAAGGCTATAAAATCAGAAGAGAAAAGCTTAACCCTAGAATCTCAAATCAATCAGAATATAGGAATTGTCCATTTTCGATTGAAAGATTATTTAAAAGCTCTGGAATATCTAAATATTGCATCCGAGCAAAAACAAGAAAGTAAAGATCTTAAAGGCCAAATGAGGACCGTTATCAATATAGGGAATGTATATGCATTACAAAATAAACATTCAAATGCCCATGAGTACTATCAAAATGCTCTTCATATTGCTAAAAGCATAAATGATAACGTGGCTATTCCGGCCATTCTGCTAAACTTAGGATATATCGCAAGTAAAGAAGGCCATCATCAAAATGCTATAAAATATTATCAAAATGCTCTCGAGTCTTCTTTAACAGAAAACAATAGTGTAGTCTATAATAATTTAGGAGGTGAATACATGACTTTGGATAATTTAAATGCTGCATTTTTTAATTATACCAAGGCCTATCAAAACGCAACAAAAAATAAAGAATTAGAACACATAAAATCCTCATCCCTGAGCCTATCCTACTACTATCGCCACATAAAAGAATTCAAAAAAGCTCTTGAATATCACCACATTTATAGTCAGGCCAAGGATTCATTATTAAACACAGAGTTAATTAAGAGAATTGAGAATATTAAACATAAACATGAAAAAGAACTGAACTTAAGTCAAATTAAACTTTTGAAGAAGAGTAATGAGCTTAAAGAATTTAAACTTATCAGAAACAAGAAGATTAACCTAGCTCTCGTGGCCAGCACTTTGCTTTTAGTATTATTGATTCTTCTGTTAATTAGAAAATCGAAATCCAACAAAAGAAACTCTCAAGCTCTTATCAAACAGCAAGAACTTCTGCACCAAAAAGAAAAAGAAATTTTAAGAGTTAAACAAGAAAAACTAACGAATGAGCTATCAGCCAAAAATATCCAGCTTACTAATCATATTATTCAAGCCAGTGAAAAAAATGAATTTATTGAAAGCTTAATCTCTAATCTTGACCTTATAAAAACTGATTTAAACCTCAAAAAAACAAAAGAAATCAATTTTGTGATTCATGAGTTAAAACAGAATTCAAATGATAATATTTGGCAAGAATTTGATGTGATGTTTAATGAAATACAGCATGGTTTTTATGAAAAGCTTCATGAAACATTTCCTGAACTATCTGCGGCCGAAAGACGCTTATGTGCCTTTTTACGCATGGACATGAGTACAAAAGAAATAGCTCACATCACTCACAAGTCAGCTGCAGGTATAGACACTGCTAGATCTAGATTACGCAAAAAGTTAAATATTTCAGATTCCTCTATCATACTTTCCGATTTTATCAGGCAAATCACAAGCTAGGCATATCACACTCATCTTCTGACACTTTACCCACCTTGTTCAGAATATTCTATGATCAATTTAATATTGCAACAGAGTATTCTATGATTAAAAACACACTTCCCTATTTTACGGATATTACATTCGCAGCACACAAACAAAAAGTAAATATTATGAAAAACCTATTCGTTATTATTTTAGTTACGTTATTTGGATTTCTGAATGCTCAAAATGTAACATTATACAATCATGAAAATGCTCCTTTTGATTCACAAAACCGAATTTCAGCAGTCACAAGAATTGGGGATAACCTTTGGGTTGGTGAAGATATAGCCATTAACAAATTTGATGGAACAAATTGGGAAAGATTTATCTATACAGATATCAATTGTCCTTGGGAGTATCTTTGGGTATATTCAATTCAAGAAGATGCAGAAGGAAACATATGGGCTGCTGGTGGAGGTGGATTACATAAATTTGATGGCGAAAACTGGTTCTATTTTGGTGAAGGAACTCCTGGGATTGAGCTATACACTGATCAATTTAACGACATGGTTATCACAGAGGATAACCAAATGGTTATTTGTGGTGGAAACACGGTATGGTCTTGGATTTATACTGTCGACCTCTCAACCATGACATTTACTTATTTTAATCGTGATGATCACCCTCTATTAGATGATATTATTCAAGATATATTTGTCAATGATAACAATGAAATTATTCTTGCCGGAAATGAAGGTGGATTAATTGAATTTGACGGAACAAACTTTGTTGCGCATGAAGCAGTAATCAACTTTGAAATTTGTGGAGATGAAGAGGGTAATTATTGGTCAGGTGGCTGGGCAGAAGATCATGTGAAAGGTCTTCATGTTTATAATTCTGAATTTGAAGAAGTACAATCTTTCAATCCCAATAATTCATTAATACCCTTCCCTAGAGTATATAGAAATGCTTTTAACAACAACATTGACAACGAAATTTGGTTCAGAACCTCTGAGTTAGTTTTAGAAGATGGTGTTATCTGCATTTACAATACAGACAAAGAATATTTTCAAATACTAGATACAGAAAGCGGAATGCCAGGTACAAGAGCTGGAAGTTTCTTCTTTGAAGAGGATGTTTATTGGATCTGCTTGGATAATATGGGTCTAGCAAAAATAGACTTAAACGAAAGCCCTTTCATTTCGCTTGAGTCTGGAAATATGGAATTTGATGTTACAGCTGGTTCATTACAAGAGGTGGAGCTTCCAATATTAAATAATGGCGCTGGTACCTTATCCTATGAAATAGATCTTTCAGAATCAGAATCTTGGTTATCTGTTGACGAGACCAATGGCACTTTTAATGGCAGCTCTACGAACCATTCTCTAATAATTGACGTTACTGATATATCAGAACCAACTACATTAAACTCACATTTGTTTATCAATTCAAATGGTGGGCACTTACGTTTCAATATTACTGTGCATGTTGACATATTTGATGGTATAGAAACCATTTCACAAGACAAACTCGTTTTTCCAAACCCAACTCAAAACAACATACATATTGGAGATATTAATGGATTACAAAGTATAACTATATATAATATGATGGGCCAGCTAGTATATTCTCAAGATCATTTCGAGAACTCTGAAATCTTACTAAACAATATGGATAACGGCCAATATATCATTGAATTAAAATACAAATCTCAAACACAAATAGGTAAAATAATCAAAAAGTAATTTTTAATTAAACATTTTGTAACTAAAAGTTATCGTTTCCACAAATTCAATTAACCTTTTATAAAAAGCATAATACTGTTTTAGTATTGTGTTTTTTTTGTGCTATTATGAAGTATAATTAATAAATGATACTAGGAAGTGGTATTGTTATAGATGTCTACAATAATGTATATTTGTGAACCCAAAATATTGATATGTTTCTACTATTTGTATATTTATTTCTCGCTTTAATCATTTCATTTTTATGCTCAATAATGGAAGCTGTTTTGCTTTCTACACCGCAATCTTTTTTAATTGTTAAACAAGATAAGAATGAAAAATGGGCTGCTACCTTTTTAGGATTCAAAACAGATATTGACAAACCATTATCGGCGATTCTGTCTTTAAACACCGTTGCACATACAGTTGGTGCTGCTGGAGTAGGTTCACAAGCAGTACATGTTTTTGGGGAGGCTTATTTTGGTTTGGTATCTGCCATATTAACTATTTTAATACTTATTATTACTGAAATCATCCCCAAGACCTTAGGTGCTAGATACTGGAGAAGATTAGCTAAAAGCTCAACTCTTCTGATAAAGTCTACCATTTTAATTGCTTACCCATTGGTTGTTTTTTCATCCTTAATAACAAAACTATTCTCAGAGAAAAACAAAGGACAAACTACTAGTAGAGAAGAGATTGCTGCACTCACCAGTATAGGAGCAGACGAAGGTGTATTCTCAAAAAAAGAAGAAAAAATTATTCAAAACCTACTCAGGTTGAAAAATGTTAAGGTAAAAGAAATAATGACTCCTCGAGTTGTTGTTACACTTGCCGATGAAAACATGAACCTTAATGATTTCTTAGAACATAAAGATTATTTGAAGTTCTCAAGAATTCCTGTTTTTGATGTTGATGATGAAAACATTACGGGGTATATACTAAGAGATACAGTATTTGAGAATTTGGCGGAGGATAATGATCATATTAAATTAAAAGATATTAGAAGAAAGATTATTGTAGCTCCAAACTCAGTAGCCTTATTTTCTATGTGGGAAACTCTTCTCGAGAGCAAGGAACATATTGCTCTTATTGTGGATGAATATGGTGGATTAGATGGTATTGTAACCATGGAAGATATTATTGAAACATTATTAGGCCTAGAAATTCTTGATGAAAAAGATACAATAACTGATATGCAAGAGTATGCACGCAAAAAGTGGAAAGCTCGACAGCGTAAATATGATTTATTGAGTAAGTGATAAAACAAAACTCTTAATCCTCAGAAGGAATTCTTCCTAAATCTCTCTATTTTTTTCATTTTATTATTTAGTTATAAATAAATAAAAGTTTTAACTTTGAGTAATACCGCTTAAATAATGAAACTAAACCGCTAATTTCATTTAACAAATGGTATAATACCGATGACTAATTGAAATGCGCCTTAAAATCCTTTTAGGCATTAAGTCGCTTTGATTATGTATCGACATTTACTCCCGAAACTCGGGACAAGCTATTGTAACAAGCAAAATCGCTTAAGGCGTATTTTGATGTACAATTGGTATAATATCGCAAAACACATTAGTATATTTTAAAACTATCATGTATGAAACGTAAATCCCCACTTTAAAAATCCGGTTTTCATTCCAGATATCTTTTTTTTAAAAATTAGGGCTTTTATATTTCTCATTTAAATCATAATTCAAATAGTATATTATCATGAAAAAAACACTATTCCTAATCCTAATTATCGCATTATCTTTCTCATGCAAACAAAAATCGAATCCCGACAGTCAAAATAAAGAACATAAGCCTCCTAATATTCTACTTATCATGGGAGATGATATGGGATATTCTGATATTGGTTGCTTTGGAAGTGAAGTTGAAACCCCCAATATTGATGCCCTCGCTGAGCAAGGATTGATATTTACAAATTTCCATACTTCTGTTTCTTGTTCCCCCACTCGATCCATGTTAATGAGTGGGACCGACAATCATATTGCCGGCTTGGGAAATATGGCAGAACTTTTAACCAATAATCAAAAAGGAAAACCTGGATACGAAGGATACTTAAATGACAATGTGGTTTCTTTAGCTGAAATCTTCCTACAGGAAGGTTACCATACATATATGGCTGGTAAATGGCACCTAGGGGATCAACCAGAGCACTTTCCCTACGCTAGAGGATTCGAACGTTCTTTTAGCATGCTACAAGGTGGAGCAAGCCATTGGTCCGATATGAAAGGTATTCAAGCAGCTAACCAACCTAATGCAAAATATGCAATGGACGACAAAGAGCTTACAGAACTTCCTAAAGACTTCTATTCCAGTCGTTCATATTCCGATTTTCTGATTGATGCCATTAGAAGCCAAATTAGTGATGGCAAACCGTTTCTAGCTTATTACGCA
Source organism: Bacteroidales bacterium (assembly GCA_016744655.1). Taxonomy (GTDB): domain Bacteria; phylum Bacteroidota; class Bacteroidia; order Bacteroidales; family UBA12170; genus UBA12170. The sequence continues at coordinate 16,949 of JADGDY010000018.1, read as the reverse complement.
CCAACTGCAGCTCATGACCCTATTCATGTTCCCGAACCTTGGCTCAGTAAATATAGAGGCAATTATGATGAAGGATATGAGGTACTAAAATCTCAGAGAATTAAACGTGCAAAAGATTTAGGGATTGTTCATAAAGATGCAATACAACCAAAGTTCCTTAGCCAAGTATCAACCTGGAAAAAACTAAATGAAAAAGATAGAGCAATAAAAGCGAGAACAATGGAAGCGTATGCTGGTCAAATCGACAATCTAGATTACCATGTTGGCCGAATTATTGATTACTTGAATGATATAAACCAATATGATAATACTATCATAATTTTCTGTACAGACAATGGACCCAATCCCTATGAAGCAGAAGAATACATTAGTAATGAAGGTTCAGAATGGTTTGAACAATTTGATAACAGCTTAGATAATATTGGCCATCCAAACTCTTTTGTTGGTATTGGTTTAGGATGGGCTCAAGCATGTGCTGGACCATTAGATTACTTTAAAATGACCACAGGAGAAGGAGGAATACGAACACCATTAATTATTAGTGGTCCTAAGATTAAAAAAGGAGGTAAATCTGATGCTTTCACATACATTATTGATATTCTTCCCACCCTTCTAGAATATACAAATACAGAACACCCAAGCACTTATAAAAACAAAGAGGTTAAACCTCTATTGGGTCATTCACTTATTCCAATAACCTCCGGAATCAAAAATACAGTGCGTGCAAAAGATGAAGTCATGTGTGGCGAAATGCTTAACGGAAGATGGGTAATAAAAGGCGATTACAAAGCAACCCAAATTGCAAAACCTTTTGGTGATGAAGCGTGGCGACTTTATAATATCACTTTAGATCCAGGAGAAACTCAAAACCTTTCAGAGAAAGAGCCAATGATACTTAAAGAACTGCGAGATGATTGGAATAATTACAGCCGGCAAGTTGGTGTGTTTGAATAGGTTTATTGTTGCTAAACAATACGGACTTTCTAATTCAATTACTTAGTTCTATTATTAACAGACATCACATTTTGACCATATTGCGATAGCACATGATTTTTTTGTAAAATATTTCGTATCTATGTTGCCTTAAACATAAACAACCGAATATTGAAATGGAAAATTCTACCGAAAGTAAAAAAGCAGACTTCCCAAGAAGTTTTTGGACAGCAAACCTAACAGAATTATTTGAAAGAGGAGCCTATTATGCCATGGCCAGTTTTGTGGTATTATACCTTGGTCAATTAGGCCTTGGCGATTATTGGCCCAGTAATTTAAATGGTATTTTATGGACTTTAGTATTTTTCCTTCCAATTCTGTCAGGAACTATTGCCGACCAAATCGGATTTAAAAAATCAATGCTTATTGCCTTCGTTCTTTTAGCTGCTGGTTATTTTACTATGGGATATCCAGTTTGGTTCGGAAATCAAACATTAAATCCTATCATTGACAGTGAGATGACTGCAGGAATTGGAGTTCTACTCCCCGTGATTCTCGCCATCACTTTTATCGGAATTGGTGGTTCTATTATTAAACCATGTATTGCTGGTACAGTGCAAAAAACTGCTGGAGCAAATATTACTTTAGGCTTTGGTATTTTCTATATGATTATTAATATTGGCTCCCTCTTAGGAAGAGGAATTAGTTATTTAGTAAGAACTGAATTTGATTTGAGTTATATTTTCGCAGTCTCAGTATTCTTTTCTATACTGGCATTTTTTGCAGTTTTATTCTTCTATACTGAGCCTAAAAGCGAAATTACTGAAGAAAAACCTAAAAAATCTATCCTCCAAATTTTAGCCGACATGGTCTTGGTTCTCAAGAATTCAAGATTTGCCTTATTTATGATTGTCTCTAGTGGATTCTTCTTTATTTATGCTCAGGTATACAATGTATTACCTCTTTATCTTCAAAAAGTGGTGGAATTAAATCCAGCGGTAGATCTAGTCACTATGGCCAATCCATTTGTTATTGTATTTTTTCAATTACTTGTAACTAAAAAGTTTGGAAAGATGAAGCCGATTAAATCTATCATTGTCGGTATTATCATCATTGGAGTTTCTATGAGTATTAACTTGGTTCCAATATTTATGAATGGTGGCGTTAGAGCTTTAACTTTTGGCGAATACATTCCTCTTGGAACACTATTTATCACTCTTACTGTAGGATTAATTGCATTTGGTGAATTATTTACCTCAGCCAGGACCTATGAGTATATTGGAGCCTTAGCACCTAAAGGTCAAGAAGGGTTATTCTTAGGTTATGCTAATCTTCCTTTAGCTATTGGAGCTTTAATCGGCGGTCCTGCCGGTGCGTTTATTTTCCATGAGATTATGTGTAAAAACGCTACTCCTTTAGAGTCTGGATTATTAGAATTGGATCCGTTCTGGAATTCTATGGGTTGGGTATTGTTAATGGGCATTGGTTTTATTTCTGCCTTGTCTATGTGGTTGTATAATCGTTGGTTAAAGAATAATCCGATATAGAAAACAATTCTTAGCTCCAGGTTATTTGAAGACTAAAAAAATTATAAAAAAGAGCATCAGATTACTGATGCTCTTTTTTATATTTCAAGGCCTAATATCCAATTATCTAAAATAGACAATTTATGTTTTTAATTCTAAAGCAAGAATACCAAATGTTATTTTCTGGGACGATTTTCCAGGAAATTCAACTCTTAATCACCTCTTAGGAATACTTAACATAAACTTAATATTGAGAGATTTATCATTTTTCACACAACTATTTAAAAAACAAGAAAAACTGTTAGCTAACTGACATATTAAACAAAACAGCTAAACCATCCATAAAGATCTTAATTCCTGCCACTTAAGATCACACTTAATGTTTTTATAATCACAATATACCTACTACAAAACCAATCAACTTTCACTTTACATTAAATTCATAGAAACTTAATAATTATCACAATATCACTATACTTGCATTTTTTTAAATCAAAACAAATGAAGAATCTAAGACTAATTATTCTGTTAGCAATCATGCCATTAGGACTGCTAGCGCAAGAGACAAAAGAAAAGGCTTGGTACGATGTAGGCAAAGTATATGGAAAGGTATTTTCCAATGTACATTACGGCTTAGGTGATACTAAAGACAAAGCTTTTGAAGTAAAAAGAGCTTATTTCGGATACAAAGCAGATTTAGATGAACATTTCTCTGGAAATATTAAACTAGATATTGGTAACCAAAACGATATTCAAGATTACGCCGCAAAGAAGAGGTTTGCCTATTTCAAAAATGCTTTTGTACAATATAAATATAAGGGTTTAAAGATTCAGTTTGGAATTGCTGATGCTTTTCAGTTTAAAGTTCAGGAAAAGTTTTGGGGTTACCGTTACATCATGCAAAGTTTTCAGGACAGAAATAAATTTGGTTCTAGTGCTGACCTAGGAATATTTGCCTCCTATAAAATCTGCAGTAAATTATCTACAGATATTTCATTCACCAATGGAGAAGGTTATTCTAATATTCAGCAAGATGAGTATTTTAAAGGTTCTTTTGGCTTAACTTACAAACCTATTAAAGTATTAGTTATTAGAGGGTATGTTGATGCTTACCAATCAGAAGACATCACCCAATATTCTGCTAATGGATTTATAGGCGTAATCACTAAATACTTTACACTTGGAAACGAATTTAATTACCAAGCCAATAGTTCTCATGTTGAAAACCATGATCGTTATGGCTTGTCTTTTTATTCTACAGTAAAACTTATTGATAAACTTAAATTCTTTGCTCGTTACGACTATCTATACTCTAACAAGCTTGAAGGCGATGATATACCTTGGAACTTAGCAAAAGACGGAAGTAATATTACTTCAGGGATAGAATACCAGCCCATAAAAAATGTAAAAATGGCTTTAAACTACCAAGATTATATTGCTTATGCTGAAAACGGAACTGATTCGCATTATTTGTATTTTAATATTGAGTTAAACTTCTAAAACCCTAGTAAAATGCAAAAGATAATCACGATAACATTTATAATTACCCTCCTCATTTTTTCACAATCTTGTAGAAAAAGTGATTATAACCTTCCTGAGGATGCCTCTGTAATTTCAGATAGTGGAAGCGGAACTGGAACTGTAACTTGGAAAAAAGGAGAAGACATCACCTTACAAGGTTTTGTTTTTGTTAATGACGGACAAGTTTTAACCATTGAACCCGGTGCCATTATCAACTTTAAAGAAGGACAAGGTGCTACAGCCAGTGCTTTAATCATTGCTCGTGGCGGAAAGATTATTGCAAATGGTAATGCTGATGAACCTATCATCTTTACTTCGGAATTAGACCCATTAGATGGAACACTTTCTAAAGAATCATTTGGATTATGGGGCGGACTTATCATTTTGGGAGACGCGCCTCTTAATACCGAAAGCGGCGAAGCCTTTATCGAAGGGATTCCCACTAGCGAGCCTCGTGCTTTATTTGGTGGACTAAATCCAGTTGATAACTCAGGAGAACTTTCATATGTTTCCATTCGCTATCCTGGTACTATTCTCAACGAAGGCAACGAGATAAATGGACTTACTTTAGGCGGAGTTGGAAGTAGTACTAAAATTAATAATATTGAGATCATTAATAGTGCTGATGATGGAATTGAAATATTTGGCGGCACTGTAAACATCAAACACGCCATTTGTATCAACTCACATGATGATATTATTGATTACGATTTAGGCTACCAAGGTAAGATGCAATTTATTCTTGGCCTGCAAAAAGAGCAAGTGGGTGATAATTTAGTGGAGGCCAATGGAGGTATTGAAGCTGTTAATGGACTTCCTATTACTAAACCAACCATGGCAAATGCAACGTTTATAGGAAACTCAAGATCATCAAATAGCTGTATTAGCTATTCTAATTTTGCAGCTGGCATCACCGCAAATTCTATACTTTATAATACATCTGCTGGAGTTTGGAACGAATATCATAATGGCTCCACCGATTCTTATTCGCAATGGAGAAGAGAATTATTGAAAATAGAAAGTAATATCTTCTATAATATTGCTAATAATGAAGAAGCAAATATTTTTCAACTATATGGAAACCAAAATGAGGAGGCTTCTCAATTATGGTCCGACTATTTTACCATTGGAAAGAATGAAATTATCAATTTGGGGTTAAGTATAGATGAAGATATAAAGTTAGCACCAGATGTGCCAACAGGTGATAATTTATATCCATTAGATGATTGGTTTGAAATCACCAATTACAAAGGAGCTTTTGGTACTTATGATTGGACTGAGGGCTGGACTATTTATAAGGAGTTTTTATAGGATTAAGAATAGTTAAATTGGCTTTTCGTAAGGCCTACAAGAGAATTTTAAAGGAATTCCAAAACAGATGATGATAAATTATATCATCATCTGTTTTTTTGTTTTATACCAATGACTTATCAAAAAATTCATTAAAACCCTTTACCAAAACGATAATTCAAGCCAACAATATATTGAGTATAAGCATAAGATTTTTCTATATGGAGCTGTTCGTAGTTTACAAAAGATAAGTCTAAAAATAGGCGAGGTATCCTTCTTGAGATTTTAAGCTCAACACCTCCTCCAAATCCAATATATACAATCCCATTTTCATAGCTAGGATAAAAATCATTTCTTGACAACTTGTAATTCCCTGTATTAATAGAGGTTTCAATAAATACTTTTATCTTCTCTTTTTTGATGAAATGATACTGACCAAAAACACCAATAATATGATGATTTTCAGAAGGGTTCCCCTCTGGTTTCATAAAAATAGCCAAAGCCTGAACACCCATATCTAATCGCTTTGTAATTTGCATGGCTGCATTTACATTCCAAGTGTACTCGTTATATCTAGGCAAGCCTGGTTCATCTTCGTAATAATGTAGAAACGTGAGCGAACTACCAACACAAAAAGACTTTCCGATGTTTTCTTGGGCAAAAATTATTGATGGGATAATGATTGCAATAATGAGGCAGAGGGCTGTTTTCATAAAACATATAAAATTCAAAACAATATATTTATCAGCAAAGTTAAAGAATTAATAATATTATTACACTGTTGCCAAAATCATAACCAAGAATTGTATTGCATATATTTGCATTTAACAATAAAAACTAGATGGATGTTAAAAATTATAGATGACTTTCATCACCTGACTGAAAACCTATATGACATTTATAAAATGAAAAAAGCATTCTTCATACTGAACATAATCCTCTATTCGCTTTTCGGCTATAGTCAAACAAGAAACATTATAGAGAATCAAGCCACATTATTCTCATTGGAAAACAAAGAAGACACCATTGATTTTATTATTGTTGATAAGAACATAAACCAAGAGAAACCTATCTTCTTATGGTGCCAAGGCTCACAGCCTGTCCCTCTTTTTTGTGAAATAGAAAATTATGGCTTTTGCTTTTTTGGTGGCGGAATTAACAATTTCAGTTATCAAGATATTATAAAAGAATATCATTTGGTAGTCATTTCTATGCCAATGATTCCTATAAAAGCTAAAATAGAAAACTTAGATAATCAATATAATTATATCCCAAATCCAAAAATGCCTAATGCTTTTTCCGATGATTTTATAGATGGTAATTACCTTGAAAATTATGTGGATAGGGCAAATATAGTTTTAAACTTTCTGAAAGATAAATCTTGGGTAGATGCGAATAAGTTGGTTATTGCCGGTCATTCTCAAGGAACAAAAGTAGCTACAAAAATAGCAGTTACCAATAGTGATGTCACACATCTTGGTCTTTTTGCTGCCAACCCTTTTGGAAGGATTGATCAGTTTATCAGAGAAGCTCGATTAGACGCCCAATTAGGAAAAACTAGTTGGGGAAAAGCCGATTCCGTAATGAATGATAATTATAGATTTTATGAGCAAGTCAATAATGAAGATTCAATAATAGTATATCCAAGTTTAAAGGCATGGAAAACTTTCAACGAAACCTACTATGATGATTGGCTAAGTTTAGATATCCCAATATATCTTACATATGGAACTGAAGATCAATCAGCCGCTTTATGTGATATAATTCCTCTATTTTTCATTGAAAAACAAAAAACAAACCTATACCTAAAAAGACACTTGGGATTAGAACATAATTTTTTTGAAGTAGAAAATGGGAAAGTGAATTATGAAAAAAGTCACTGGAATGAAGTAATGGAAGGATTTACAAACTGGATAAAATGATATTATTGAGTTCAGTCATTATTTAAGAATATATTTTGGCTTTTTTCACAATTCATACTGCTCTTTAATTCCTATTTTTGCCATTCGAAATTCTTCGAATGAAATCATAGTTTAAACAAATACGCATGACAAGTCCAAAAACTCAAGATAGAAACCAAATAGACGCCCAATACAAATGGGATTTCACTCATATATATTCAGACTGGAAAGCATGGGAGGAAGATTTTAAAAACATCAAATCCCAAACTGATGAACTCACCCAATTTAAAGGGAAATTAAAGCAAGGAGCCGATTCATTATTAAGTGCTTTTATTTTAATGGATCAGATTGAAAAAATCCTCTATAAGGTTTATGCTTATCCTGCTTTGCAAAAAAGTACCGATAATAGCAATAATGAAGTCTTGGGAAAAATGCAAGAAGTGAGTATGTTCCTTGCTGATTTTAATACCGCTACTTCTTGGATTACTCCAGAAATAATGGAAATTCCGGAGGAGGAATGCAAAAAATGGATGAACGAGAATGCAGGATTAAAAGTCTATGAGTTTAATTTAGAAAAAACTTATAGGAGAAAAGCTCATATTCTTTCGGAAGAAATGGAAAAGCTCCTCTCCTATTTTTCTAGCCCATCGGGAACTGCAGCAAATACTTATACCATGCTCACCACTGCCGATGTGAAATTTCCAGAAATAGAATTAAAAAACGGAGAGAAAACAAAACTCACCCATGGAAATTATTCTGAAATACTAAATACTTCTAGAGTCAGAGAAGACAGAAAACTGGCTGCAGAAAGCTTCTATCCACTTTATGGTGATATTAAAAATACCATTGCTGCAATTTATAAAGGCATTTGCGATAAAGATGTGGCTTTTGCTCGTAGCCGAAAGTTCAATAGTAGCCTAGAAGCCAAGTTAGACAGCAACAATATTCCTTTGGAAGTGTATGCGAACTTGGTAAAAACGGTTGGAGAAAATACACAAGCTTTACAAAAATATCACAAGCTACGTGCAGAACATATAGATTTATTGGGTGATTATCACGCCTATGATTCCAGATTAACTCTAGTAGAGCACGATAAAAAATACGATTTCGAGGAGGCCAAGAAACTAGTTTCGGAGTCCATAAAACCACTTGGACTAGACTATAAAAATAAGTTTTCAAAAGCTTTGGAGAACGGGTGGATAGATGTTTACGAGAACGAAGGAAAATCTTCTGGAGCTTATAGCATGGGCGTTTATGGCGTTCATCCTTTTATCTTGATGAATTATAATGGAACACAAGATCATGTATTTACTTTGGCTCATGAGCTAGGACACAGTTTACACACCATGCTCTCAGAAGAGAATCAGCCTTTCAATATTCACGATTACACCATATTTGTAGCTGAAGTAGCCAGTACTTTTAACGAAAGGCTCCTCCTAGACCTCATGTTGGAACGCAGTAATGACCCATTAGAAAAAGCAGCATTACTACAACAGAGCATTGAGAATATCATTGGCACTTTCTTTATCCAAACCATGTTTGCTGATTTTGAGTGGCAAGCCCACCAGATGATAGAAAACAATCAAGCCATGACAGCTGATAGCTTAACTGAACTTTGCGAAAAGCTAGATGAGAAATATTACGGAACGGAGGTTTTTACCCGTGACCAAAAGAATATTTTCTGGGCACGTATTCCTCACTTCTACCGCTCACCTTTCTATGTTTACCAATATGCCACCAGCTTTGCTGCTTCTGCTAGTTTATATCAACAGGTAAAACAAGGATTAGCCAAAGGCGATAATTCTAGCCTAGATAATTACCTAAACCTCCTCAAATCGGGTGGTAATAATTACCCGGTAGAGCAGCTTAAAATTGCTGGAGCTGATTTAACAAAAGAAGCTACTATTAAAGCTGTTATTGATGATTTGGATGCTCAAGTTGGAGAGCTAGAAGTATTGTTGAAGAGTTTGAGGAAATAGCTATTTTGCCACTTAATGAAATAGTAATAAACTCCTAAAAAAAGAAACCCTGATTTGCAGTAAAAAAATTACAAATCAGGGTTTTACTATTTATTGAATTAGTCGCTTACATTATCATTAAATCAATATCCAAATCGGAAACCTATGGTAAAATCAACTCGACTTAAACCAATAATTTGTTCTTGCTCCAAATCTATTTTTTCAATATTAGCTCCATCATCAATTTCAATTTCAAACAATGAGCCTGATAACATAGATGCTCTAAAACTAATAGCCGAATTTTTATTCAAGGCAATGTCGTACATAAAATCAATCGTTAAACCTGTTGTATTTCCAGTAGTAATAAAACTTTCAATAACTACTGCATCATTTTTATAGGACATATATCCCATACCCACTCCAAACAAGAAAACATTATCATTTCTGTCGTAAGTATGTCTAAATAATAAATGAGGTCCTACATAAACAATAGATATTTTATCTCGCATTACTCCATATTCTCTATTTCCATCTTCATCCTCAATATAAATATTATTCATGCTATTAGAAGACTTAGTCCAATCACTTTTAACTCCAAAACCAATTTTTCGATGAAAAAAGTAACTAAACTCTCCTCCAAGATAAAAACCCCGTTTTAAATCTTTTGCATATTCATGAAATTCTGAAGGTAGTTCTTCTGAAGGTTGTGCTAATCTATAACTAATTCCAAAATCCAATCCAAATCTAAATTTCTGATACTCTTCATAACCAATTATTTTTTCTTTGGGAATTAGGTCAACTTTAAAGAAGCCTAATTCTCGTTTTTCAACCTGATCTTGTGATAATAAGGTAGACCTATAATCATCTCCATTCTTATAAGTGAAATAGATATAACTATCCTTATATTTTGTAATTCTACAATTTATGGAATCGTTCTGTATTGTAACTATTAAATCCTGAGCTAAAATAGAAGTAGAATATAGAGTGACAAAAATGCTTATAAATATTATGCGAGCTATCATTTGATTTATCATTCTTCTATCCTTAAAATTTCCGCATTTACTCTATGACAAGAGACCCAGAAATTAGGTTTCATGTGCTCTATAATCTTAATTGCATTGCCTCCTACTTTTCTAGCTTCCAAACAAGCCTCATCAACAGCACTTTCGTAATTGCATTTAGAACTATAATCAGAATTAATAACTTTTACCGTGCCTAGCACTTCTGCTCCTAAAGGAACTTCATCATCTATATTATATACTTTCACATATTCATGATAGGCTAATATGGGATAGCTTTTTTCTATTTTCGAAATACCCTGTGGATTACAGGAGCATAAGAGAAAGATAGGAACCGTTAGGAAAAACAGGTAGGTTTTTTTCATCAGAATTTGGACTATTTGGTAAAATATATACTGTTTCACAAATGTATAACAATAGCTCATTTCATCCAAATTTCAAAATCAAATCTATTAAACACTACAGCTTAAACCCTATTTCCACTTAACTTTTGAATCTTTAAGTGGGTCTATTTTACATGCTTCAGTTCTATCCATATGTTTTGCTTTCTGCCACCAAGAATAATATTCTGTATATGCTAATTCCATAAGTTCTTTGCTGTTACCTGGATAATTATATAAATCTGAGTTAGTATACAGCAAAAATGGAGTTTGAGATGGATAAAGAACTCTAGTAGCATATTCGCCTTGTTGCTCTGTTAACCTAATACATTCAACAAACCAGAGAGTCACGATTCCCATATAGCATTCGGTTGAACTCAGCGAAGAAATAGGATTTACAGGATAGCGATTAATGATGGTCGTATCCATTCCTGTATTTAACAGACTTGGAATATCATCCCATTTCAATTGAGGTAGTGTTCTCTGCTGTGGGAATTGATTTATTCTAAGCATTTCCAGAAACTCATCTATTTCATACCTAGGCCTATTAACTTTGAAATATTTATAATGATTTAGAGAATCTGAAGTTAGTTTATAGGTTAATTCTTTAGGAGTTTTCTCATGAATAGAAATATACCATGGGATTCTCTCCTCATTATTCAAAGATAAATGTTTACAATACCCTGGTTTACTAATAACAAGATGGTTATGAGATGGAATTGGACTTGCAATTTTAAATTCACACTTACCGCTAGAATCAGTATAGTAAACTTCATCAATGAGATTCACATTATCCTTCAAAATAACCAGCTTAACTTCTGCACTATCAATTGGGATACCTTTGTAATCATCAATTACAGTAACTACATATTCATGATAGTATGTTCTTTTAAATATCCCACAAGAAGAAACTAAAATAGCCAGACTCAATAAATAGAAATATTTCATAGCGTTTAGTATTTATACACCTCAAATATAAACACTAATTCTCCTAGTATCCTGATTTTAACCTTCTTTATGTTAAAATAAAACTATTCATATTCTTTCAATTTGTCTATTATCTGAATGATATATTCATGGTTTGTAAAACACTCAAATGTTTCTCATAGTAAAGGATTGCCTTTTATCCAAGTTGTATTTTCAAACGTCACATTAGCAAGTTTGGAGATTACTATAGTTATACGATTTGTAATAAAAAGTGAGCTTTAAGGGATCAAAGTATTTTTCTGGGGGATGACCAATCTAGACATACTGTACTCTTGTTAGTTTAGGGATCTATTAACAGTATTGCCCAAAATATTCAGATATATTGAAACAACGTAAAGTATATTTTTCTTCAACACTTTTTCAAAAAAGTATTACAAAAACCTCTGCTATATATCAAAGTCTACTCCACAAATATCTTTAACCCCGTATAGTTATCTAGGCGATATTTTGCAGTAAAGCAGTGTCACACAATCTAATTACTTGAATAAGTAACCTTTCTTAATAAAAAAATGAATTGAATTTATAGATTGAAATCAGCAGAAATAAAAAGTGTAAGGAACTGACTGCCTAATTCTACCATAGAAAGGATTAGGAAACAGAGTCTTCCTCTTCCTTTTGGTTAAGGATTTTCTTAGCACCATAGATACCACTCAAAGCTAATAGAATAGTAAGTCCTGATGCTACTGGAGCACCACCACCTGGCACTTGGTTTCCTGTTTGACCATGACCACCACCTGGAGGTTCTGGCTGAGCAGTAATGGGTTGAATTTGAAAAAACAGGATAAAAGCAAAAAGAATAACTAAATACCTTTGGTTCTTAAGGAATGGCAATATCATATTATTTTAAGTGTGTTTAATGCAATAATAACAACTGTTGTCAGCAGTTTTTATTGTGACAAATATAAGATTAAATGTGTTTAAAAAAATAGGCCTGAGATTTTTTGTAAAAAAACCTCATGTCATAAACTTATGCTTTATGTTGATAGACTTTTTTTCCTGCATAAGCTCCACCAAAAGCAATTAAGATACCCACACCGGAAGCTATAGGCGCACCACCACCAGGAGGGGCATCACCATCACCACCATGATCACCAGGCATTCCTGGAGGATCGGCTTGCACTGGAGTAGCTATTAAAAAAGCTACAGCTATTACTGAAGTCACTAAAATTGATTTGATTAAATTCTTCATCATATATGATTTTAATCATCCAGAAGAAACAAGCTTTGTAGCCTGCCTCTTCTGAATAAATATTTCTACTTAATATAAACTTTCTCTGTATAAACTGAATTTTCTGTTTGGATAGTCACCAAGTAAATACCAGCACTTCCAATAACAGAAACTCGCTTCATACTTTCCTTACTCATTTCATCTTGTCCTACCAACTGACCATTGGTATTATAAATAAAGACATCAGCATCTAAATCTTGAGCATGATTGATATAAACAACATCCTCAACAGCATATATCTGAGGAGCATTTTCATCGCTTAATTCTTCAACAGCAGTTACGCCATTAAAATGCAATAGGAAACGATTTGCGTTGTCTTCTGTTGTGGCTTGGAAGGTGTAACTAGGATTCTCAATAATATTGATCATAGAACCAGTTTCCTTGTCTTCCAAATCAATTCTTACGGTATTATAGAAAGAATCCATTCCAGAGAAATCTAATGTTAGCTCTTGATCTTCTTTCAAATATATTCCTAGAGGAACACTTACTGTTTCCTCAGAATGATTTAAACAGTTGATAGAATACTGAGTACCTTCTATTTCAGAATAGATTTGTGGAATGGTTGCCCAACCGAAAAGTTTGTATGCATCTGCATGGAAATCGAATTCTTCAGTGGCATCGTCTCTAAATTGGAAGTATGTTTTATTTGAGGAGTTATCTCCGTTTAAGTCTAAGACTAAGATTTCTTCAAAAGCATTTGATGACTTCTCATATTGATTTGAAGTATGCACCTGATCAGAAGTTGCTATACCTATTGAAGAAGCTGCACTTACTTGTACAAAGAATCCTTGATGTGGAGGAATTTGACCATTAGGGAAATCACTAATAGCTGCACCATTTGATGACTTATAAGTACCATCTGCAGGATTCACAATATAGAATGAACCTCCAATGTTCCCTGCAGATTTATCCAATGCTGCCCAGTCTAATCCAGAAGGATAAGGATTTCCGATTAAGTTCCAACCATCACCTTCACCAGCAGTATAGGTTAACGGTAGTTTATTATTATCAACGTCACCATCATCATCAACAAATGACATAGAATTTAGAGCTCCAGTAAATTTAAAAGTTCCTCCAGTATTATGAGCAAGTAAATAACCTAATCCACTTTCAAATTCTGTATGTCCAAAAGTTCCACCTTCAAAATTCAACCATTTTTCATCAGCTGAAGTAGTTTCTCCCCATCTGTATAAATCAAATGTACCAGTCGCAAAATCAGAACCGGCAATAGTCATAGAGTTCACTGGTGAAGCTAAAAAATGCCATCCATTTGAACTACTTGAATAACCTGAAATGTATCTTTCTACTGTTGTTGTTCCATTTACTGTAAGGTTTGCTTGACCTAGTATTGATGCATCACCTGTGGCGTTGGATTTGATAGTTAAATCATAACAACTACTTGCTCCTGATATTGTTGGATAATTTATCAACCCTACTGGTATAATAGAATTCTGAAAATCACCTGGTTCAAATTTATCCCAGTTACTTGAACTACCCCAATCATTATCGGTACTACCATCCCAAGTAATTTCTAACAGAGCTTTAGGAGTTCCGACTCCAGTTTGATATTGATACCAGTTGCTCTCTACTGCTCCAGATCCATTACTAATCCTTTCGTAAACATAGTCATCATTCCAGTTCCATGAACCTGCAGAATTAAACTCATCAATCACACCATTTGTATTATGATAAATATCTACTCCATCATCACCGCCATTAAAATAGAAATCTCCAATACCTGAAAAATCAGCAGCAATACCATATGTACTTAAGAAATTAGAACCATTTTGCGTTAGAACAACAGATTCTCCAGGATTTATAGAACCATTTAATTCAAAAGATTCTGTAACACCTCCCGGGTTTGAATTATAATATCGAGCAGTTATATTATCTAAACTAACAACACTTGTAGTATTATTAAAAACCTCTATATAACCATCATCAGAAGCAGTACCAGATATACCATCTCCACATAATTCGGTAATAATTAAATCACCTGAACTTGGTTCTGAAGGTAGGTTCGTAACATCGAACTCGTCACTTTCTAAAGTACTCATTCCCCAACCATCCTCATCATTTGCCGATATTGCATATCCTGTACCTGTAGCTGATAATTTAATATTATCAAACGTAGCCACACCATTTACTGCATCAACAGATGTTGTAGCACCTGCTGCAAAAGTTCCTGTTGTCGTTAAACTAATACCATAGCCTACTCCATTGTAATCCTCATCAGCATTTCCATTTGCATCTGCAAAAGCAATTTGAACTGATGGACTCATAGCCACATCAATATTTACATTTGAAGGCTGTTGAACATATGAAAACTGTGTTCCATCCACTTGAATCGTAAAATCATTTGAGTTAAAATCTCCTAATGTTAATTCTGATATAAAACCTGATCCGCTAGCATCTGCTGCAAATCCATGGTCATCCGCATCTACCATAAATGAAAGAACACCATAATCATCAATATTTGATGTATTTAAATAAACTGCTAATGTTACAACCTCAGACCCACCATCAGCAATTTGTAAATCACCTGAACTAATAGCTATATCAATATAAGAATCTGTGATATCAACACTTGCTGGAGTAATAAAAACACTACCATCATCTATTAAAATTCCTCCAATATTATCTGACCAATCGGCAGTATTTGATGTATGAGGTTTAACTCTAATATTTGTGACATCAGTAACAAGGCCATCTCCTGAACCTTGATCTTCAATTTCCATTTTAAAAACATCAACAGCTTCTCCTTCGGTATCTACTAAAGAACCAATATTTGCTGCTGCAGGTTGTCCTGCTGGGTCGTATATTTCAGTATCGGTGTTGTTTGACGAAGCTGCTTTTAACAAAATAACATTTTTCAAAGCCACATTGGAACCAGAAGGTTTTACATCATATATCCATCTTATATATCTTGTTGCGCTATTTAAGGAAGATACTGTTTTAGTTCCTCTTGGCTCATCAGAATAAGAAGACACATTTGTCCAAGAAGAACCATCAGAAGACTCTTCTAGGGAAAAAGTGACAGAACTAGGAATAGACCCTGAATAACCATTATTAATTCCAACATCAAAAGTCAGTTCCCCAGGTGCTGAATCAAAAAACAATGAAAACCAATCTCCTTGAGTATTAAACTTTCTTGATCCTCCACTGTATGTATCGGTTCCATTATTTGTAAAGTTTGCAGGAACAGGATCTAAAGATGATTGATTCACAGGTAAGTTAGCTTGCCCAAAACCAAAAAATACAATCCCAACAAAAAACAATAAAAAATAAATCTTTTTCATATAAATATAAGTTTAAATGTATACGTTAATTGAAAATCCAGCTGCAAAACAGTGGATAATTTTGGTGAGTCTTTCTAGAAGTACAATCTCTAATTAATAGATCGCAAACATAAACAAATAGGATTTTTGGATAGGTATTCCAATGTAATGTTTATGTTAAGAAACAAGATTTTTTGGCTAATCAGCGAATATAGAAGATATTAAGAAAAAATCAAAATCATTTTATTAAGAATGTGTTTATATCTTTTGAGGAGTGTATCAAATTAATGGTTAATGATAGCGATGGTTAATTATTAATGGTTAATGGGTTTAAGGGGAAGAAATAGTGAAAAATTGTAAAGGATGGTAAAGTTTCGTAAAGGATATACTTTGCGTCTCTGTTGCTTTGTGTGAGATTTATTGTAAATAATGAGTGAAGAAGTTAATGATACAATGATTGAATGGGGGAATTTGAGTTATATTGGTCTTTGCGCTCCTGCAGTTATTTGTGAATGTTCCCTTTAGAAGGTGTCAATATCCCAACAACGCCCCTAGTCTCCGTATCTCAAAGTCCCAAAGTCCCAAAGTCTTTGCGGCTTGACGTGGCATATTTAGTAAAGAATTGTAAAGAATTGTAAAGGATGGTAAAGTTTTGCATAGGGTATACTTTGCGCCGTCGCGTGATTTTTTAGTGAAGAATGAGTGAAGGAATTAATGATACAATGATCGAATGGATAAATATGAGTTATATTGGTCTTTGCGCCTCTGGGTAGTATCCCAAGAAGTGTGTAAACTGTAAAAAGTTATCCTAATTTTAATTGAACTCCTAAAAAAAGTTCAATTAAAAAATTGGAGATAACTTTGGCAAACAGATACACATATGGAAAAGAAAGATTTATTAAACAGTGATTTTCTAAAGCAGTTCAAA
>JADGDY010000197.1 GCA_016744655.1 Bacteroidales bacterium | reverse complement strand
CATGATATTTCATTGGTAGGAAGTTTCCAAATTAATGAGCGCATGAGTATTTCTGCAACTTGGGTTTACTATACAGGAAATGCTGTGACCTTCCCTAGTGGTAAGTTTGAATATGATGGAGAGATTTATCCATATTATACCGAAAGAAATAGCTATAGAATGCCCGATTACCACCGATTAGATTTCAATTTCCACTTAGAAGGAAAAAAGAAAAAACGCTTCCAATCTAGTTGGGATTTCTCAGTGTATAATGCATATAACAGATACAACGCTTACACCATAAGTTTTAGAGAAAGTGAGACCACACCTGGAAGTACAGAAGCAGTGCAATTGAGCCTTTTCGGAATTGTACCATCAGTAACTTGGAATTTTAAATTTTAATTTAAGAAACATGAAAAATATAACATTCAAATATAGCTTCCTCATCATAAGCATACTCACAATCAATTTTTTATTCACTTCATGTGAGAAAGTAATAGATGTGGACTTGAACAGCTCCAGCCCTGTATTATCCATTGATGGAAAAATTGAAAAAGATTCAACGGCGTGGGTAAGGCTAAGTTATACCAGTGACTATTTTAATAATGACACGCCAAAATATTTAGAGGATGCCTTGGTGATTATCATTAACTCTAAAGATGAAATTGAAGAGCTTCAATATTTAGGAGAAGGAGTTTATAGTGGTCAGAATATGTTGGGAGAGTCAAACGAGACTTACACTATAAGTGTGGAAGACGATAGTGATATCAGAGTGGCCAGTTCAGAACTCATTGCTCCTACTCAAATTATCGATGTCACATATAGTGAATCGGTGTTTTCTAATCCACATTCTGATGATGTAAAATACATGCCAACCATAAAATTCACCGATGACAGAAGTAGAACTAATCACTATTTAATAAGGATTTGGCGAAACGATACGCTAACAACTACAAGTTACAGCACTATCGAAGATAAATATTTCATTAATAATGACACTATAGAATATGATGCCTTCAGAGCTAATGTAGAACCCGGAGATAGATTATTAATAAGAGTTTATTCTATCGATGAAGAAACCAGTGCCTACTATAGTCAACTCAACGATAACCAAGGTGGCGGCGGAATGAGCGGAACACCATATAATCCACTTTCAAATTTTGGATACGATGTGATGGGCTACTTTACTGCTAGGTCTTATGATGAATACGATACTGAATTTGAAATAGAGGATTAATGTATTGATTATTTGCTTATGCCAGTTAGTACTATCTAATTGAATGTGTGTTCTCTATAAAATAATCTCCCAATTTAATGTAGCAATAGTCTACCTAGTTTTTCACACAAAACCACAGAGGTGCAAAGAAATTTCATAGAAGGAAGACTTTCCAGTTCGCCCCTTCTACAACTCACCTATTTAATGATTTGATGATTCAATTGTATGTCTTATGTTTCACTCAAAGGCGCAAAGAAAAATGTCAATGCTTTACAAATCTTTACCACCCCTTACAATACTTTACAATTCCTTACACCCTTTACAAGACTTTTTCACCTCACATCCTCCTATCCAGTAACCCGAACCAACTCCTTCAAACCAGAATAGTTGATATAGAATTCGCCTCCTTTATAGAGTTTCGATTTCTCTTCTTCTGTTTTAGCATTGGCATTTAGGATTCCTAGGCTCACGAATTTGGTGATGGCATTATGCTTTTTGGCATGTTCGTTTACTTGAGTAATTCGAGAGATAGAGGGTAAATCACCAACATTAGGATATACATCGGTTCTAATGACAATAAAATAAAGCTGCTCCTCTTTTTTAGCTAATATTTGAGGATCCATATTAGCTTCCGGCATTACAGATAACACTTCAAAACCATCATTTACTAACTTGCCATAAGTATGACGTAGACCGAATTCTACGATTTCCTCTGGGCTCATCTCTTGTTTTTTACTCATGCTGCAAAAATAGGGATTAATATCAAATTAAAAGCTGATAACATTTGAATATAAATGCCATTTTCATCAGATACCTATCCTCATATCAATAAAAGATTCTTCACTCATTTCATTTTGCTCAAAATGATAATTCTTATTATCTGGGTCCTTGTAAAAGGGAACTGTTATTCACATAAGGCTGGCGCGGAAATGTTTTCCGTGCGTTTATAAAAATATAAAAAAGCGTTTTTACTGCCCGGATTGCAAATCTATTTATAGAGCATGGCTAGATAGAATTGTCTACTTCTAGGTAGATCCGCGCTAGCTTTTGTCATAAATAATTGCACCAATAAAGGTATGAGTTTGCCCTGTTCCCCTACTCCTTAATATATACCACCTCCAACTCATTATCTATTCAACTAACTCCACTTTGTTTAAGACCAAAATCTTCATGGGAAAAAAAGAGTTCTTCATAATAGGTAATTTGGCTTTGACCTTATTTAGAATGAAACACCAATTTCTTTCATTAAGTTTTAATAAATAATCTTAGCATCCTCAAAAAAACTTTATGGTAAAGAATCTGATTCTATGAAACTTGCAGCAAACACAATACTTCAGAAGCCATACTTAGACTTCTTAAAATATTGCTAATAATTAGACTCATTATATATTGTTATCCTTTTCACGAAAAGCTCATTCGGGGGGCATAAATGTTTTAAATTTGCACATTGAAATATATAGTTAAATACATTCAATAAATACCATTTGAATTTTAAATATTAAATTATGAGTCAGGATAAAACAAATCAAAACCTGTTTGAGGACTTTGCCCCTATTTCAACTGAAAAGTGGGAAGAGAAAATCAAAACAGATTTGAAAGGTGCCGATTATCATAGAAGATTATTTTGGAATAGTCCCGAAGGTATTCAGGTTAAACCTTTTTATCGCAGCGAAGACCTTGAAAGCATTAGCCATCTGGATAGCAAGCCAGATCAGTTTCCTTATGTTAGAGGAAGCAAGAAACACAATAACGATTGGTTAGTAAGACAAGATATCTTTGTTGACGACGTAGAAAAAGCGAATAAAAAAGCTTTAGATATCTTAATGAAAGGCGTAAATTCATTATGCTTTATCTTCAGCGACAAATATCTTGCCAAGGTTTCTGATATCGAGAAACTAATGGAAAACATCCAAGCCGATAGCGTTGAAGTAAACTTCAAGATTGGCCCTGGTGCTCACAAAGTGATTTCAGTTTACGAAGAGTTAGTGAAAAAGTATAACAGAGCCCCTGAGAAAATTGAAGGTTCTGTGGATTTCGATCCTTTCTATAACCTTACTTTCAAAGGCCTCTTCTGCCAATCAGAAGATTATGCTTTCAAACATGCTGCTCAGTTGATTCAAGCAGCCGAATTCCTTCCAAAATTCAAAACACTAAGTGTTAACGGATTGAATTTAAGAAATGCTGGTGCTAATGTGGTTCAAGAATTAGCTTTCAGTTTAAGCATGGGTGCTGAATACATCACTCGCTTAACCGACGAAGGACTTTCTGTTGATGATATCGCTCCTCGCATTAAATACCATTTAGGTGTAGGTCCAAATTATTTCATGGAAATCGCCAAATTAAGAGCTGCAAGAATTTTATGGGCAAACGTAGTAAATGCTTACGGTCCAGAAAATACAGATAAAACAAAAATGCATATCCACTCTTCTAATATCAGCTTAAACAAGACGGTATACGATGCACATGTGAATATGCTTAGAACAACAACTGAATCTTTCTCTGCCTTATTAGGTGGTACCGATTCTTTCACTGTTCTTCCTTATAATGCCAATTTCGAATGGCCAACTGAATTCTCTGAAAGAATAGCTCGTAATCAGCAGTTATTATTGAAAGAAGAAAGCTTTATTGACAAAGTAGTTGACCCAGGAGCCGGTTCTTATTATATTGAATCACTAACCAACGAATTGGTAGAAAAGGCTTGGGAATTATTCCTTAAAGTTGATGAACTAGGTGGATATAGCGATGCTATTAAAGCTGGTTTCGTTCAAGATGAAGTAGAGAAATCTGCTGCTGAAAGAAAAGACTTTGCTGCTAAACGTAAAGAGATTTATTTAGGTACTAACCAGTATCCTAACTTCACTGAAGCTTTTGACCACGTAATTAATCCTGACAGCCTTAAGCCTTTCGACCAAACATCGAAAAATGCTACTGTTAGAACATTAAAACAATTCCGTGTGACTCAAGACTTCGAAATGCTTCGTTTCACTACTGATATGTATGCCAAAGACAATAAACGTCCTTTAGCATTCATGTTAACCATTGGAAACCTAAACATGAGAAAAGCCAGAGCACAATTTGCTTGTAATTTCTTTGCTGTTGCTGGTTTTGAAGTTCAAGATAATAATGGTTTCACAACTATTGAAGAAGGATTAGCTGCTGCTAAAGCTGCCAATGCCGATATCGTGGTTCTTTGTAGTTCCGATGATGAATATGCTACCTTAGGTATGGATTTTGCCAAAGCAACTAAAGACACTACAATTGGTGTTGTGGCTGGTTATCCTAAAAACCTTATCGAAGAATTTAAAGCTAATGGTTTAAGCAAATTGATTCATGTTAAATCTAACCTTCTTGAAGAGCTTAAGGCTTATCAAAAAGAATTAGGAATTATTGAATAATCAAAGGAGAAGAAAGATGAAACCAAATTTTAAGAATATACAGATTAAATCTAATCCTGCTTCTACTCAAACTACTCAAGAGTGGGAAAAGCAGAATAAGATTGAAAAAGATTGGAATACACCAGAAAAGATTTCGGTAAAACCGGTTTATTCTTCTGATGATTTAAAAGGCATGGAGCATTTAAATTATGCTGCTGGACTTCCTCCTTTTTTAAGAGGTCCATACTCAGGCATGTATGCTATGCGCCCTTGGACAGTTCGTCAGTATGCTGGATTCTCTACTGCAGAAGAATCTAATGCTTTTTACCGCAGAAACTTAGCGGCTGGTCAGAAAGGATTATCTATTGCATTTGACTTGGCTACTCACAGAGGTTACGATTCCGATCACGATCGTGTAACTGGTGATGTGGGTAAAGCGGGTGTTGCTGTGGATAGTATTTTAGACATGGAGATTTTATTCGACCAAATTCCTTTGGATAAAATGTCTGTTTCTATGACTATGAATGGTGCGGTACTTCCTGTATTGGCCTTTTATATAGTAGCAGGATTAGAGCAAGGTGTAAAATTAGAAGAGCTCAGTGGAACTATTCAAAATGATATTTTGAAGGAGTTTATGGTGAGAAATACTTATATTTACCCTCCTCTACCTTCTATGAAAATCATAGCGGATATCTTTGAATATACTTCAAAGAAAATGCCTAAGTTCAATTCTATTTCTATCTCTGGTTACCACATGCAAGAAGCAGGTGCCACAGCAGATATCGAATTGGCTTATACATTAGCAGATGGTTTAGAATATTTGAAAGCGGGAATTAATGCAGGTATGGATATTGATGCCTTTGCTCCTCGCCTTTCTTTCTTCTGGGCTGTAGGTATGAACCACTTCATGGAAATTGCTAAGATGAGAGCTGCCAGAATGCTTTGGGCTAAGATTGTAAAACAATTCAATCCTAAGAATCCTAAGTCAATGGCTTTAAGAACACACAGTCAAACTTCTGGTTGGAGTTTAACAGAGCAAGATCCATTTAATAATGTGGGAAGAACTTGTATTGAGGCCATGAGTGCTGCTCTAGGTCACACACAGTCTTTACATACCAATGCTTTAGATGAAGCTATTGCTTTACCTACTGACTTCTCTGCTCGTATTGCTCGTAATACTCAGATTTACTTGCAAGAGGAAACTCAAATTTGTCGTTCTCTTGACCCATGGGCTGGTTCTTATTATGTAGAATCATTAACCAAGGAAATTGCTGACAAAGCTTGGGCTTTAATCGAAGAAGTTCAGGAACTAGGTGGAATGGCAAAAGCTATTGAAACTGGTGTACCAAAAATGAGAATTGAGGAGGCTGCAGCTAGAAAGCAAGCCCGTATCGATTCACATAAAGATACTATTGTTGGGGTAAACAAATATCGTTTAGAGAAAGAAGATCCATTGGATATCTTAGATATTGACAACTCAGCAGTAAGAGATGCTCAAATTGCACGTCTTAAGAAATTAAGAGACAATAGAAACGAAGAAGAAGTACAAGCAGCTTTACAAGCTTTAGTAACATCAGCAAATACTGGTGAAGGTAATCTTCTAGAATTAGCTGTTGATGCAGCTCAGAAACGTGCCAGCTTAGGTGAGATTTCTGATGCATTAGAAAGCAAATATGGCCGTTATAGCGCTGTTATTCGTTCTATTTCTGGTGTATATTCAGCAGAAGCTAAAAACGATAAGATGTTTGAAGAAGCTACAAGATTAGCAGAGAAATTTGCTCAGGAAGAAGGCCGTCGCCCACGTATTATGATTGCCAAGATGGGACAAGATGGACACGATAGAGGAGCCAAAGTGGTGGCTACAGGATATGCCGATATAGGATTCGACGTAGACATAGGACCTTTATTCCAAACTCCATCAGAAGCTGCTCGTCAGGCCGTTGAAAATGATGTACACATATTAGGTGTATCGAGTTTAGCAGCAGGACATAAAACTTTAGTTCCACAAGTAATTGCAGAATTAAAAGCATTAGGCCGCGAAGACATTATGGTTATTGTGGGTGGAGTAATTCCTCACCAAGACTATGATTTCCTCTACCAAGCTGGTGCTGCTGCAGTATTTGGCCCTGGAACAGTAATCTCACAATGCGGAATTCAAATGCTAAAAATCCTATTGGGCGAAGAACAATAGTTGATTTTTGTTTTTATGATATTTCAAGCCTGCTCGTAAGAGTGGGCTTTTTTTGTTTAGAAGTATCGCCCTCCTTATAAACATCAATTTGGTTTGTCTTTAGAATATACGTTGTGAAAATAGAGAGTCTAAATATTGGCTTTACGTTTTACATACCTATATGGGAGAATATATGTACTTTTACTAATTATCAACGAAAAAACATACGAATTGTGTGTTTTATAAATACCCTAGCAAGCATATGAAAGAACTCGAAGATATAATACAATTTGAGAATGAGAATACTGCATTAGACTTTAAGGCAATTCAATATAAAAAGGAAAAGTACATTGACTTCCTTAAAGACATAATTTCGATGGCTAATTCCAAAATAAAAGAAGATAAGTTTATTATCATTGGAGTAAATCATAAAGCTAATGGCGAAAGAGATATTATTGGGATTAAAGACGATTTCATTGATGAAGCCACATATCAACAGTTAATAAATGAAAATATAGAACCCGAAATTGTTTTTAAATATTATCCTTTTGATTTTGATTCAAAAAAAATTGGTGTTTTTCAAATCCTAAACAGCTCGAATCCGCCATATATGTTAAAAAAGGATTATGGGAAACTTAAAAAAGGCGATTGTTTTATTCGGAAAGGTTCTCATCAAACAAGAGTTACAAGAAACGATATTGATTATTTTATTTCCCAAAAAACTTCAGTTGGAAACTTTAAAGGAACTATAAGTTTGAGTTTTACTGACTCAAAAAGTAAAATTCTTATTGTGAAACCTATAATTAATTTGGAATATCCATCTGATAAAGCTGCTAAAAAGATAAAGAAAATTATTAAAGATAAAGAAGAAAAATTAAAGCAAACAGATGACATTGGATTAAGATTTATAAACCCAGACATACGAATGATGGGAGGAACTACATATGAAGATAGAAGTCTATCAACATTGAAGGAAAACCTTGAATCTGTAAAAAAAACATATCGGGATGATGATCTATATTATCTATTTGAGAGAAAATCAATGAGAATAAATTTGACGATTATTAATAATGGTGATGAATATCTTGAAGATGCTTCTGTTGAAATACTGATAAAGAAAAACGATAAATTTTTAATTGCTAATTCTGTTTATCAAGAACCTGATAATAGAAGCTGGATTGATAAAATAAAACATATGCCAGTTATCGGACCTTCTTTGGAAGAAATGCATTATCCAAAAGTAACCGAGACAGAAGATAAGTATGTAATTTTTGAGAATATAGGAGATGTAAAACATAGTATACCAATTGATATATTTAGAACTCCTATTAGATTTGTAGCAGCACCAAATTGTATTAATGAAAAAATTTCCTTAAACATTAAGATATTTGGTAAAAACTTACCAAAACCAATTAACAAAGAGTTATTAGTGGTTGTAAATGAATAAAATATCCCCTAGCTCCCGCAAGTTCAGGTTTGTAATCCAACCTAATACAGTACTCCTATTC
>JADGDY010000196.1 GCA_016744655.1 Bacteroidales bacterium | reverse complement strand
ATCTGATTCCTTATAGTATTATTATTTTAGAATTTATCACCTCTCTATTATTTCTAGTGAGTTATCGAGTTTTTGTGAAGATTGCATATAAAGAGCTTTCAAAACCGCATTCTGGATTTACGAAAGTGATGATTTTTGGTGCTGGTGAAGCTGGTGTAATTACCAAGTTGGCTTTAGAAGCAGAGGTGAATTCAAAAGTAAAAGTTATTGGTTTTTTTGATGATGATAAATCTAAAATTAAGAAAAGGCTTGGAGGCACTAAGGTCTATTCTGGTTTAAATATCAAAGCCATTATAGAAGAAAAAAATATTGAACAATTAATTCTAGCAGTCCAAGGCTTATCCAACGCAAGAAAGCAAGAATTGATTGATATTTGTATCAAACTAAATGTAGAAGTATTAAATGTACCACCAGTACAAACCTGGATTAATGGGGAGTTGAGTTTAAAACAAATTAGAAGTGTTAAGATAGAAGATTTATTGGGGAGGGAAGAAATAAAACTTTCTGAGTTAAAAGTGAAAGAAGATCTTCGTGATAAAGTTGTTTTAATAAGTGGTGCAGCAGGGAGTATTGGGAGTGAATTGGTAAGACAAGTAAGTCGGTTTAAACCTAAAATGCTCCTTTTGGTTGACCAAGCTGAAAGCCCATTGTTTCAATTAGAATTGGAACAAGTAGCAAATTTCCCAGATGTGGAAGCACGCTATATTTTAGCTGATGTGGCTAATCCAGATAGAATGAAGGCAATCTTCTCTACTTTTAAACCCAATTATGTTTTTCATGCAGCTGCATATAAACACGTTCCCATGATGGAGAAGAATCCTATGGAAGCTATTAGGGTAAATGTTTTGGGGACAAGAAATATGGCTGATTTGTCGGTAAAATATCAGGTTAGTAAGTTTGTGATGATTTCAACTGATAAGGCTGTAAATCCTACTAATGTGATGGGAGCCAGCAAGCGTTTTGCCGAAATCTACGTCCGTTCATTAGCGTCTACTTCAAAGACTCAGTTTATCACTACTCGATTCGGAAATGTATTGGGCTCAAATGGTTCTGTTATTCCTTTATTTGAACGACAAATTGCAAAAGGAGGTCCAGTTACAGTGACCCATAAAGATATTACTCGTTTTTTCATGACCATACCAGAAGCTTGTCGTTTAGTATTAGAAGCTGGAAGTATGGGAAAAGGAGGGGAGATTTTCGTTTTTGACATGGGTGAATCGGTTAAAATTGTGGATTTAGCTAAAAAGATGATTCGTCTTTCTGGCTTGGAGCTAGATAAAGATATTACCATTGAATTTTCAGGTTTACGTCCGGGAGAGAAACTTTATGAGGAGTTGTTGGCAGAAGAAGAAAATACAAAACCTACCCATCACCGTAAAATCCTGATTGCAAATGTGCAAGAATCAGAATTAGAGGAGGTTAATAAAATAGTTTTATCTTTTCAAGAAGCTTTAGTTCAACAAGATGTGTTTGAGTTGGTGAAGCTGCTTAAAAAAATGATTCCAGAATATAAGAGTGAGAATTCAGAATTCTCCATATTAGACTGATTAATCTGTTTCGTTATATGAAAGCTGTTCAGGGCAATGTTTTAGAGCCATTTTGTAAATCTTATGATTTAAAACCTGTTTTTTAAAGGGCTTACTCACCAAATCATTCATGCCTTGATTAACTACTTTTTCTTTCGTCTCAGGGAAAGCATCCGCAGTTAAAGCAATGATGGGAATTCTAATATTATTAATTCCAGCTTTACCCTTTCTCACCATTTCTGTGGTTTCGTATCCATCCATCACTGGCATTTGTAAATCCATTAGGATGAGGTCAAATGCTTCTTTAGCCATTTTGTTAATTCCAATTTCTCCATTGTCAGCGAGTTTGAATTTACAGCCCCAAGCCCCAAGAATCTGAGAAATTACCTTTTGATTGATCAGATTATCCTCGAAAACTAAGATATTAAGTCCTGCTAGACATTTTTCGGTGTAATTAACGGCATCGTATTCTTTTGTTGCTGATTTGCTAATGGTAAAATCCAAATCGAAGAAGAATTTAGAGCCTTTGTCTAATTCACTCGTTAACTGAATTTGGCCTCCCATTAAACTGATAAGCTGTTTGGTGATGGAAAGACCTAAACCTGTGCCTCCAAATTGTCTGGTGATGTTTACATCTGCTTGAGTAAAACTCTCAAAAATTTCTTTCTGGCGATCTTCCGAAATTCCAATTCCAGTATCTTCTACTGAAAAGTGTATGCTCACTTGGTCACCAATTCTTTTATTTAGTTTCACTCTTATATCTACCTGTCCTTTATCAGTAAATTTTATGGAGTTACTACAAAGGTTTAGTATAATTTGATTAAGTCGGAATGGGTCACCCAGTAGAAATTCAGGAATATCCGTATCGATATGGAGATTGAAATCTAAATGTTTTTGTTGAGCTTTAAAAAGCATAGTTTTTTCGATATGCTCCAGTTGATAGATGAAGTTAAAGCTTGTTTTCTCAATTTTTACTTTCCCAGCTTCTATCTTCGAGAAATCTAAGATATCATTAATTACCACTAAAAGATTATCTGCAGAGTGTTTTATGGTTTTTAAATTGTCTTTTACCAATGCAGTGAGTGGTTCTTGTAATACAATATCAGTTAATCCAATTATAGCATTCATTGGAGTCCTAATTTCATGACTCATATTAGAAAGAAATTCAGCTTTTATCTCCAGAGCTTTTTCAGCTACATCTTTTGCT
This sequence comes from Bacteroidales bacterium, assembly GCA_016744655.1. Taxonomy (GTDB): domain Bacteria; phylum Bacteroidota; class Bacteroidia; order Bacteroidales; family UBA12170; genus UBA12170. Next base: position 5,575 of record JADGDY010000196.1, on the reverse strand, counting down.
TGTGCCGATTCTTCCTCAACTTTCTTAAGGTTGGAAATATTTATTGTGGTTCCAATAATCTCTTTCACATGCCCATTTTTATATCGACTAAAAATAGAATCTTTATTAAAGAACCATATCCATTCTCCATTAGCATTTTTTAATCGAAATTCGAGTTCTGAATTTTGATAATTAGGATTAATAGCAATTTCTTCCATGTATTTAAAAGCAGCTTGAGCATCCTCTTTATTCATTTGCTCTATAATGGAATTATATCCAGATACTTCATCTTCAGAAATTTCAAAGCCAAGGTCATTCAGTATATTTCTATTGGCATAGGTGAATTCTCTTTGCTCCATATTAAAGATATATATAATATTGGGCGAAGATTGTGTAATGCCTTGAAGAAATAATTTATGTTTTTGTAGAGATTTTTCAACTTCTAGCTTTTCATTTTGAACTTCATTATATTGAAGTATAGAGTTGATTTTTTTTCTCAATTGCTCGGCTCTAACATCAGATTTTGGGAAGTAGTCAAATGCTCCTTCTTTCATAATTTCCACAGCCAATTTCTCATCACCATGGGAAGTGATCACACTAATTGGAACAGAAACATCTAGTTCGTTTATTTGCCTAAGAAGTTGCAAACCATCTACTCCTGGTAAAAGGTAATCGATAAAAATACAATCATAGTCAGATTTATGCTCTGCAAGATGGTTTAGGGCTTCCTTTGCATAAGTAAATGAGGTGATGTTATGTGAAATATCTGCTTTCTTGAGAGCTCTTTTAAAAGCCATAATATCAATTTCATCGTCATCAACTAATAGAATTCTAATTTGTTCGGCGTCTTTCATTTGGTTTAGTTTGGTGGAAATTCGCAAAGCTTCCAGTAGCTTTTTAATGTAGAAACAGCATGAATAAACTGGTCCATTGAAAGTGGTTTTAAAATATATCCAGCCACATTGAGATTAAATGCTTTTAATTTATCACTTTCTTCATTACTGGTAGTCATTATAAATACAGAAATAGTTTTGAGTTTCTCATCTTTTCTCATTTCTTCGAGAAATTCTAATCCTCCCATACGAGGCATATTTAAATCTAAAAGGATAATGCGAGGAAAAGGAATCCTCTGTTCTTCTAAACCTCTTAGTTTTTCAAGTGCTTCCACACCATCGTGTGCTACATATAAAGGATTCTCGATATTGTTTTTTTTGAATGCTCTTTTCACATTCATAATATCTACTTCATCATCTTCAATCAATAGAATATTTATTAATTTATCTGTCATGAGTTAATCTATTTCGTTTTTAATAATTATGGGCCAGCTAAATCTAAAGGAACTGCCTTCACCAATTTTACTATCAACTTCTATATTCCCTCCCTTGTCTTCTACAATCTTCTTCACGATAGCTAAGCCAACTCCAGTACTTTCAATTTTATCACGAGCCTGAAGTGTTTGGAAAATGACGAATATTTTTTCTAAATATTCCTCAGCAATACCTGGACCATTATCTGTCACACTAAAATAATAAAATGGAGGATTGATTTCAAATCTAATTTTCACTTTTATAGAATCACTTGAATTATACTTTATGGCATTGCTAATGAAATTTTGAAGCACTTGGTATAAAGTAACTCGTTCCGTATGAATGGTGGGTAAGTTTTGGGGAATGTCAAACTGAATATTTTCTTTGGTTTGATTGGCTTCTTTTAAATCTTGGAAAAATTGATTCAATTCTACATGAGATATTTTTGCTTTGATTCTCCCTACTCGACTATACTCCAAAATACCATTTATTAAGCCTTCCATTCTCTTTACACGTGAGCGCAAAAGATTCATATTATTCTTGGTATCTTCATCCATGGCCTCCTCAATATCTTCCTCAATCCATTCCGAAAGATTATTAATTGCTCTTAAGGGAGCTTTTAAATCGTGAGAAACTACATAAGCAAACTGATCTAGTTCTTTATTAATTTTCTCTAGGTTTTTGGCATAGGCCATGGTTTCTTCTTCGGCATCCTTAATCTTAGAAATATCAATTTTAAAGGTAATATACTTTGTTGGTTTTCCTGCAGAATTAAGGAAAGGGACGATAGTAGTGTCTGTCCAAAAATATTTTCCATCTTTAGCCACATCCCTAATTTCACCTTTCCATACTTTCCCGTTTACAACGGTTTCTGCCATTTCTTCATAAAATGCTGAACCATGGTAACGGCTATTAAACTGTTGGATTCTTTGTCCAATTATTTCTGTTTTTTCATAGCCTATAGCTTCAATAAAATTGTTGTTTGCAAAAGTAATGGACCCGTGAAAATCGGTGATAAATACCATTGAAGTATTACTAATGGCATCTTTAAAATCACTAAGTTCTTTAAAGGATTCTTTGGCACTAATTTCAAGGGTTCGTTCTAATTGCTGATAATCGGAATCAAAGTTCTTATAGGCTGTATTAACAGCTTCAATAAAATCATCGAGCAAACCTGATTCATTCAGATCTGCTGATAATGTTTTTTTTATTTGCCTTTTTAGTAAGCGGTGCATCGAGTTATTTGAGTTTTATATTATTCAGCAAAAGTTGTAATGGTCATGGTTTGGTTGTGAAGCTCACATTTAGCACCTTCGAGGAAAGGAGCCATTTCTCCATAGGAGTAGAAACCGGTGAGGATGGCATTTTCTCCAACTACCTCTTGAACTGCTTCTACTTCTTCCTCTACCATTTGTTTTAAAACTAATTTCCTTCCCACACAACTAATTAGAATCGCCAATTGAGCAGTTTTATCAGTTAATGGGTTCACGCTAACTTCTGCAGCATTTTCTGCACCATTGATGAGTCTGTCTATATTTGCTTTCATAAGTTTGATAAATGATCCTTCAGGAATATCACCAGCAAAGGTTAAGCTTTGTTTTTCTTCGTCTACGGCCAGAATGGTTCTTACTACTGGCTCTGCTCCAGCCTCGGTGCGCATGCTGAGTGGGAAGAGTAGGCCAGAGGCAGGCAATTCTTCAGCTTTTTCTCCTAAAAATGATTTATATAGTTCCAAAGCAGGAAGATTGTCAATCTCATATAAAACATTCCCATCAGATTTAGTTACAGAACGTTCAATTCCGAAACTATCCCAACCTCCAAGACTACCATAGCCAATTTGTATATCATTGCCATAAAAGCCAATTGCAGTAATGAGACCGCTTTCTACTTTTCCAGAGTTAGAAACGACCACTGTTTTTTCAAATGCAGCGCCATCTCCAGCTAGGCCCCCTGTGGTGTTAATACCTTCAGGTAGACCGGCTCTCACTCCTTTTACTAATTCTGTCCCGTTTACTTGTAATCCTTCAGAAAGTACAAATACATGCTTCAAATCATCAGCTACTAGGTCTTTAACTAAATTACTACCCGCCTCTGTTGAATTTTCAAAATCAGCAATATTTACTTCTTTATATTTAAGCTTTGTCTTTTCGAATTTTACGGCTGTTGCGGTGAGGCTATTGTCGTTTACATTTACGCCATTGATTTCTCCACTTGTGCTACAGCCAGTGATTATCGCCTTTGGGTAAGCTTGTTTTAGCATTTTAACTAAAGGGGTGTCAGCAAACATAGATCTACTAGCGAAAATCAAAATGAGGTCTGGATAGAAATTAAATTTTTGGATATTACATTCTGCTTCTTGTCTTGGGAAATAAATAAACTGTTGAGTCTTCATTGTATATCGTTTTTTAGATTGCAATTGGTTAAAATTACAAGAGATTGGTTATCGATAAATTCTTCCTTATAATAATTGTAAAGCTAATATAAGGTTTTCAGATTTAGAATACAAATTGCTAAGTTCTATTTAACACTTGGGAAAGAAATATATAACACAAAAAAAGCCGAATTCAATAAGAATCCGGCTTGTATTATTTAATAATTTGGCTTTATCCAACCACTTCTTGTACTAGTCTTGCAGCATCTTCTAGAGCAATAGCAGAAGATACTTTTAATCCAGATTTGTCGATGAGTTCTTTACCTTCTGTAGCATTGGTTCCCTGTAATCTTACAATAATAGGAACTTTAATATCGCCAATATTAGCATAAGCATCAACTATACCTTGTGCTACTCTGTCGCAGCGAACAATACCACCGAAGATATTTACTAAGATAGCTTCCACATTAGGGTCTTTTAAAATGATACGGAATGCTTCTTCAACACGTTTTGCATTTGCAGTTCCTCCAACATCAAGGAAATTGGCAGGGTCACCACCGCTCATTTTAATCATGTCCATGGTAGCCATGGCTAGTCCAGCTCCATTTACCATACAACCCACGTTACCATCTAGTTTCACGTAGTTAAGGTCGAATCTACGAGCTTCTACTTCAATAGGATCCTCCTCAGTTTCGTCGCGTAATTCTTTAAAATCTTTATGACGGAATAAGGCATTGTCGTCAAGAGTTACCTTGGCATCAACAGCAAGAATTAAATTATCTGAAGTCTTTAAAACAGGATTGATTTCAAACATGCTAGAATCAGTTCCTTCATAAGCAGCATAAAGTGCATATACGAACTTCACCATTTCTTTAACAGCTCCACCAGTTAGACCTAAGTTAAAAGCGATTTTTCTTGCTTGGAAAGCTTGAAGCCCCACTTTAGGATCAATTTCTTCTTTAAAAATAAGGTGAGGAGTCTTTTCAGCAACACCTTCTATGTCCACACCACCTTCAGGGCTGTACATAATGATATTTCTTCCAGTATCTCTATTGAGTAATACGCCCATATAATACTCTTGAGTTTCAGATTCGCCAGGATAATAAACATCTTGTCCCACTAAAACCTTTAAAACTTTTTTTCCTTTTGGACCAGTTTGGTGAGTCACCAACTGCATTCCTAATATTTGATCTGCGATTTGTTTCACCTCATCGAGGTTTTTGGCTAGTTTTACTCCGCCACCTTTACCACGGCCACCAGCATGAATTTGAGCTTTAATCACCCACCAATCAGTACCAGTTTGTTTTTGTAATTCTTTGGCGGCTTCTACTGCTTTGTCGGGAGTAGCAGCTACAATACCTTCTTGTATTCTAACGCCAAAACTTTTCAGAATTTTTTTTCCTTGATATTCGTGTATATTCATTTGTTAGGTTTTTTGATATTTGTATAGAAATACGCCTTCAAAATTAAAATATTTTTTGCAGAAAAGATAGCTTTTGCAAAAATATTATCTTTAGAGAGTTTAAATAAAAATAATGATAAAAAAGTGTTAATATGTAAGTGTTTATTGGGATTCTCTTTAGATTTGTGTGAATAAAATAACAGTGATGGTTGCGGAAATATTTGTAGAAAACGTAAAATGTAATGGTTGCAAGAATACCATTATAAAGGAGGTGAAAAAGCAAGATAAGGTAAGTCAAGTTGATGTGGAAATTGAAACTGGTAAAATTACTTTTGAGTTTGAAGGGAAAGATACTGTTGCGCGAATTAAGTCGAAGTTAAAGAGAAAAGGTTATCCTGAGAAGGGGCAAAATAATATTAAAAGTACAGTGGTTTCTTTTGCCAGCTGTGCCATAGGGAGAATGAATGGCCCAGCTAAGTATCAGGTTAAGAACTTTGATGTTGCGGAGGATTAAAT